>DAOPYA010000158.1:0-9292 GCA_035352635.1 Candidatus Rifleibacterium sp.
CAAAAGAAAGAATATAACGGCCATTCATTTTTTCTGAATCGGCTTCAACGCTGCCCGGTATGAAATCAAGCCTGACAAAGCGGCTTCCCCTGCTGTCGCCAGACAGGATCGGCAAACCGGCAAGCAGGGCAATTGCCACCACTGCGGTCAGTGCTGTCATAAAGCGGCCGACTGAAATGCGGCTGCCAAATCTCGTTCTGAGTTTACAGTATTTCACAGATCAATTTTCGGCAGTTTTCACTTTATTCTGAAGCGTTAAAATCATCCGATTTCTGCCGATTAATTGAGTATAATTAAAAAATATACATTCTACATACAGGGATAACAATGGCAAGATTGATAGCAGGTGTGGTGTTTCAAAGACCAATCGAGAAGTTTTTTGAAGAAAAAGGCGTTTTCCCGCCCGAAAAGCTGGCCTCCCTCACCAGAAAAGCCAGTGAAACCGGGCAGGCCTTCGAGGTAATTCTGGCAAAAGAAAGCGGCCTGCCCGAAGAAAGCCTTTTCAGGCTGATTGCAGAAGCCAGCAATCTGTTATTTAATGACGGGCAAAAGAGTTTGCCCTTTGATCGGCTTCCCGAACGAATCGCTTCGATCTGTATCCGTGAGAATCTATTTGCAGTAAGCCTCGAAGGTCGTGACCTGGTGCTGGCAACTTCCCAACCCGGCAAGTGCAAAAACCTGGTGCCGCTCTTCTCTACCCTTGGCTATGAAACCGTGTTTCAGGTCACCACCCCCTCTGCAATCGCTGCTCTTATGCCCACCGAGCCAGAATCATCACCCCAACAGGATCTGTATTCAGGCATCCATTCGCTTGCTTCCACGTTGAAAGGCAGCGAAACTCGCCCGGCCAGTGAAAACGAAAAAATCAGTGACATCAGCGTCAGTCTTGATACGCCTTCGATTTCTGAACTGGTTAATAAAACCCTTTTGCTGGCAGTCAATCAGGGCGCCAGCGACATACACGCCGAATCGACACAGGCGGGGGCACGCATCAGATTCAGAATTGACGGGGTTCTCGTTGATCGTCTCGAAATAGATACGGCCACCGCGGCGGGTTTTTTCTCGAGGCTGATGATCATGTCGCACCTTGATATTACCGAGAAAGTAATGCCCCAGGACGGCAGTTTTAAAGTGAACTGCGAAGACCGTGAAGTTGAGTTTCGTATTGCCTGCATGCCGGGCATCTTTGGTCAAAACACCGTATTACGGCTGCTTTCGGGTGCTGAAAACGTTAAATTGAGCCTTGAGACTATCGGTATGCTCTTTGATGAATTAGAGCTTCTTGGCAGTGTTACCCGGTCGCCGCACGGCATGATTCTTGTAGCCGGGCCTACCGGCAGCGGCAAATCGACGACTCTGTATGGAGTTCTTGAGTCGCTGGCAGACCCGCGGCTTAAGTTCATCACCATTGAAGACCCGGTTGAAAGGCGCATTCAAGGGGTTCAGCAGACACAGGTCAGGGTCAACCGCAACGAACCTGAACGCTCGCTGACCTTTGCGCGAGGGCTGCGAACTATTCTGCGCCTCGACCCTGACATCATCATGGTCGGTGAAATCAGAGATTCAGAAACCGCCCAGATTTCAATGCAGGCAAGCATGACCGGGCATCTGGTCTTGTCAACCGTGCATGCTAATTCTTCAGCCGAAACTCTGAGTCGTCTGCACAACATCGGCGTAGATTTTCATCTGCTGATGAGCTGTCTGAATCTTGTTTTCTCACAGCGTCTGATGCGCAAACTCTGCTCTGAATGCCGGCAACCACGCCCGACCAAAGAAAACGAACAGGCGCTGTTTGGCAAGATGCTGGTCGAAAAGGTTTATAGCGCTGTGGGCTGCCCGGCTTGTCTTAAAATGGGCTACAGTGGCCGCACCGGGATTTTTGAGTTTTTGCCTGTCGATGATGAGATGCGCGATCTGGTTGCCCAGAACGGTCTGACCGAAAGTATGAAATTTATTCGTGAAAAACGCCTGAGAACCCTGTTTGATTCGGCGTTGATCAAAGTCAGTCGCGGTGTTACTGATTTTACTGAACTTGAAAGGGTGTGCGGGC
Source organism: Candidatus Rifleibacterium sp. (assembly GCA_035352635.1). GTDB lineage: Bacteria > Muiribacteriota > Ozemobacteria > Ozemobacterales > Ozemobacteraceae > Rifleibacterium. The sequence continues at coordinate 2,051 of DAOPYA010000158.1, forward strand.
CTTGTCTTTAGTCTCACAATTCACCGAGTGGCTGTTGAAACGCAGTCAGGTAAACATTCTTGAAATTACCGCAACGCAATTGCGCTGGTTTTCAGGGAGCTTTATTGACAACCGTTTCATTCAGAAGGCACACAAAAAAATATTTTCTGAAGAACCTTATTTCAACAGCACCACCGCGACCATCAATTCAGCAAAATTGACCGCCGATTTACGCGAAATCAGTGGCTACCGCTTTCCGTTTGAACAACATGTCTCGATAGTGCTTGCCGATTCGGCCTTCACTTTCGGGTCGTTTCAGATACCGGCAATGGCTGTCAAATCCGGGTTTCTGCCGTTTCTGGAGCGTGAAATTCACAAGAGCACGACACTGAACTACCGTGATTTTTCGGTCAGATACGAATCTGGTGAGAAACGCGACAACAAGGTTCCGGTGCAATATTGCGCCTTGAACAGAAGCATTCTTGATCAGCTAAAACTGGCCTGCGATCAGGCCGGAATAGTACCACTGTCGGTTCAACCCGCTTTCGCAGGGCACCTGAGAATGCTGAAGTCAGTTGCCGCCGAGACCCGCCACCCGTCAATTTTTCTTGATTTCGGGCATGAATCGGTAACCGCCGGTATTTTCAGCCGGGAAGGCCTGCGTGCCGTACATGTCATCAACATCGGGCTCAACGCCATGGTCAGGGCGGTTCAAGATGCAAGGCAATGCGGATTTGCCGAGGCAATGCGGCTTGTAACCGAAGAAATCGTGCTTCTCGAAGACCCCAATTCAGATGCCCAGTCAGAGATCGAAATTTATCGTCACATGGAAGCAGTTTTTATCGATCTGCTTCAGAAGATCTATGGATTTTTACTGCTCTTTTCAAACGACCACCCCGACGAAAGCGGTTTTGTTAAAATCATCGTTTCCGGCGAGGGAACACGCATAAAAAACCTTGATAAGCTGATCTCAGCGAACCTCGGGATTCCAGCGACCGGCATGCAGAATGAAATCGAATTATTGATTGCCAGTCTGGTTCTGCCGGCGGGTGAGACTCCGGCGACTCTGGCCACGGTGCTTGGGAATCTTTTGTTGACGCCCTGGCAGCTCGAACGCTTTGACAGGATAATGGCCGCATGACCACTGCTTATGAATTTGTTGAACGAGACGAGCGGCGAATAACCATGCCGATTATCTCAGCTGCCGCTGCATTAATCGCATCGGTCATCGTGTTTGCCATGCTGGCTGCCATGAATATTTCAGCCAGCAATCTTGAAAAAGAATACGCAGCGGCCGCCGAACGCATGAAAAATGAATCTCAGGCTTTTATCGACCGGGCCAGCAAAATGTTGCCAGATGAAGCGAAGATCAGCAGCGTTGAAGAAAATGTGAATCGGCACAATTTAAAAATAGGTGGTCAATTCAGCACCTGGACGAAACTCTTTAACGCTTTAGATACCGCAATGCCAGAAGGCGCTGTAATTACGGCCATAGAAAACCCGTTCACCGCAAAAGCGGTTTTTGCTGCCGAAGACCGATTTTTCAGGTTTCGCATCGCTGTCAAAGACACTGAACAGGCAAATGCCTTTTATATGAAGCTTTCTGAGGCCAGCTGCTTTGAGAACCTCAACTTTACGCCACGCGGCGAGGTTAAGCACCAGGGAAAATCGGGCTTCAGCATTGACATCGAGTTTAAATTCAATGAAACCTTCTGATAAAAGCATTAAAGCGCTGATACTGCTGCTGGCTTCCTGGGCCGGCATATTGCTGCTGCTCGGCATCGCCTCAATTCGGCTGCCCCATTACCTCAGTGAGAGGCAGCGCCTCAGCAACCTGAAGACTCAGGTGTCTGACCGGCAACAGATCGAAAACCGCATGTTAGCATTCATTCAGGCATTTACGACCCGCATCGAAACCCTGGGCGCAGCTCTGGCTGATCGTCAGCAAACCCTGGCCTCAGCAACCTTCTCGCGATTGCCTGATGGCGATATGTCATATTTTATCGACCAGCTTCCCGACATGGTTGCTTCGGCCGGAGTAAGACTGGTAAATCTCGGCTACAAAGCACGGGAAAACCTGCCAGGCTTTGTTGATCAGCCTTGTGAACTGCATTTTAACGGCAGATACCCGCAGATTCGCCGCATGCTTCATGTTCTAGAAACGCACCCGGCCGGCATCCGCATCGAGACCCTCGAATTTGTTTCACTTGATGACCTGAACCATGAAGCACAGCTTAAACTGCAATGCCGGGTGAGGTTCCAGACTGATGGCTGATCAACCAAACAACAAAAGGGTTTATACCGGGCTGGGCCTGCTGGTATTGCTGGTGGTTGCCAATCTGGGAGTGCGGGCTACCCGTGGCCGGCCAACCCCGGCAGTCGAGGTCACCACTCCCGGCGCAGCAAGCGTTCCGGTTGTTTCGACCCCGTTGCAGGATAGCCGTGCAACCCAGCCACTCAACGTCGCCACCCCCCTCGAAACAGCTGGAATCGATGAACAGATAATCATGCTCAACAAAATCGCCGAAGACCTTTATCAGAGGGTTGCTTCAATGCCCGACCCGGTTAGGCAACCTGAGTTTGACGCAGCAGTGCTGCGCCTGCCCCTCGACATGACCGATCGATTCATCTGGGAAATTCAATCAACGGCAAGCGTTCAGATTGCTTCGACTACCGACCTGCAACTTCCGCCCCCAAAAGAGATTGCAGTTCTCGGCGAATTCAAACTTGGCAACGGCAGCAGATTTCTGGTCAAAGAAAACAATCGTGTCTTCATAATTGATGAAGGCCAGGCCCCAGAAAAGGGCATGATCAACCTGACGAGGGGCGAAGAAGGAGTGTTCACGGTTCTCGACAGCGATGGCCTGCCACATGCGGTCAGACTACAAAAGCTTCCTGAAACAACAGTTGAAGAGGCAAAACGGGTATTGAGCGGTGCCTACAAAGATCGCAACATCATCGAGATCGCGCCGCAGGCCAGCGCTTCTGAGATTCTGAAAACCAATAATGAACAAAGGTAACTAATATGCAGAAATACCGGGTTAAAGCACAGAGGCCAGATGGAAGCAGCGACCTGCTGTTGATCGAAGCCGACTCACCCAGAGAAGCAATGGATTCAGCAGCGATCAGAGGGCTGCAACCACTTGACGCCCAGCTTGACACCGGAGTTGCCAGGTCATTCAGCTTTGGGCGGGGCGTCAAGGCAACTGAGCTTTATCATTTCACCCGTCTGTTTGGCACCCTTACCCGGGCCGGAATCCCGATTATCGAGACTCTGGAAATGCTCATTAACAGGGCTGACAGTCAGGTAATGAAGGATACATTGCGCACTATCGTCGCTGAAATCAGCGATGGCAGCAGCATGAAAGGTTCGTTCGCCAAATTTCCCGAAATCTTTGACCGCACCTACCTGCAGCTTCTTGAAGTCGGTGAAGAATCAGGCAAACTTTCGCAGGTTCTCGAAAGACTGACAGGCCTTTTAAAGAAGCGCATTCAGCTGCGGGGCATGATCATCAAGGCTCTGACCTACCCTGTCCTGGTCATGGTTCTGTCGTTCGTGGTAGTCGTGGCGATTCTGGTCAAGATCGTGCCGCGGTTCAAAGATATTTATGCCCGCTTTGGCGGTGAATTGCCGGCCATAACCCAGTTCACCCTGCGATGCAGTGATGTATTGATCAATTATTTCCCGATAGTGGCTGGAATCGTGCTGGGCACCGTAATTTTGCTGACGGTTATGAAAAGAACGGCGACCGGCAAGCGCTTGTATGACCGGATGCTTTTACAGTTACCCCTGTTTGGCGAGATGTTTCATACTTACGAGATTGCGGGTTTTGCCAAAAGCTTTTCGATGCTCATTCACAGCGGCATAACCGTGACCAGTTCGCTTGAACTGATTCGCCAATCGGTTGAACGCGAACCGGTTCGTGAATCGATCGGTTCAGCTTCAGAAATGATACGCGAGGGAAAAGATATCGCCCAGAGTTTTGACAGTCAGACACCCTGGTTGCCCGAATTACTCAATCGCATGGTGGCAGTCGGCGAGCGCAGCGGCAACCTGCCCGAGATGCTCGATCATGTCGCTGATTTTTATGAAGAAGAATTCAACAACAAGGTCGAAACGCTGGCTTCGTTGATTGAACCGATGCTGATTATCTTTCTAGGCGTGATAATTGGGGGTATCGTCATTTCGCTTTACCTGCCGATCTTTGGTATGGCCAAGCTGATCGCGAGAAGGTAGCATGAATTTCAACGAACTGAACAGTCTGATCAAAAGCGGCAAGCCGGCTCTGGCTGTGCATGCGCTGCACGAATGGGAAAAGGATTTTTCTTCTCACCCTGAACCGCTGCAACATGCGATAAAGTCTTCAGACGCGCAAGTTCTCGAACTGGCACTGCAGCTTGCCGAAAAATATCACCCGCTGACTCTGGGACCTGCTATCACAGGGTTGTTAAAAAGTGACCAGGCTTTAATTCGTCGTCTGGCAGTGCAATCGCTATTACCCGTCATGGGGAAACCGGCAGAAGATGGTTTAAAAGCTCTTTTTCCAGATGAGAAGGATGTATTCGTGCTGGCTTCGGCAGTCACTGCCGCCGCCCGGCTAAAAATCGGTCTCGAATATATCAGGCCATATTTTAATCACCCCGACATTCGCCTGCGTGCTAACACAGTCAGGGCAGCGGCGATTCTCGGGCAGCAATTGCTGCCGGGGCTGCTCGAGCCTTTTTTGAACGACCCGGCTCTTCGCGTTCAGAACGAGGCGCTCAAAGGCCTGGCAATTCTGGCGCCTGAGAAAGACCTTGAGCAGCTGGTATTGCAAAGATTGAATTCAACTGACGCGCCAACCAGGGCCGCCACGATTTTTATTACCGGCGAACTGCCGCTGACCCGCAAAACCGTGTTTCTGATCAGCGCCCTTTCCGACCTCGACAACCGGGTTTCGGGGTGCGCGGTCAGGTCGTTGGCCATATTACGTGATCCGCTGGGTATGCGGGCGCTTTTCGAATGCATGCTGACTTCAGCTGACGAAAAGCTGGCAATGCAAGTCTTAAAGCAGTTGCAACCACAGGATGCCGCTCGTCTGATCGCCTTTGCCGACAGCCTCGGTCGCCCGGCCACCGCTTTGCCAGTGCTGATAAGCCGGGTTTTGCTGGCAGCCGAAAGTTTCTCAGACTGGGAACCCTTTCTTCCGTGGGTGCTGGGCGGCGCCAACCGCAAGGAAATTGCGCTGCGGCAGCAGGCTTTGCGGTTCATCGCCCGGCATATCGACTTTTTCAGGTCAAACATCGGACCGCTTATAGAAAAGGCCGAGGCGTCAATGGAACCCGTCGACATTGCTCTCGCCGCCGTAATTCGCTGGAAAGCCGGTCAAACTGACGGCCTGGCCCGGCTGCGCAACCTGCTTTTTTCGACAAAGATTGTTGAAGCGCGGGCAGCCTATGAGGTTCTTTTGCCCGACAAGAGCCTGATCGCTAAAAATCTGCTCAGCGAAGCAAGGGCGCGTGGCCTGGGTGCTGAACCGGCAACAGAAACTCAAAATTTATCAGGCTTCAAGCTGCCACGCCAGTAATCAGCAATCCTCGGTCAAAAACCATAGATTTCTATAATAAAATTGCGAGGCGAGAAGACGGGATTGCTTTTTCGGAAGCTTGTTTTGCACAGGATGTGCACATGCAGAACCGCGCAGGATAGAGCGGTTCTGCTGAGCGAAAACTTGAGAATTAAAGTCGGCTGTAGCACCCGACAGCATCTATCCTGATGCTGTCGAGTATCGCTGACCTCCTGTCAGCAAAAAAGCAACCCGGCTGATAGGCCGAAGCTTCCCCTTTTAAAAGACAATCAGTTAAATTCAAGTGGCTTTTTATGGGAGTTATGAAACTCACCAAGAATTGCCGCCGCCGATAATCAGCAACTGCTGATGAGCTTTAACTCTACCACTGGGTGTATGGATCGTTGCGGATCGACAGATAACCCGGGTCGGGGCTGCGAACGTCGATTATCGGGCTGAAAGGCGCTGCCGCTTCGATAGTTGCAGCCGGGCTATTCATGGGTTTCCAGTGCGGCTGTTCATCAGCCGGAGATGCGTAAATGCGTTTGGTCTGACTGGCAATTTCCCATTTGACCGCACCAAAGAACGGGTTGATGGGCAGGCGGCGCAGGTAATAGCCATAATTGCCGCCAAACCTTTTTTTGGTGAGCAGATCGTTGAATGAAGCAGGGTAAACGGTGCGTTCCTGATGGTAAATATCCATGGAAGCCCGCATCTCTAAAAGCGCGTAGCGCAAACGCTCTTCTTTTTCTCTCTGGGAAACAAGATCGACGGTGTACAGCCCCACCAGTGAAATCAACAGCACCAGTGCCGAAACAACGATCATCTCAACAAGAGTAAAACCTGATCGCATCATCAGATGTTTTCGGTCAATATGCAGCCTGAGTCGCCAGGCCTCCATCAGGTTTTGCACCGGCCTCAGATAATAATCTGCCATCCTGTGCAGCAACTGCGCCAGCAACGCTTACATTACTGCTTACTGTTGGAAGTGGATTTACAAAACTAACACGGAAAATTGTATCAGATATTTTTATAATTGTATTACCAGCTTCATGAGCAGTAATTTGGTTAGCAGGCAAAGGATCAAAAACCTTCCTCGAAAAAACAATTTCGAGAGTCTTGCTGTCAATTCGTCTTGCCGTTGCTACAAAAAAATCTGGTTTCCAGGTTGATAACAGATCATCACCGACTGGCGCCCTTGAATTATCACTTTGGCTAATCCCATCTGGCCCGGAAGACCAGATGGCTCCCGTCTTTTCATCAAGTTTATAGTCGCTGCCCCAGGGGTCAATCGGGCTGGTTGTCTGAGCACTTGTACGAAAATCTTGTAAGTAACGACCGACTAATGGCAAAAACTTTTTCTTTTCCAGAGCGTTTGCACCATAGGATTTTGGTTCGAGCTGGTCGAACATGGCGAGGGCTTTTTTGAAGGTCTGCAAGTCAGCCTGAGCGGCCGTAATCTTTGACTGATTGACGTAATCCTGGTAAAAGGGTAACGCCAGAGCCACCAGAGCTGCCAGGATCCCTACAACGACCAGCAGTTCGAGCAACGTAAAGCCTGAGCCAGATTTTGTCGGTTTTTTTATTACGGTCTGCACCATTTAATTTTGCCTAGGACTCTGCTTACATAGAATTTTTCTAAACCACAGTAACAATCGTCACGGCAAACCAGATAATTTAGCTCTTTCTTAAAAAAAGTCTGATTTAATTATTGATC
>DAOPYA010000159.1:0-9263 GCA_035352635.1 Candidatus Rifleibacterium sp.
TTGATGCCGGTTTTTCCGAGAAAATTGATTTTCATAGGAACTCTCCTTCGCTGCGTGCGGTTAACAATTTATACATGACTTTTTTGAATATTTCCAGAAACGCTTTATTATGGAATCCCGCAAAAACAAGGTAAGTCGGTTTGGCGGCAATTGCTTGCCAGCTGCATGGTCAGAGGCGAATCGGGTCTGGCGGCAACATGGCGCCGGCAGCGGGGTCACGGCAGAATTTGCGGTTTTTCTGCAGGTTGTGTTTGGCAGATGCCTGTGCTAACTTTGTGGCAAACGCGGAGGAACAAAATGAGCCTGGCCCAACTGGAAAAAACCCTGAAACTTGACATCAAAGCAGCGCTTGGCTGCACCGAACCAATTACAATCGCACTGGCGGCATGCAAGGCCAGACGTCTGGCTGGCTCGGGCATAAGAAAGATCACGCTGCGCCTGTCGACGAATCTGCTCAAGAATGCCATGGAAGTGGGCATTCCGGGCACAGGCGGGCAGCGTGGCATACCGCTTGCCGCTGCTTTAGGCTGCTTTTCGCCCGCCGAAGAACCGGGGTTAACCCTTCTTGAAAAGATGAATGACGAATGGCTCGATCAGGCTCGCTGCCTGGTGGCGCGTGATCTGATCACTATCGATCTGGTTTCCGACAAATACGGTCTTTATATTGACGCTCTGGTTGAAGACGAGAATAATCATACCGGTCGTTGCATTATTTCCGGAAGCCACGAGAACTGCGTTCTTCTCGAAAAGAACGGCATAACGGTTTTTTCGTCAAGCCTTAGCGGTGACCAGGGCTCAGGAGAACTGCTTCGTGAGCGACAGGCGCTCTCCGAGGCATCTTTCGCCGAGATATGGAATCAGATTGGCTCTCTATCTGAAGAATTGCGCGATCACATGCTTGGCGGCATCGACATGAACCTCAAGGTAGCGGGTGCCGGCATGGGCCTCGAAGGGTTTCTGAAGATCGGCAACATTTATAACGACCTGATGAAAGAAGGCTGGCTTGGCAATGATGTCATCAACCGCGCCAAAGCTATTACCTCAGCCGCTGTTGATGCGCGTATGTCAGGGTGTGATCTGCCGGTCATGACTTCAGCGGGCTCAGGGAACCAGGGTCTGACTATTTCTCTGCCGCTGCACATCCTTGCCGGGCATCTGAAGGCTGATCGGCGCAAGCTGGGCGAAGCACTGGCGATCAGTCATGGCATTACCAGCATTCTCAAGCATCATTCCGGAACTCTTTCAGCAATGTGCGGTTGTGTAGTCTGCTCTGGCACGGGTTTAACTGCCGGAGTCACCTATCTTTTGGGTGGCAGTCTTGAAACGGCGACCGCCGCGATCAACAACATGGTTGGCAGCATAACCGGCATTATTTGTGATGGCGCCAAAGTTGGCTGTGCCATCAAGCTTATCTGCGCAGTAGATTCTGCGTTTCAGGCCGCATTGATGGCGATGCGCGGGCTGCGTCTGCCCACAACCAATGGGGTGCTGGGCGACACGCTTGAGTCTAGTCTTGCCAATATCGGTTTAATCGCGGCACCCGGCATGATTGAAACCGACGACCAGATACTGGCCATCATGCTGGGCAAGCCTCTGCATGCTGATTGAACCGGTAACAGGTTTTAACGGCCGGCTTGAGTTTCCGGGCGACAAATCGATTTCGCACCGACTGGTTCTGATTTCTCTGCTTTTAAACGGCAGCCTCAATATAGAAAACATTGGCGACGGCGCCGATGTGGCAACCAGTCTTCAGATTGTTGAGCAACTCGGCGTCAAGGTTGATCGCCGCGGCAACCGGGTTCTGCTGGTTAACCGGCAAACTGTTTCTGGTAATGGCTGGCCCGTTCAAGAAATAAACTGTGGCAATTCAGGAACCAGCGTCAGGCTGCTTGCCGGTATTCTGGCGGGTTTTCCTGGCACTTACCGGCTGACCGGCGATGAGTCTTTGTCGCGTCGGCCAATGTTGCGGGTAAGCGAACCGCTTGCAGATATGGGTGCTGATATTGCCTGTGACCTTGCCGGGACCCTTCCAATGTTAATCAAAGGCAAGTCAGATCTTGGCCCGATCAGTTTCGTTAACCGGCATGGCTCAGCGCAGGTAAAATCGGCAATCTTGCTGGCCGGCAGTCTTGCGAACGGCGAGACTGTTGTGACTGAACCATTGCCGAGTCGAGATCACAGCGAGCGACTGCTGGCGCAGTTGGGTGCCCCCATCACCTTCAAACCCGGCGAAGTCAGAATCAGTGGGCCGTTTAAATTTAGCGGTCATCATGCCTTTTGTGTGCCTGGAGACATCAGCAGTGCGGCTTTTTTTGCGGTTGCAGCTGCGATTTTTCCGGGCAGTCGGGTGGTTCTCGACAATGTTCTGTTGAATCCATCTCGTACTGGCTTTCTTGAGGTATTACAACGCATGGGGGCATCAGTTGTAGTCGAGAAGCAGACCCACACCTGGGAACCAATGGGCAGTGTAGTAATCGAAGGTCGTGAATTACGCCCAACCCGGATAAGCCCCAGGGAAATTCCGGGTCTTGTGGATGAAATTCCGGCCCTGGCTGTGGCCATGGCGTTTGCCGGCGGGCGTTCGACAATCAGTGGCGCCGGTGAGCTTCGTTATAAAGAAAGTGACCGCCTTGCCCACCTGGCAGGGCAATTCAGAAAAGCGGGCATACAATGCGGGGAATTGCCCGACGGCCTGATAATTGAAGGGAACACGATTGTACCGGGCGGCAGTGAACTTGATCCGGCCGGCGATCATCGTCTGGCAATGGCTTTCACTATACTTGGCCTTCGGAGCCAGAGGGGCAGCGTCATAAAAAATTCTGAATGCGTAAAAATTTCTTTTCACCATTTTTTCGATTGTTGTTACAGCTGCATCAAAAGCAGAATTTAAAAGCATCAGACCATTTTTTTTCTTTGCTTTTTTTTGTTGCACAAAGGCCGAAAATAGTGTACGATGTCGCCCATTAGTCGGTTCATTATCGCTAACCGATGAGTTCATAGGAGCCTTTTCAGACCTTGCATTCAACCAGTAATACAGGTATCTGTGATATAGTTGCCATTGATGGCCCTGCCGGGGCCGGCAAAAGTACGGTCGCCCGGATGGCCGCTGATCGGCTTGGTTATGGCTACCTTGATACCGGTGCCATGTATCGCGCCGTAACCCTGAAAGCCTTGCAGGAAAACCTTGATTTTACTGACAGTGCTGCCATGCGTCGTTGTGCAACTGAGTGTGGTCTGCGTTTTGCAACGAATGAGGGTTCTTCGCAGCCAAGAGTTTTTCTTAAAAATATCGAAGTTACCCACGATATCCGCAACCCTGAAGTAGCTCGCCATGTTTCGGCGGTGGCTGCCGATCAGGGAGTGCGTGAATGCATGACGGCTCTGCAGCGGCAGATCGGTCGGCAGGGTCGCTGGGTTGTCGATGGCCGAGACATCGGGTCAGTCGTTTTTCCTGAAGCACGCAGCAAGATTTTTCTTACCGCTTCGATTGAAGAACGCGCCAGACGTCGCCTCCAGGATCAGCGCGACAAGGGCTTCGCCGCCGATCTTGAGAGCCTGAAAAAAGAGATCGCAGCCCGTGATGAATATGATTCAAATCGTGAATTTGCTCCACTAAAGCAGGCAGATGGAGCCGTATATCTGGATACAACCGCACTGACCATTGAACAGGTCATTGATCGGATTATCATAATTGTAACTAATACCCGGGACAATTTGATCCCAACGGAGGAACGTATGACCCAAAGTAAAAACACCAACAAGGAACAGGCTGAAAGCGCCAACGACAGTCCGATGACGATGGAGGAAGCGCTGAACGGTGAGTTCCGGACAATCTCCAGGGGAGCCATAGTAACAGGCACCGTCATCGAGAAGAATCAGAGCGGCATTTATGTCGATCTCGGTTACAAATCAGACGGCATCGTTCCGATGGATGAATTTGACGGCGAAGAATCAAAGTACAATGTCGGCGACGAAATCAGGGTTTATGTCAAGAAGGTTGATGACGGCCATGGTCAGTTGCTGCTTTCATTGCGCCGCGCCCAGGAACTCGGTTCATGGGATGATCTTGACGAAGCTTTTAAGAATAAAACTCCGGTCGAAGGCATGATTAAAGAACGCATCAAGGGCGGCTACAACGTCAGCGTTCTTGGCGTCAGAGCTTTTCTGCCCCAGAGCCAGCTTTCACATGGCAAGAATGCCAAAGAAAGCATCGGCCAGAGCTTTCCGATGGTTATAACTGAATATGACAGGCGCCGCAAGAATGTGGTCGTGTCTGAACGCGCCATTCTCGACAAGGTTCGCGACAAACGCAAAGGCGAAATTTTTGAAAAATATCATGTTGATGATGTAATCACCGGCATCGTTTCAAGAATCGTTGAATACGGCGCTTTTGTAGACCTTGGCGATGGCGTTGAAGGCCTCATTCACCGCAACGACCTGAGCTGGTCAGTGATTTCCAACCCCCGCGAAGTAGTTCAGCCGGGCGAAACCATTGATGCCAAGATTCTCAAGATGGATGTCGAAAAGGGCAAAATCAGCCTGGGCATCAAACAGAAAAAAGAAAATCCCTGGGAAACCGTTGACAACCGCTATAAGGTTGGCCAGAAATATCATGGCAAAGTGAAGAACCTCATGGATTTCGGCGCTTTTGTTGAACTTGAAGAAGGCGTTGAAGGCCTGGTTCACATTTCTGATCTGTCATGGGCACGCAATATCAAGCATCCGAGCGAAGTCGTTAAAACCAGCGACTCTATCGATATCGTGGTAAAAGAAATCGACAAAGAAAAGAAGCGCATCAGCCTTTCCTACAAAGAAGTTCTGCCCCACCCGTGGGAACAGGTCACTGCCAATTACAAAATCGGTGACGTGGTAACCGGCAAAGTTAACAACATGACTGACTTTGGTGCTTTTATTGAGATCGCTCAGGGCGTTGAAGGCCTGTTGCATGTCTCCGACATGGACTGGGTCAAAAAAGTCAATCACCCGAAAGAAATCCTTGAAAAGGGTCAAGAAATCAAAGTCAAGATACTCAACATTGACACCACAAACCACAGACTGTCTCTTGGCCTGAAACAGACCACCACCGACCCATGGGAACGCCTTGAATACGAATACAAGATTGGCGATCAGGTAACCGGCGTTGTTAAAAACCTGGTTCCCTATGGTGCTTTCGTTCAGCTGGAAAACGGCCTCGAAGGTCTGCTGCACGTTTCTGAATATTCATGGCAGAACGATTCCGAGAATCCGGGCGCGGCTCTCAAGGTTGGCGACCAGGTTACCGTCATGGTCTATGAAATCGACAAGAATAAGCAGAAAATCGGCCTGTCACTGCGCCGCATGCAGGATGACCCTTGGAAAGATGTTGAACGCAAATTCGGCAAAGACAGTGTTCATCAGGGCAAAGTTGCTTTGATTCTCGAAAATGGCGTTGAAGTCGAAGTTACTGATGGCGTGATGGGTTTTGTTCACATCTCGCAGCTTTCAGCACAGCGCGTTAACAGCCCATCTGAAGTAGTTAAACAGGGCGATACCGTTACTTACAAGGTTCTCGAACTTGATCGCAAGAATCGCCGGCTGAAACTCTCGATTAAAGAAGCCAACATGGACAGCGATGCCAAGGAACTGAAGAAATATCAGGCAGAATCTGAATCAGGCTTCTCTGATACGATTGGCGACCTGCTCAAAGCTCAGCTTGAATCATTCAAATCAAAGCTCGACAAATAAGCATTAACTCCCCTGAGATATCAGGGCAGTCAAAGATTTGATTTACCCGAACCCCTGCAGTTCACTCTGCAGGGGTTCCATTTTTTCATTTGCGAAAGAAAGCCTGCAACAGGCCTGCAAGCGGCCTCGGTGAATACCTGTATGCATTGTGTGGGCAGTATTCACAGGGGTTGCGGATTAAATTCGTGCTTGACAAGATATGGTCTGGCAAAGTAAAAATGGACATCGTTTTTAAAGAAGATTTTCACAACCCGATACGTAAAAATAAAATTCGGAGGCAAAACAAATGGCAGTGAAATTAGGAATCAACGGTTTTGGTCGCATTGGCCGCCTGGTTTTCAGGGCAGCAGTAACTAACCCCAAAATTGAAATCGTCGGCATCAACGACCTGATCGATGTTGACTACATGGCATACATGCTCAAATATGACTCTACCCATGGTTCTTTCAAGGGCGATGTCAAAGTTGAAGGCGGCAAGCTTGTCGTTAACGGCAAAGCCATTCGCGTCACCGCCGAAAAAGATCCGGCCAACCTCAAATGGGGTGAAGTCGGCGCTGAATTCGTCGTTGAATCAACCGGCCTGTTTCTGACCAAAGAAACCGCAGCCAAGCACATTGCCGCCGGTGCCAAAAAGGTCATCATGTCGGCTCCCTCTAAAGATGACACACCAATGATCGTCATGGGTGTCAACGAAGATGCTTACAAACCGAGCATCGATATCGTTTCGAACGCTTCATGCACCACCAACTGCCTGGCCCCGATCGCCAAGGTTCTGCATGATAATTTTGGTATCATTGAAGCTCTGATGACCACCGTTCACGCGACTACCGCCACCCAGAAAACCGTTGACGGCCCGTCTGCCAAAGATTGGCGCGGTGGCCGCGGTGCAGCCCAGAACATTATCCCGTCATCTACCGGTGCCGCCAAAGCAGTGGGCAAAGTAATACCCGCCCTGAATGGCAAGTTGACCGGCATGGCTTTCCGCGTTCCGACCCCTGACGTATCAGTTGTCGATCTGACCGCCCGCCTCGAAAAACCGGCCACCTACGATCAGATCAAAGCCGCGATGAAGAAAGCTTCTGAAACCACCATGAAGGGCATTCTTGGTTACACTGAAGACGCAGTCGTATCAACCGATTTCGTCGGCGATGCCCGCTCAAGCATTTTTGATGCTGATGCCGGCATTTCGCTCAACAATAACTTTGTAAAAGTAGTTTCCTGGTATGATAATGAATGGGGTTACAGCAACCGGGTTGTTGACCTCGTGCTTTACATGGCCAGCAAGAAATAACGGTTTTAGAGCCAACTTTGAATAATCAACAGGGAACCTGACACTCGCAGGTTCCCTGTTTCTTTTTTTCCTAAACTTTTTTACCGCCGTCAGGAGGCAATAATGTTTCGTACGATTAAAGACATCAATTTCGCCGGTCGCAAAGTGCTTATCCGTGTTGATTTCAACGTTCCGCTCGACGAAAATCTTAACATAACCGACGACACCCGCATCCGAATGGCGGTTCCGACCATCAAATTCATCACCGATAAAGGTGGGCGCGTCGTTCTGATGAGTCACCTTGGTCGCCCCAAAGGCGGGCCAGTGGCCAAGTATTCGTTAAAGTCTCTGGTCAGTCATCTTGGCAAGCTTCTCGGCAAAACGGTTCACTTTGCAGAAGATTGCATCGGGGAAAAGGCGACCGCCGTGGTCAACGGCCTCAAGAATGGCGATGTCGCGCTTCTTGAGAATCTGCGTTTTCATGCCGAAGAAGAGAAAAACGACCCGACTTTTGCCAAAGCCCTGGCCGCCCTTGGCGAAATATTCGTCAGTGATGCCTTTGGCACCGCGCATCGCGCCCACGCTTCCACCGCCGGCATCGCCGACACACTGCCTGCTTACGCGGGTTTTTTGATGGAAAAAGAGATCAATTATCTCAGCAAGATCACCACATCGCCTGATCGCCCGCTGGTAGCCGTTATGGGCGGCGCCAAAGTCAGTGACAAGATTCTCGTCATCGAGAATCTGCTTGAAAAGGTTGACGCGCTGCTGATCGGCGGCGGCATGGCATTCACCTTTCTGAAAGCCCAGGGTTATAACATTGGCAAATCGCTGTGTGAAACCGACAAGCTCGACCTGGCCCTCAAGCTAATTGAAAAGGCCAAAGCCTCTGGTCGCAAGCTGTTGTTGCCGGTTGATGTCGTAACCGCGGCCGAAATCAAGGAAGGCGTTGCCACCAGAACCGTTGACAGCAAAAATATCCCCGAAAATGAACTTGGTCTTGATATCGGCCCGAAAACTATCGAAGCATTCGCGGCGGAGCTTAAGAATGCCAAAACCGTTCTCTGGAACGGGCCAATGGGCGTTTTTGAAACCAAACCCTTTGACGTTGGCACCCGCAAGATTGCTGAATTGCTGGCCAATCTGAAGGCTACGACCGTCGTTGGTGGCGGTGACTCGGTAGCGGCGGTTGAGCAGATGGGGGCGGCCGACAAGGTTTCGCACGTCTCAACCGGTGGCGGGGCCTGTCTTGAATTTCTTGAAGGGCAGACCCTGCCCGGTATCGAAATATTCTCACGCAATATCAACAATCTAACGCATGGAGCAGGAAAATGAGCCGAAGACCTCTTATAGCCGCAAACTGGAAGATGCACAAGACAACGCAGGAAGCCAAAGCTTTTATGGCCGAACTGCTGCCGAAAATCGCCGATCTGAAGGAAGTCGATGTGCTGGTCTGCCCGCCGTTCACGCTGATCAACGCAGTTGATCAGGGTCGTGAAGGCAGCCAGGTATTGCTGGGCGCTCAGAATATGTATTTCGAAGAGAAGGGTGCCTTTACCGGTGAGGTTTCGCCGGGCATGCTGAAAGATCTCAACTGCGAATTCGTTATTCTTGGTCATTCAGAGCGACGCTGGGTATTTGGCGAAAGCGACGAACTCATCAATAAAAAGGTGCTTACCGCTTTTGCCAAGGGGCTGATACCGGTATTGTGCGTTGGCGAGAAGCTTGATGAACGCGATAAAAACCTCACCGATCAGGTAATTCTGAATCAGCTTGAGAAAAACCTGAAAGGTGTTTCTGAACAACATCTGCGCGGCATTGTCATAGCCTACGAGCCCGTCTGGGCGATCGGCACAGGCAAGAACGCCACAACCAAGGACGCAAAGGATGCGATCGCCTTGATTCGCGAGTTCATTCACAGCCGTTACGGCGGTGAAACTGCGGCGAAAGTTCGCATTCTTTATGGTGGTTCGGTTAAACCTGAAAACATCAGCACTTATATGGCACAGGAAGGCATAGATGGCGCGTTGGTTGGCGGAGCCAGCCTTGAAGCCGACTCTTTTGCAAAATTGACCAGGTTCTGATCCGTTCGGGTTTCTGATGGGCTGTCTGATAAGCCCTGTTGTGGCGAAGGTCACTCAGGGATCTTATCAGCAGCCCTTTTTGATTTTTGCTGTTTCTGACCGGTCAGTTTTTAGTGTACAGTCTCTACGACTTTGCGTTAGAATGAATCTTCATGGGAATACGGTTAAAAATAGCATTGGGTTTT
>DAOPYA010000160.1:0-9023 GCA_035352635.1 Candidatus Rifleibacterium sp.
TGAGCGGTGGTCATCGCTGCAACCTGATCCGAGGTCAGAGCGCCCAGCTGGCTTGAGGTCAAAGCGGCTATTCGAGCTGTAGAGAGAACCGCAAAATCTTCTGCTTCAATATACTGCAAGTCACCCACTTCCATTTTGGCAATCTGGGTTGCGGTCAGGGCTTTGGCCTGGCTAGTTGTCAACGCGGCAATCTGACCATCAGTACCTGTTGTTAGATTCTGAATCTGAGTTGAAGTAAGTGCTGCTATCTGGGTGGTGGTAAGCGCCGAAAAGTTTTCAGCACTGATGCTTCCCAGCTGGGTAGTACTGAACTTTGCAATTTGTGCTGTAGTCATGGCACGCAACTGGTCTGAGGTAAGGGCACCCACGTTAGCATCTGACAGACTGGCAATTCTGTATGGGTTCAATGCTTTTACTTGCGCGGTAGTCATCATTGATACCTGGTCAGCAGACAACACAGAAAGTTGATCAGTGGTCAAAGCAGCAATTTGAGCTGTATTGAGAGCTGCGAAGTCTTCGGCTTCCATGTTAGCAATGTTGGCAGAGAAAGTAGCAATCTGCGTTGCAGAAAGGGCTTTAACCTGAGAGGTCGTCATTGCAGCCAGTTGGTCTGCATTCAAACTCTGAATCTGAGCAGTTGTGAACGCTGCAATTTGAGCGGTGGTTAAGCCAGCAATATCGTCAGGCTCAATGCTTGCAAGCTGTCCGCCTGCACCAGTACTCAAGGCTTTGATCTGAGTAGCTGTAAACCCTTTAAGCTGTTCTGCAGTCATCAGTGCAATTTGCCCAGCTGGGCCGGTAGTGAGCGAAGCAACCTGAGCAGTACTCATGGCGGCAATCTGAACGGTATTTAAAGACACGATCTGGTCTTCGACAAGACTTTCTACCTGACCACCAACTCCAGTTGTGAGGGCCTTGATCTGCGTAGGCGTCAGAACGGCAATGTCTTCAGCTTCCATTTTTGCAAGCTGAGCTGGTGTAAGGCTGGCAATCTGAGAAGAGGTGAGGGCCCTGGCCTGAGATGTAGTTAATGCCTGAATTTGATCGGTGGTTAACTTCTCAATCTGTGAAGTGCTTAGAGCGGCAATCTGTGCGGTAGACAAGTTGGCAAAGTCTTCGAGAGCCATACTCGCAATATTTGCGGTACCGATCTGTGAAATCTGTGAGGTTGTAAGAGCATTAATGGAAGAAATTGCATCAAGCTGCTCTGCAGAAAAAGAAGCAATCTGGGTGGTATTGAAAGCCGCAATCTGGGCTGTAGACAATGCTGCGATGTTCTCAACACCGAAATTATCCAATTGAGTGGCCGAAAGAGCCGCTATTTGCGCAGTGGTCATAGCACGGGCCTGTTCTGTTGTCATCGCAGCAATCTGCCCCGCAGCACCAGTAGATAGACTCATAATTTGAGAGCTTGACAGGGCAGCAATCTGAGCTGAGGTCAAAGATTGAAATTTATCGGTCGAAATACTTGCAATACCAGCAGTTCCTGTCGCAAAACTCCTGATTTGAGCGGTTGTCATGGCCGCAAGATCTTCACCCTCGAAAGAGGCAATCTGTTCACTTCCCAGTTTTGAAATCTGCGCGGTAGTCAATCCCTTCATCTGACTGGACGTCAACGCGGCAATCTGGCCTGTAGAGCCAGTGGTCAACTTCTGAATCTGCGATGTTGTCATAGCTGCCAGTTGAGAGGTCGTCATCGCGGCAAACTCATCAACTTGAATGGATGCAATTTGATCCGTTGCCATTTTGGCAATCTGAGTGGGAGTCAACGCCCTTATCTGACTCGAAGTCATTGCAGCAATCTGACCGTTAGCTCCTGCAGTAAGCTTGGCAATTTGCGATGTACTAAGGGCTGCAACATGAGCAGAAGTGAGGCCAGCAATGTCAGCGGTTTCAATAGCCTGAAGCTGGCTGGTTGTCAGCTTGGCAATCTGGCTGGTTGTAAACGCCCCTATCTGGGCAGAAGACATGGCATTAATTTGGGCTGTTGTCAGATCCAGTATCTGGCTGGTGGTCAATGCGGCAACCTGAGCGGTTGAAAGATTCTGAATCTGGTTGGATGAAAGGTTTAGCCCCGTCGTTGAATCTGTGGTAGGAGCAAGGGTCTGAATTTGAGTCTTTGACAAGGCTGCCATCTGATCAGCTGAAAGCTGAGCCAGCTGATTAGAAGTCAAAACCTTGATCTGAGCGGTTGTCAGAGCTCCAATCTGGCTGGTTGTAAGGGCACCGAAGTCAGCAGGTTCTATCGCAGCGAAGGCGGTGGTGTTGATAGCCGCTACCTGCGATGTACTGAGAGATTGAAGCTGGTCTGCAGTCATAGCAACCATCTGGGCCGTACCCATGGCATTCATCTGAGAGGTGGTCAACCCCGCCAACTGCGAGGCCGACATCGCTTGGATCTTCGCAGTCGATGCCGACAGCGAACTGATCTGGGCAGTAGTCAAAGCGGCTATTTGCGAGCCAGTCAGCGCCGAAAACTGGTTGGCATTCATTGCAAAAAGCTGACCGGTAGTAATAGATGTAGACAAAGCCGCAACCTGTGCATTTGTCAGGGCTTGAATCTGATCGTTGCTGAGGTTCAAAATTTGGCCGGTTGCTGCTGTTGACATCGACTGGATCTGGGCAGTGGTAAGAGCGGCGATATTGGCAGTCGATAATGCCTGCAGGTCAGCAGCCTGCAGGGAGGCAATCTGACCATTCGTACCTGTAGTCAGGCCCTTGACCTGCGTCGTCGTCATAGCAGCAAACTGGTCGGAAGTCAAAGATTGAATCTGGGTCGTGCTCATGCCGGCAATCTGTGAGCTCGTAAGAGCTTTAATCTGGTTGGGGGCCAGGGCAATCAACTGGCCAGTTGTAATACTTGTGGTCAGGTTATTAACCTGACTTGTCGTTAAAGCAGCAATCTGAGCCGTAGAAAGTGCCGCCATGTTTGCAGTTGCAATTGCGCCGATACCAGCAATACTGGCCGCAAAAGATTTTATCTGGGAAGTTGTCAAGGCAGCAATTTGATCAGAAGTAAGAGTGCCGACCCTTGTACTGGCCATATTGGCAATCTGGGAGGTTGTTAAACCCTTTATCTGACTCGTAGACAATGCGGCAACCTGACCATTCGAACCGGTCGTTAAGTTATTTACCTGTGTAGAAGTTAAAGCGGCAATCTGGGCAGTAGTCAAACCTGCCATATCAGCAGTTTCAATTGCGACAAGCTGCGCTGTGCTCAAAGCGGCTATCTGAGAGGTAGTTAGAGCTTTAATCTGGTTCGAACTCATGTTAGCGATCAGCCCAGTGCTGCCCGTTGTTAAGGCACCAATCTGAATTGTTGAAAGAGCAGCAATTTGAGAGGAAGTCAGCGCACCTATGTCTCCAGTAAAAATCGAACCAACCTGAAGAGAACCCAAGGCTTTTATCTGGGTTGTTGTTAAAGCGGCCAGTTGATCAGTAGTGAGCGCACCGATCTGCCCATTGGTAGCGCCAGTAGTAAGAGCGGCAACCTGAGCAGTTGTCAAGGCCTTGATCTGAGAAAGGGAAAGTGCAGCCAATTGACCGGTCGCCACGGTGGTCAAATTTCTGATCTGATCAGTATTCAAACTGGCGATTTGTGCGGTTGTCAACGCTGCCAGATCGGCAGTTTCGATTGCCTGAATGCCATTTGTGCCTGTCGCGATCGACCGAAGCTGATTGGTGGTTAAAGAGCCTATCTGCGCGGCAGTCAAACCCGCGATTTTATTATTTGTCATACTTGACAGCGCCTGAACCTGGACGGTAGAAAGCGCCTGAATCTGACTGCTGCTGAGCGCCTGCATTTGCAGTGAACTCATAGCATAAAGCTGACCTGCATTAGTACCAGTAGTTAGCTTTTGCAGTTGAGTGCTGGTAAGAGCACGAATCTGGTCTGTCGTCAGTGCGGAAATCTGACCGTTCGCAACAGTCGTCAAACCAGCAACCTGATCAGTAGTAAGAGCCGCAATTTGCGAAGTTGTTAAAGCTTCCAAGCCTGCTGTACCAATCGCGGCCAGTTGCCCAGCAGCACCCGTCGATAGAACCCTTAGCTGATTACTTGTCAAAGCCCGCACCTGATCTGTGGTCATCTTGGCAATGCGGTCTGTCGCCAGCGCTTGAATCTGATTGGTTGTCAACGAGGCAATCTGAGAGGTAGTCAATTCTTGTAGCTGAGCAGGAGTTAAACCATCAGTGCCTGCGGAAAGGTTGTCCATGAGAGAAATATCTTGAGCATCAATAGCCTTAATCTGGTTTGCAAGCATTGCCTGTACATCCGCGGAGTCAAAAGAACTCAGCTGAAGACCTGACAGAGCTTTGATCTGGGCAGAAGTAAGGGCCTGAACCTGACCAGTGGACAAAACACCATTATTGTTGTACAAATTTAGAGCCTGGATTTGACCAGTGCTAAGAATCACGAGGTCTTCTGTCTCAATAGAAGATATCTGCGAGGAGTTGCTGTGACCCAGGGCGGCCACCTGGGTGGTAGTCATTGCTTTGAAATCTGCAGTCCCAAGATCCTTGATCTGCTGGTTAGTCAGAGCGGCAATCTGCGAAGTGGTCATACCTGTAATAATAGACATATTGTACCCCTTTTACTCGTGATCTATGCTAGATCGTTTATCCTGAACCAAGGCCACTGACGCTCCGAGGAGACCCGTACAGTCTCTGGACTCTTTCGGTGATTGCGCTGAAGAAGACAGCACAGTGTAATTATTTTTGATCACCACAGAACTCTGGCAAGACAGGCGGCAAACAGCAGAAAACCCCGTGATCGTTTTTACCACGGGCACTACCACCTGGGGATACCACCGCGTGTGCGGATGTCGCGCCCAGGACCATCCTTGGCCTGATTCGCGATTGTGATGATCATTCGCGATTGTGACTATCTGTTTCAAAATAACATCCATGTTTTCGAAATGTCAGCTAAGAATATTCTATCATAAAATATCGACATGTGAAGCGAAATTTTTTATCTTTTTTTTAAAATCTCTTTGCGAACCGCGCATCTGGCCAACCTGAACATGATGATTTTTTTCAGAAGCCAAAAGATCAAACTGTGTACACAGAGTTATGTAAACATGGCACGCGCTCGACACCCCGCCCACGACGAAACAAACGCCAACAGGTCAACTGACCGCAAAAAATACTGTACAGAGCTGTATCCCATGTTTTGTCAGATCAAGGCCGACGCGCAAACCCACCAGTAATGTTATCGGCCATGCCCGGCACGATCGGTCGGCTTTGGTCTGGCAGAAATACGATCGGGCAGAAGGTTACTTTTCGTCAAGCAATGCCTGATTGCCGGTAATCGGCGCAACAAAAGACTTCAGATAAACCGGGATTTTCGCGGCATTGAAGCCGTATGACTGGCTTTCCTGGGCTTTGCCATTGACCATCTTCGTCACGCTGCGTTTCTCAACCGCACCACTCTTGAAAATTATAAAAGCAACAACCAGCAACATCATACTAAGCGCCAGAAAAGCTCGAACCAGACTTGAACGATTTTCAGACATAGTTTCCCCTCGGTTTACAGTTTAAAATCTCAACAACGAATTCTATCACGAACACGCCCGAACATTTCTCTGCTGATAAAAGATTTTTTCTTATGCATCTGACCGTTCTGATGCCTGAGTTGCAAATTCGAATCAACTTTTATCAGTCAAACGGTGCTTCGACCTGATAAATCAGGCTCAGCAACCGAAATACCGTTCCCTGAACCTCGATCCCTGACCAGCCTTGGCTGGTCGAAGGGACATTGCGATGAAAATATTATGAAAGCGTTTTCGTATAGTATAATGACTTGAATTTTAGACACTATTTATTACTGCAGAATTAAAGCCGGTTTTACTGACTTCTTACGAAGAATAGCCCAGGCGTGGACAGAAGGCGGGATTATTGCGCCAGGAGGGCGCTTATGATATGGCGCAACAGGAATGTGAGCGCCATGGCCTTTTTCGGGAGTTTGTTTTGCACAGGATGTGCACATGCAGAACCGAGCAGGATAGAGCGGTTCTGCTGAGTGAAAAATGAGAATTAAAGTCGGCTGTAGCACCCGACAGCATCTATCCTGATGCTGTCGAGTATCGCTGACCTCCTGTCAGCAAAAAAGTATTTAAGCAGGAAGCTTTTATGTCGCGTGAGCCAGGAGGGCGGCAAGCGACGCCCGACTGATGGCCGCGCCGGTGAAGTAAGTAGTTTCTATTTTTGCAGGATTCAATAATTTAATGCGTTTGCGCTTCGCAAATGCCAGCGAGCAGTTATCATGAACCAGCGGGGATTTAAAATAGAGAGCCCTGACAGATGCCTGGCCAGGCCGCCGGCATTCTTTGCCACCGGCAAGTCACTGCTGCTGCTGGTTCTGCTGCTTTTAATGGCGGGCGCTGCCTCGGCCGGCACAATACACTTCACCGTTCTGCATACCAGTGATGAGCACTCGAGCCTCATGCCGACACCCCTTGTCGATTATCTGCCCGGAAAACTATGCCCGGCAACCGGCGGTTTTGCCCGCCTCGCGACCCTGGTCGAGCAGGTCAGGCGGCAGAAAGGCAGCGAAACGGTGCTGCTGCTGTCTTCAGGGGATTTTTCGGGTGGCACACCCTTTGCCTGGCCGAGCCTGTCAGGTCAGGCCGTCGAACTCGAACTGATGAAAAAAATCGGCTACAACGCGACGATCACCGGCAACCACGAATTCGATTATGGCCCCGAAAACCTGGCCCGGCGATTGAACTCCCCCGCCCCGCCGGTTTTGTCGTCAAATATGATTATCCCTGATCAGCACCCGATGAAAATGTCGCCCATCAGGCAAAACCTGCTTATCGAAGTGGCCGGCGGCCTGAAAATCGGCATTTTTGCGCTGCTCGGAAAAGACGCGCACCGCCTGGCACCCACCGCCCGACCCCTTGATTTTTCTGAGCAGCAGGCAACGGCCCGGCGTGAGATTGCCGCATTGCACCAGGCCGGTGCCTCGATCATCATCGCCCTTACCCACGCCGGTTACCACGAAGACGTATCTCTGGCACAGAACGTGACCGGCATTCACCTGATTCTCGGCGGACACGATCATTTGAGCCTTAAAGAACCACAGCGAGTGAACGATGCCTTGCTGATGCACAGTGGCAGCTACCTGCAAACACTCGGGCAGCTCGACCTGGCTTACGACACTGCCACCAGCCGTCTGTCGCTGCGCAACCAGACAACCGGTGCCAGTTTTCTGCACCGGCTCGACAGCCAGATACCCGAAAACCCTGAAATAGCGGCACTAACCGCCCGGCAGCTGCTTGAGCTTGACGAACTGCTTGCCTCGTCTACCGATGGCGCTTTTACCAGCATGCAGGCCCCGGTTGCAAGGTCGAGCATGCCGCTGGTCAAGCACCAGTCACTCTGCGAAACCACGATCGGCAACTTCAGCGCCGATGCGATGCGCTTTGCAGTCGCCAGAACCACCGGCCGGCCGGTGGATTTCGCGCTGCATGCCAACGGCATTATCAGAGGCGATATCACACCGTCTACCATGGCGAGCAATAGCGGCGTTATCAGCCTTTTCGATCTGGTTACCACCGCCTGCCTCGGCGAGGGCAGCGATGGGCGGCCAGGTTACCCACTCGTTTCGTTTTATGTAACCGGCGCAGAAATGCGCAACCTTCTCGAAGTCGCCGCTCTGCTGCCCATACTCTGGAGCGATGTCTATTTTCTGCAGTTCTCGGGGCTGCGCTACTGGTATGACCCTGACCGCGCCGTCTGGTTGAGAATTCCGTTCATCAACAAGCCCTGGCCAGCCTACCGGGCGATACTGCGTGCCGAAAGATATACGGGCAGCGGCTATCAGCAAGGCGACGCCTTTGCACCCCTTGAAGACGGCGACAACCGGCTTTACCACGTGGCAACCACACATTATATGGCTTCTTATCTTCCAATGGTCGGCAAAAGACTGCCCCGCCTGCAAATCGTGCTTAAAGACCAGCTTGGCAAGCCCATCGACCTCGCCGCGACGCTGATAAAAAACGGCAGCCGCGAATACAAACTCTGGGAAGCCCTTCTGCACTACACCAGCTCTTTTGCCACTGACAGCAGCGGTCTGCCGATGATTCCAGATTATTACCACCAGAGCGGCAACCGCATCATCAGAGTCGCCGGGCCATCGTTGTGGCGCTGGCCGGCCGTTGTTGCCATTCTGCTGCTGGCAGCCGCCATTTATTTAGTTCGCCGCCGCCAGCTGAGATCACGCTGAAGCGGTAATGACTTTTGCCTTTGCAGCTGGGTTGTTTGGTGGTAAAATCGGCGGTGCAGGGTTACCCGGGAGGCAGAAATGGACAAACTTGAATTCGACCGGAAAATAAGGCAGCACTGGCCGCCAGAACCGCATGTCAGACAGAATGACTCGCTGAACCACGAACTGATCAGCAACATCAAGGCCTTGCTGGCCGAAAAGAACGCGGTGATTCTAGCTCATTATTATACCGAACCCGTCATTCAGATGCTCGCCGAAGCGACTGGCGGCATGGTGGGTGATTCGCTCGAAATGGCCAGATTTGGCGCCGGGCACCCGGCAACTACACTGTTGATCGCCGGTGTCAGGTTCATGGGTGAATCGGCAAAAATTCTCAGCCCCGAAAAACGGGTTCTCATGCCTGATCTAAAGGCTGAATGCTCTCTTGATCTCGGCTGCGACCCTGAAGAATTCAAAAAATTCTCAGCCGCCCACCCTGACCGGGTTGTGGTTGTTTACGCCAACACTTCGGCTGCCATAAAGGCGATGGCTGACTGGACCGTCACTTCGAGCATCGCGGTCGATGTGATCAGACACCTTGCATCAGGCGGCCAGAAGATAATCTGGGCGCCTGACCGCTACCTCGGCAGTTATCTGCAAAAACTGACCGGCGCCGACATGCTGCTCTGGGATGCCTGCTGCATCGTACACGCCGAATTCGACGCAGCGGCGATTTCCAGACTGCTCGCCGCGAACCCTGGTGCCGAATTGCTGGTACACCCTGAAGCCAGGCCAGAAGTGGTGGCGATGGCCGATG
>DAOPYA010000161.1:0-8999 GCA_035352635.1 Candidatus Rifleibacterium sp.
GAACTATGAGGGTGCGAAGATCGCAGAGCGTTGCAACGACTGACATGCCGTAAGAGCGCTGTTGGAGAGGAAAAAGTTTCCGTTTGCCCTGTATTTTTTTGGATGTTATTGCCTGAATGGCTAATTTGAGTTAGCATTGAGAGAGAACAATACGCTAAGGGGAACATACATGCATCTTCTGGTAATCTTATTGCTGGTCATCGGCTTGATAGTGCTGGCCTATTTCGTCAAGCTTTTTCCGTTTATGACCTATATCAACTGCATTTCTGCAAATGTTCCCTGCACGCCGATGCAGCTGATTGCCATGCAGTTGCGCAATGTGCCAACCGATTTTATTATTCAGACTTACGTTCAAGCCCGCAAGGCTGGCTTGCCCATTCAGCTCGACCGTCTCGAAGTGCATCTTCTCTCTGGCGGAAACATTAACAATGTGATCATGGCCCTTATCAGTGCCAGTCGTTCGAATATCGATCTGAATTTTGAGCGGGCTTCTGCCATTGATCTTGCCGGGCGTGATGTTAATGATGCCGTTAAAATGAGCGTGCAGCCGCGTGTTCTCAAAACTCCCGATATTCATGGTATTTCGAAAGACGGCATTGAACTGATCGTGCGTGCCAACATCACAGTACGCGCCAATCTGATGACCATGGTCGGCGGAGCCGGTGAAGACACAATTCTGGCGCGGGTCTGCGAAGGCATTGTTTCGGCGATCGGTTCGGCTGAAAAGCATTCAATGGTGCTGAATAAGCCCGAAATCATGACCAAACATGTTATTGCCGCAGGCCTTGATTCAGGCACCGCCTTCGAAATCGTTTCTCTCGATATTTCTGATATCGATGTCGGTCGCAATATTGGCGCTTATCTGAAGAATGCTCAGGCGGTTGCCGACAAGAAGGTTGGCGAAGCCAGGGCCGAAGGGCGCCGGGCGCTTGCCATGGCCCTCACCCAAGAAAACCGTGCTGCCGAGCAGGAAGCCCGTGCCAATCTGGTTCAGGCAGAAATGAAAGTGCCGCTTGCCCTCGCAGAAACCTTTCGTAATGGCAAGCTCCTGGTGAAACGCAAACAGAGACCGGCACCTGTAGACCGTGCTGGCCTGGGGTTCGGAGACGATGCAGGCTGAAACTGAAATAAAGCTTTCCAGGGAGCAGCTTGAGACTATGAATCGGCTGCACCGCCGTGAGCTTCGCCAGATCAAAAATATGTCTGAAGCTCAGTTTCAGGTTTTCCGGCGCAATTTTTCTTTCGGGCAGCTTGATAACATGACCAAGGCTGAAGCCCAGCAACTGCTGATGTCGATGCTGGCCCTCAACCTGCAGTTGCTTGAAGACACCCGCAAATAAACCCTTTTTTCAGGGCGTTCCTGATGCGGTTATCACTTCCGGGGCCTGAATACCAGGAGTATCAGAACCCTGCAATGTCTGCTGCGCATCGTTTAGCACCGGAACCGTTTCAGAAGCCGGAATCGTCAAGGTTGCCGGCGGCGCGGTCAGTTCAGGCAGAGGCATGGAATCTGGGCTGATTACGGCCGGCAGACCAGGTTGGCCGTTTCCATTTGCCGGGGCCTGGGTAGTTGCTTTGCCGGGGGGCGGTGGCACCGGGGCGTCTGAACCGGCCGTCTGATAAAGCATGACACTGTAGGCAATGTAGGCGGCAATCAGAAAGGCGCCCTCAAGTCTGACTATTTTCATGCCGGTGTACATAATCGGCAGAACCCCAAGGCCAACGACAAACATCAGCGGAATGTGTATGCCAAGCATGTTCTCTGAAACAATCAGATAGTTGGCTTCGGTTGCGGCGGGCATAAACAGGGGCAGGGCCGCAGCACAGCCTACGATACCGAGCAAATTGAAGATATTCGAACCCACGACGTTGCCCACCGCGATGTCTGACTGGCCACGACGGGCCGCGACGATTGAAGTCGCAAGTTCTGGCAGAGACGTGCCGATGGCAATAAGCGTCAGGCCGATAACTTCATCTGAAACACCCATGCTTTGTGCAATGGTTACTGAACCGCGCACCAGCGCTTCGGCACCAATGACAAGACCAACCAGCCCGCCAAGCACGTAGAAGACATTTTGCCCTGTTGTAAGAGGCTTTTCAGGCTTGTCTTCAATTTCTAGAACATGATTGGCTTTTTCTTTGATTTCTTCTGCAATGGCATTTTCGCGGCGGCCGAGAATATAGCTCATGATAGTGTAACTGATGAAAAGAGCCAGTAATAATACGCCTTCGTAAGGAGAAATCTTGTTGTCGGTGTAGGCCATGTACCAGACCAGGCCAGAAACTGCGATCATAATTGGAGTTTCACGGCGCACCATCTGTTTCTCGCAGACAATGGGTTGAATGAGAGAAGCAATGCCGAGAATGAGGGCCACGTTCATGATGTTTGAACCTACAACGTTGCCAAGAGACAATGCCGGGTTGCCTTTGATCGAGGCGTTAACACTGACGACCAGTTCAGGCAGAGAGGTTCCGGCGGCGACGATAGTCAGACCGACGACCATTTTGCTGACTCCGAGGTTAAACGCAAGGTTTGACGCTCCCTCTACGAGTTTGTCGGCGGCGTAGGTCAAAATGACAAAGCCAATAACACAAAGTAACAGGCTAGGAAGCATAAGAATAGTCTCCTTTTGGCTAGACGCTATTCTAATGTGCTTTTGTCTGTCGGGCAATAAAAATAATGCAGACAAGAGTGACGCATCGCACCAAGCATTATTAAAGGCCCGAAGACCTGTTATTGCGTTAATAAAACAGTGAACCCCGCAAATTTCTGCGGGGTTCACGTGTTTTGTCAATTTCTACTCTTGCCTATGAATAAACGCAAAGGCAGATGAATTCGTTGTTTCCAGGAACCCTCAGAATGGGTGCCACCGCTGAATTCACGATAAATAAAGCCTTTGAAATCAGGATACTCAGACTTAACCGTTTCTGCCAGCCGGCGAGAAAAAGTCAACGCTTCTTCACCCTCGCGAGTGCCCATATCAGCCCAGATTTTGCCTTTCCAGGCAGCCAGACCGTTCTGCGTTAACCAGGTAATGATGCCGCCGTCAGCCCACCAGATCGACGGTGACATGGCAATGACCCCCGAAAACACCTGAGGTTTAATAATGCCGATATAGATTGAAATCAGGCCGCCAAGTGAAGAACCGCCAATAAAGGTATGCTCGCGATCTTTCTTCGTTCTGAATTCCTTGTCGATGCGCACTTTGAGTTCTTCGACAAGAAACCTGGCGTAACAGGCGCCGTTACCACCCTTGTGCTTCGGGTCTGGAAATGGCGTATATTCACTCATCCGATCGGCAGTGTTTCCGATGCCTACTATGATTGCCTCATTCAGCTCGCCTTTGGCGATACCCTCGGTCATGGCCTCATCGATACCCCAGTCAACACCGCCGAAAGAAGTGCCCGGGTCGAAAAGATTGCCGCCATCATGCATGTAGATAACCGGGTATCTCTGCTTCAATGCTTCTGGTCGGTCATAAGATGGTGGCAACCAGACGATAACGTCACGCGGAAGAGAGAGAAATCGCGATTTAACCCCGCGAAGAATCTTGAAGTTGCCGGTAATAGATGGTTTGTGGTCTGGAACATTCAGCCCAGACTGATCAGCCCAGGCTTCTATTGCTACCTTTTCGACAAGATTATCTGCCTTGACCAGCAGCCTGCGATTTGGCTGATCAAAGCCCTGAGCGGTTTTTTCAACCGTTGAAAAGCCGCCTCGGGTGAATTTGTACTCAAGCGCGGTTGCAAGAGGAAAATCGGCCGAAAAAGAATACAGCGCCGGGCCAATTTCACGCATTCTGATGCCGGCCCCCGACCAGTCAGACAGCAATGGATGATTGCCGGTGATGCAGACCTTGTCGCCCTCGGGAGTCGAAGGCGGCACGCTGACAACAATGCTGACGCTGGCAGCAAAAATGCCGGCAGCCTGAAAAACGAGAATTAAAGCAAAAACAAGAATTGCCTGATATTTCCGCACTATTGTTTCCCCTGTCTGTAGCAACGTTTTAGTGAACGGCGTCGAGAATATAGGTTTCAACACGTTTCAGCAGCTCGGCCGCCGCTTCATCATTATCATGGATAACCCTGTGCTTCAGGGCATCACGCAAGGGTTTGAGGTTGCCTGAAACCGAGAGAATAAAAGGTCGCCAACGCTGTGACAGGCTTTCGATCTTTTTCATGGCCATATCAGCCCGTTGAATTTCGCCGGCCTGAACCCCACGGCAGATAAGGTTTTGAAGCTTGCCGACCACCTGTTTAAAAATATTGGCCTGATTCTTCTGCTGCGTTGAATTCAAGCTGCCTTTCATCGAATCTATTGAGTTGTAAAGCAGCTGAATGTAATCAAGAAGACGGGTAAAATCTTCGATTTTTTCGGGATTAAATACCCACACAGTCGGATTGTTGCGCAGTGGGACATAATTTTGCGGGGCATCTTTGTAAGCGACTGACACCAGAACCGCATACTTACCGGCAATTTCGGGGGCGGGAATCTGGTTAAAGCGCACGGTCAGGCTTGAGTCGCTGCCACTTCCATTCAAGCGGGCAGTGTCAAGGACAAAGCCGTTGTCAGAAAACCTGATCTTTTCGTCTTCGGTGGTATTCTTGTTTCCACGCAGAACATCGACGGCGCTGCGACCAATGCCTTCAACCTTCCAACGGGCGGGGTAATCAACCTTTACCCGCTCGATGCCTTTGCCATTGGCAAAAATGTGCAGTTCGCCCATGGTAATTGGCTCACCGGCGAACGGCAGATCAGCAACCTGCATGAAAGCGGCCGCATCGCTGAAACTGCCGAAATATGAAGAAAACTCTTCTTTGAACATGCCGGCTATCTTTTTTGAATGCAGCACCATGATATTCTCGTCATTGGCGTTATTGCCGTTGGTGGAGGCATTCTCTGAGCCAAGTATCACCCGGGGGTCTTTGCCTTCGGGGTCGACCACAAAAACCTTATGATGAAATTTTCCGAGGCCTGGATAAATTTTAACCGGAACCCCGACTTCGGTAAGATGCGAAAACTCGCCGAATGGCCCGGTGCTGCGATAAAGCGTGCGGTCAAAAATGCCACGAACATCACAGCCGCTCTTATGTTTTTGAATCAGAAGATCGCGAAGATCATCTGCCGTAAAGGCAAACTGCATAAAGAAAATTTCTTTTTCGGCCTGAGAAATGGCTTCGGCAATTCTCGAGTTCGGGTTGTCTTCGGGGGCAAAGAAAACTTCAATGTTGGTATCATCGACTTTGACCATCTGTCTTTCTTCGTGCCTGGGCGAGGTTGGGCCAAAACTGCGGTCATTAAACATCTCGCGAAATTCGGCCCGGAAAATTGCCGCAAGCTCTTTTGATTTGACCTGAATGGCATTATTCGGATTTTTGTAACTGCACGTATCGGTCAGATTGAAACTGCCCGTCCAGACTGATTCGCCATCGCGAACTCCAAATTTGTTGTGCATCAGGCTTGACCGGTTATTGTCATCAACAATCTCAATGCCGGCCTGAAGAAGTCTGGTAATAAACGGGTTTAAATCAGTCTGGGGCGCGTTTCTTCTGCCCGGGGTTCTGATGGGGTGTGGCGTAAGAGCATCGATGTCATCCTGGGTGGCGGGGTCGGGTGGCAGAAAATAATAGTTGTTATCAACAACAAGCTTAATATCTACGCCACGCTTTTTAGCCCTGATAAAGGCGTCTACCACTGAATCCAGGCGAATTTCGAAAAAAGCGCCTTCAAAAGTCTTCCTGGTGCCGTCAACAAACTTGATAAATTCGGTATCAAGGCCAGTTTCGCCTTGCTTTGAAGGGCCGAACCCAACTCTGATATTCGGTGAAACCTGGGTCATTGCCCTTGCATACGCCTCACCCGAACCAAAACAGCAAGCCAGTGCCAGCGATACAGCCAGAATATGTTTGCGCATCAGAATCCTCCACCGAAGATTGCAACCAGAGCTCTTAATTATAAGAGCGTACAGAAAACCCGCAATAGCAAAATTCACCCGAAAAATAGCGCTGCTAATTTTCCGGTAAGGTGGCTGCGTGGATGCGGAAAGGCTTTCGTGATACATCGCCGTTCATTGAATTCATGCTTGAAACAATTCTGAATACAATAAAGGCTAAGACCACCCCACAAGTCGCCCCACAAGTCGCAGAACTACTAATGAAAATAGATGGCGAGATGAGTCGCCAGCAACTGCAGTCCCTGCTGCACCTGAAAGACAGGTTTCATTTCAGAGAAGCTTATCTAATCCCAGCTTTAGCCGCCGGCCTTATCGAAATGGCGGTTCCCGACCGGCCGACCAGTCGCCTGCAGAAATATCGCCTGACCGAAAAAGGCCGGCAATCTTCAACCTACGCGGCAACATATCAAAGTATCAGAGAGAATAAAAAGAAATGTTGAAGTTGTCACTGCTGGTTTTACAGATACTGCTGCTCGCGCATTATGCCAGCGCGCAGTGGGCTCATAATCTAAGCATTTCCAGGCAATCTGAGGAGTTAAAGTTTGGCTATTCAAGAAAGTAAGAGTTCATTTCGGCTTGAAGCCAATTCGCTTCTTTTTCAGGTCCCGGTCGATCAGGTCAAGAATAAAGTCTATGCTGCCGCCCTGCGTCTTAACTGTTTTTTCAAGTTCTGCCAGTCTAACGCTGAACTCACCATGAATGGCTGCTATAGCTCTCATTTTTACAAACGTTCTCATAATCTCAATGTTAACCTTTATTGCAACCGGACTGTTCAGGATGCCTGACAACATGGCCAAGCCCTGTTCTGTAAAGGCGAATGGCAAATATTTGATATTGTAACCTTGCCTGGTTTTCAAGGTACCATTTTTGCACCTTGAATTTTCTGCCTCTTCCTTTGTCAGTTCGAACATAAAATCAGCGGGGAAACGATCTATGTTGCGTTTAACTGCGCGCTTCAGCGTTTTGGTTTCGATCTGGTATAACTCTGCCAGATCAGAATCGAGCATGACTTTCTGGCCGCGAATGGTATAAATGCGGTTTTCAAGATTCCCTGTTATAAGGTCTTTGCTCATGTTGTGAGTTCCATTTTGAGACGCAGAGTCTATCGACAAAGGCGCACTCATATTAAATGGCTGCGCACAAGCCGGTTGTGGTGAGAATATGTTCCCGATTTGCCGGGAAGTCAAATTAAAATTCTGGTAGCTGGCACCAACTCACCATTTGGTGGGAAAGAGCGTGCGGAAGTGCAGCAGAACTTCCCGATCCGTACTGGCGAAACCGCCTTTCTGTTTCTGCAGCATTTTATCAAGATGCTAAAAGCCGGTGGCCGTGCTGGTATTGTTATCAAGAATACTTTTCTGTCTAACTCCGATAATGCATCAGTAAGCCTGCGCAAGCTGTTACTGGAAAGCTGCAACCTGCATACGGTGCTTGATTGTTCTGGTGGCACCTTTCAGGGTGCCGGCGTAAAAACCGCTGTGCTGTTTTTCGAAAAAGGCGCGTCAACGCGAAAGATCTGGTATTACCAGCTCGACCCTGGCCGCAACCTCGGCAAGACCAACCCGCTCAACGACGCTGACCTCGCTGAATTCGTGAAGCTCCAGAAGACCCGCGCAGACTCACCAAAGAGCTGGAGCCACAAAAAGGGCACTCATCTTTATTGATTCCTAACCTGTCATACTTTACTTCATTGCCACAATCCCCACAGGTACCCAAACCAAACCTTTTCGGACTATTTAAAACTTCTTCAGAATAATCAGACATGTTTTATCTCCCCATAAAAAAAATACTCAAACCGTTATAATATGCTGAAAATATTAACTATCTAAGACTTGGCCGGCCATTAACTTTGCCTGTTCAAGAACGGTCTCGATGGCTTTGGGTGCCATGTCCGGCGGGTAGCCGTGTTTTTTGAGGATTTTCTTGATGGCAATGCGCATCTTGGCTTGAATAGACTCTCTTACGCACCAGTCTATCGAGGTATTACGTTTAACCGTGTCTACCAGCTCAAGGGTTATAGCTTTCAATACTGCGTCGCCGAGAATCTTGACGGCAGAGTCATTGACCTCTAAGGCCGAATAAAAAGCATATTCCCGGAAGTCGAGACCCAGTTCTTCTCCCCGGCGGTCGGCTTCTTTGAGTTCTTTGGCCAGGGCAACCATTTCTTCCATGACTTCAGCTGAGGAAATGAGATTATTCTGATACCGTCTGACTGCTTCAGTCAGCATCTCTGAGAACTTGCGTGATTGCACCAGATTAACCTTCTGGCGTGATTTGATTTCGTCGTTCAGCAGCTTTTTCAGAAGCTCAAACGCCAGATTCTTGTGCTCCATAGCCCGTATTTCTTCGAGAAATTCGTTCGATAGTATCGAAATATCAGGCTTCTTGATGCCTGCCGCATCAAAAATATCGACGACTTCTTCTGCGACCACAGCATTTGAAAGTATCTGTCTGATGGCGGTTTCGATTTCTTCGTCTGATTTGGCTTTGCCGCTCTGGGTAACCTTGACGATTCTGGCTTTAATTACCTGAAACAGTCCGACATCATCACGAATGTCAGCGGTATAAGGATGTGGAACCGATATTGCAAAGGCTCGGGTTAGTGCGGTTACTGCATTACAAAACCGGCTCTTGCCGTCTTCAAGCCCCAAAATGTAGTTCGCTGCAATAATAGGGAAAGACAGCTTCTCTTTGGCCGCCAATGAGAAAAACTTTTTATAATCAAAGCCTCGTGGTTGGCCATGGTCATGTGGTTGCTCTTTGAACATCTGCACCACGATTTCATACTTGCCCATCATCACAGATGCAGCTTCCTCTTGGTCAAAAGCGGGTTTGCCTCTACCACCACTCTGGGTATAAACAGAGAGAGCCTGCTTCAGTTCGTTGGCAATGCCGATGTAGTCAACTATCAATCCGCCTTCCTTATCTTTGTAGACACGGTTTACTCTAGCAATAGCCTGCATCAGTCCATGGCCACGCATTGGTTTATCCGTAAGCGCTCAGTAAACCGCATCTTTTTTTGCTGATTTTTTTGTGGCAATGTTG
>DAOPYA010000162.1:0-8849 GCA_035352635.1 Candidatus Rifleibacterium sp.
CGGTATCTACACCCGAAAGAGCCGGGTCTGAAGATCGTTCATAATGCAGATTGTTAACCGAAAGCTCCAGGTTGGGCTTCACGTTATAGCGTATGCCTGTGAGCTTTTCATCTTTTTCGACCCGGTAGTTTTTGCCGCCGATCGACATATCGCCGGTGGTGTTGCTGGTTTTATAAGAAACACCAACCGTATGTTCTTTTTTATAGCCCGGCACCGCAATGGTAGCCAGACCAACGCTGCCGAACAGAGTTGTTCCGGGCCCACCCGTCGCCTCGACCACCATTTTGCCGCCGACCGGGCCGGCAGTTTCCCCGGAATCAGGCAACGCTTCAAGCACCTGCCCGTTCGCCAGGCAGGGCAGCAACATCGCGACTCCAAGCACAATTCCAGCCTTCTTTATCTGTTTAATCATTCTATAGCCTTCTTATCAATTACCGTCAAAGGGTTGCTCAAAGTTTGTCCAGTAGGTAGTTTTGCCATCTTCAACCGTAATCTTGCGTATTTCGACCTCAAAGCCGGCATCAGCACCAGAGTCTATTTCTCTCCATGTTAAAGGTTCGCCGATTCTGATGTGCCTTCGGGAAACATTATCGAATCCGGGAGCCGTCGCTGACCTGGTTATATAAACAACGTAATTACCTGGCTCAAGATGGGTGAGTTTGAAGGCCCCGGCCATGTCCATATCTTGCGAAGCATCGGTGAGCCCGGTTTTCGTCGAAAGAATGTTGTCTGATACTTCCCAGTCGGTTACCTCAATGGTTGTCGTGGCGTTTTCCACAAGTTTTTCGTAGGACTTGGTTACCTGAATCCATTTGTAAAGCCGAACAAAGCGGTCAGGTGCCCCCGGGAAACCAGGCGCGGTTTCATCAACCAGGCGGCCGGCGATCGAACCGTAACCCGTCTTCATGTTGTGCAGTAATGGGTATTCAAGCTTGGTTGGAATGGTAACATTGCCGGTTTTCAGTTCAAATGATGAATTCAAAGTCTCATAACCAAATTTAGAAATCTCGATTTTATAGGTGCCAACCGTGAGATCTGGCAGAAAAAAGCGACCGTTTTTGTCGGTTACGCCGGCATCATTTCCATTAATTCTGACCGAAGCGTATTCAACAAAACCACCGCTGAATGCGTCATAGACAGTGCCGGTTTGCGATGCAAGTTCTATGTTTTCTGAACGGGTAACAATGATCTCGATCGACGCCGGTGAAGTCGTGCCATCGGTTAAAATTCTGATCGGGTAAGGCTGCGACTGGGCAGTATTCACGCTTGAAGACACTACCAGGTAATACATACCGGCACTGCCGAGATTGTCGTAAAAGAATTTGCCATCGCCGGTAGTTCTAGTGATCACCGGCACATCAGTCAGGTCTGATTTAGTAAAAAGCTTAACTTCAAGATAAGGCAGGCCGCTGTTGGTTTGATTGCGCACATAACCGGTCAGCGCAAAAATGGTTATTGGTTCTGGTGCAAGGGTTAATCTGACATAACGGGGTGATACAACGCCGTCATTGTAAATATCGATATCTTCAGAGTCTTGCGTGTAAATCGAAGCTTTTCCGGCAAAAATTTTGTAGGATCCGGCTCCGAGGTTTTCAAAAGAAAAGGTGCCCTGCGAACTGCTCAATACTGTTGAAACGAGCTTGCCGGTCAGGTCTTTAAGTTCAACATTAATGTTGGCAAGCGGTTTGCCAGTGCCGGCAGCAACTACTTCGCCCTCAACCTTGGCAGAAACCTTATTACTGAGAGGGTTTTTAGATTCAAGCTTCGCTATGGGGTTCGCCGGTGACATAACCCCGCCATCAAGCAACCACAAGGTCAAGGTTGCCGGGTAATATGCATCATTGAGGGGTTTGCAGGCAATTTCGTATAGACCGGTTGAACGTTTTGAGAAGTAGAATAGCCCGTCTGAAGTGGTTCGGGTTTCATCAACATAGTTTTTGTCTTTGTCAAAGAGTGTTACAACGACGTTCGCAAGTTTTTCAGAAGTGCTTTGTGAGATAACCGTGCCCTGAATCTGGTAGGTTGTTTCGACCGGGCTGGGTTTTAAGGCTATGACCGCATAACGGGGCGAAACCACTCCGTCGTTTCTTATGGTTACAGAGGTTTTGTCATCAATATCGTAAATTGAAGCCTTGCCGGCCTTGATGCGGTAGGTGCCGATCACCAGTTTGTCAAAGCTGAAGTAACCCTGATTGTTGGTCAAAGCTGTCGAAATTGAATTGTTCAATTCATCAAACAGTTCAACGTTGATGTTCGCAAGCTTGGTTCCGGCCTGAAAAACAACGATTTCGCCTTCGATTTTGGCTTCAATCTTGATGTCCTGGGGGTTAACCGGTTCAAGTTTGATAATCGGGTTTTCGGGCGACATTTTGCCATCTTCAAGAATTCTCAAGAAAATGCTGTTGTCTTTATAGCTGATCAGCGAGAAACGGATTTCATAAAGATTGGCAGAATACTGGGCAAAGTAAAATTGACCGTCAGATGTGGTGCGGGTTGATTCCTGAAGCGCCCCGTTGAGGTATAACGAAGCGGTGGCATTGGCCAGTTTTTCTGAATTGAACTGCGAGATCAGGGTGCCGACAATGTTGTATTTGCTCTGCGTTGGCGTCAAAGTCATTGACAAAACTGAATAGAGCGGCGAAACAACGCCGTCTTCACGCACGGTGACCTGCTGAGGTTCTTCATTGTAAGCCGAAGCCTTGCCGGCTTTTATGGTATAGGTGCCGGTTCCGATGCTTTCAAAAACAAAATGGCCGACACTGTCGGTCAGCGACGAAGTTACCACAAAATTTGAACCGTCAACTAGATCAACGTTTATGTTCGCAAGCTTGGTGCCGGCACCGTTCACTACAACTTCACCCTGAATTTTCGCCTGAACCTTCAGTCTTTCCTGGTTGGTCGGCGCCAGTTTTACGGCCGGGGCAGTCGGCTGAGTTGAACCATCTTCGAGAACCCGCAGAATGTAGGTTGACGAAGCAAAGTCAGCAATCGCCTTGCTTGAACCGAAAGTGAGTTCGTAAAGCCCCGGGGGAACTTTTGCGAAGTAGAATTGGCCGTCAGAGGTCGAAAGGGTCTTGGCGACCAGTTGTTTGTTCAGATACAGACCGACTTCGATGCCAGAAATATTGTTCGAGGTAGTTTGGGATGAAACAACACCCGAAATGGTATGAATGGCGTCTTCGGCATTACTGATCAAGGTGCCCTGACCGGTGGGGTCTGCCGTGAGAATTGCTGAAACGGGGGAAGTTTTGGTGCCCTCTTTGCAGCCGGGCAGAAAAGCTGCCAGCATCAGAAGATGGAACACGGCCAGTAGAACCAGATTGCGTGGTTTTCGCAAAGACATAGGTTAGTCCCCCATAAAATATTTGTGAATATTATCGGCATGGGGGCGGGAGCAGTTGAGTAAATTAAAACAAAAGATTAGCAGGCGTTCAGTTCTGACCCGGGCGCATATCTTTGAGCGAGGTTTTCAGGGCATCGCCGACTTTTTGCAGCTTTTTAAGCGATTCAGCGCGTTCGCGAACCGTTGGCAGGCCAAGCTTTTTCATCATTTCATCAGCCGCTTTGTTTTCTTTGGGCGGCTGATCCTTGATGGCCATTTCAGATATCCAGCCTTGAAAAGGCACTCCCTCGGTACTGGTGGCCACAATCTTGAACCAGTTGATGCCATCGACCACCGTATGCCCTTCGATCTGGGCGGGGGTTATCTGGGTTCTGGCCGGTTGCATCGCAGCTGAAGCAGCGCCTTGCGGCAAGTAACCTTTAATCAGTTCCTGGTTCTCGTAGACAAAATAAACACAACCGCCCAACACGAAAATGCTCAGCAGATTTGCCAGAGCGCTCTTACGACGCGGTTGCTCAACCCGCCTGGTTTCTTCATAAAAAACCGGATCACTGTGCGGCGGCGCCTGGTTTGAAGTCGTTTCGGCCGGGTTAACCCCTAATTTTCGAATGCCTGAGTCTTGCGAGGCATTTGAATCAGGCGGAAACAAGGCTTTAACAACCCGGGCAGTAATAACCGCGAGAAAAAACAGAAACAAAACCAAAATCAAGCCATAAGACATGGAAAACCCCGTTTTTATATATTTTTACGCTTGCAATGCTTGCAATATTCTTAAATTTTTTGCTCAGCCCTCAACTGCATTGTCGTCAACCCCGCGAACGATGCCTTTTATAGTGTTTGTTGTCGTTTTTGCTTTGTTAGCGCATCGACGGGGGGTGCTGTATCAATCTCAATAAAATCGCATAATGTAAGTTACCCGTTTATACTTGAATACATGCAAACGAGATAAAAATCAAGCATCACTTGGTGAATTCAGCAATTCTCGGTCAAAAACAAACCCGGCTGATAGGCCGATGCTTCACCTCAAAAAGGAAAATTCGTTTATAAAAATCATAATTGTTGATAGGGGTTTCAATACCAACCGAGAATTGCAGGGGTGAATTATTTCGATAAATGGTTATTAGACTCTCTCTTCTTTCTCTATAGGGCATAAAAATCAGGCGTGGTTTGAAATATACTTTAGACTAAACAGAAAAAACCTTTGCTGATGGCATTGACAGAGAAAAAATATTTTAAAAAGGTATTGACATATAGCGAAACAGGTAATTATAATCAGGCTATCATTTTCCAACCAACAAGGAGACCTCACGATGAATAAAGCTGATCTCGTAAAAGAAATTTCCCAGAAAGCCGCCGTTAATCAGGCAACTGCCCAGAAAGCTCTCGAATCAATGCTCGAAACTTTCAAAGAAAGCCTCAAAAAAGGTGGCAAAATTCAGCTGATCGGTTTCGGTTCTTTTGAAGTAGCCAAGCGCGCTGCCCGCAAAGGCGTTAACCCCCAGACTAAAAAAGCTATCAACATTCCCGAAAAGAAAGTTGTAAAATTCAAAGCCGGCAAAGATCTCAAAGATCTCGTAGCCAAAGGCAAGTAATTAGAAATTTCAAGAACCCTGCTCTTTGAGCAGGGTTCTTTTTATGTACGCTTTTTTAAAAAATTTACCCTATTTGCTATTGCGCAGCTGCTGTGGTACAATCGCGCCACGCATTGAACCGCATCTTTAACCTTAAGGAAACCTTTTGCGCGGCTGCTGGCCTGCGCAGGCCTCACTCTTGAAAAGAAGAATACGCAAACTCTTCGTTGTTATCCTGATTTTATTCCTGGCGCTGGCCGGTGGGCTTTACTATGTCTGGCAACAGTCTTTTAACCTGCCGAACCGCCTGTTGACCCGAGTCAGAGAATTTGCCCGCAGCTTTCACGATATAGATTTTGATGCCGAAAACCTGAATATTAATTTCCCTGACCACACAATTCTGGCCAAAAACCTCAAGGTGATGATGCCAGGCGAAAAACCCTTTATAGAAGCCGAAGAGGCCACGATTTTTCTGGCGTCGGGGAGCGGCCCGCTCGATCTGTATTTCAGCCGTGCCGTGATCGAAAAAATCCAACTCGGCAACCTCAAATTCGATGCCACCGCTCCTAAACCCGAAAACGCTTCAGGCGACGTTAAACTGCTGGCCCTGCCCGCCCGGGAAGTAATTGTAAAGGGGTTGAGCCTCAATACCTCGGTCAGTGTTTTCAATATTCCAGATTTTAAGGCTGCCTTCATCAGAAATCGCAACAATGCTGACGTCGAAATGTCATTTGCCAACGGCCCGCTGGGCGGCTTCTCGCAATTGAAGGCCATGCTCGGCATCAATACAGGCGAGGCCAGCATAAATTTTCGCTGGCACGAAGGCAATTTTTCAAGTTTCATACCGCTGATCTTTTTGTCGCACCGCTTTGGCCTCAATATTCTCAGCGGCGGTGCCTCGGTCAACCTTACTTATCGCGGCAATCTGGCCCGGCGCATTCGAAAACCTGCCGCCAGTCTGGCCAGGCTGTTGAATTATGAACTGAAGGGAAATGTTGAAGTGGCTTCCTGCTCATTCAACTGGGCGGGTCTGAAGGGTAATGTCGATTTAAACCTCAATAAAGAAGTGGGCAAGCCATGGGGTGGGGCACTGCGAGCCGAAATTGGTCATGGCGAAATCGCATTATCCGGCAACTGGGCAGGTGATGCCGAAAAAATGCAGGATTTTTCAGGCGAAGTCGCCTGCCGAAATTTGCAGCTAAATAAAAAGATTTTTAAACTTTTCGATATCAACCTGAACGAAACCGAACCCGGCACAATTGATTTTTCGGGTAATTTCAGTGGCAACCGCGAACGGTTGATCGGCCATGGGTCAGCCTTAGCTCATGAGTGGCGCTATCAGGGCAAAAGCATCAAAAGCGCCGAACTGACCTGGATGCTGGATGAAGACGAGGCACTGACCCTGAATGGCAGTCTCAAGACTGAAATCGGTGACCTGACTGCCAGCACAACAGCATGGGTCTTCGGGCCACGCAAATGGCAGGGTTCGGTGAGCGGCATTCTTGAACAAATCGATATCCAGAAACTGAAACCCTTTATTGACATACCCTTCAGCGGCAGGTGCAACGGCCCATTTAAGCTTGGCTTTGATCTGCAAAACCCTGCCAGCACCACCTACGACCTTAAGCTGAGCATGCATGATGGTAATTTCTATAATGTAAAACCCGAAGAATTAACGACCCGCATCTACGGCACCGGCAAAAAATGGAACCTTGCCAACCCGATTGCCAGATTCCCGGGCGGCGGCAAGATTGCTCTTGACGGCTTAATCACCAGCGAAAAATTTGCGGCCGGGGTCAAAGTCGAAAAGGTTAATCTCGCCCTCTTTTCGGTTCCGGGTCGAATTGCTTCAGGTGCCGTCTCTCTCTACGCGAATATCGCCGGCCCACTCAACGAACCGGTCGTTACCGGCGATCTTTTTGGCGGGAAGCTGGCAATCATGGGTAATGAGGTCGAATCTTTTCGTTCACGACTCAGTTTGCGCGGTACTAGCCTGACCCTTTCACCCATGGTCATTCAACAATCCGAAAAGGGTATGCTGGATGGCTTTATCTCGATCAATATTCTCACGGGCGATATCAAGGCTTTTTGTCTGAGTTTTCAACGTCTGCCGATGGCCGTGCTGCAGTCGTTTTTTCCCGGAGAACTTGCCAAAGAGGCTTCAAGTGGCGAAATCGGCGGAAACATCAGCTATGCCAGACAAAATGCCGCAAATGCCTGGAACTTCGTTCTTGAGGGCCATAAACTGGTTCTGGCTGGTGAGAACCTTGATAGCCTCTATCTCGAGGGCAGCACCATGGCGAGGCAGGTCGATATTAAAAGTCTTTTCATCAAAGGCTTCGCCGGGTCGGTGAATCTGAGCGGGCAGGTGAACGACCGAGACCATTTTAGTGGTTCGCTCGAAGCTGAAGGCATTAATTTGAACCGGGTAGCTTTTATTCAGAAGCGATTTCCTGGTCTTGCCGGCGAACTGAACGCCCAGGGTAGCCTCGAATGGGTTGCAGGCGAGCGCCAGGGCGCTTTTACGGTTTTTGCCCGGGATATCAAAATGCATAACCGGGATCTGGGCAATTTTGGCGGCGAAGTTGCTATTGACAACGATGGTTTAAAGATCAGCAATGGCGAATTTGACAAACTGGGTCTAAAAATAAGTGGTGAACTGGGTTGGCAAGGTCGGTTGCCATATTCGGCGAAACTGACCTTGCATCAGACAGATTTAACCTTCATTCAAGATATGTTTGGTGGCAATGCCTTTGAATACGGCGGACTTCAAGCCACCGGTAACTGCACGATGCAGGGAGCCCTTGCTTCGAGCGCCCCTGATGTTATCGACTTGCAGCTAGAATCATTGCGAATGCAGAAAGACAACGACGTGATCGTTTCTAATCGCCCGCTGCAGATTATTTATCAG
Source organism: Candidatus Rifleibacterium sp. (assembly GCA_035352635.1). Classification (GTDB taxonomy): domain Bacteria; phylum Muiribacteriota; class Ozemobacteria; order Ozemobacterales; family Ozemobacteraceae; genus Rifleibacterium. The sequence goes on from DAOPYA010000162.1 coordinate 7,826, forward strand.
AACAACGGCGTAGAGGTTCGATCACTCGAATTAAAATACCGGCAGGGCGTGGTTGGCGTCGAGGGGGTGTTCACTCCCGGCAAAAATGTGGCCCTGATGCTTAGCGGCCGCAACTTTTCGGTTAAAGCCCTTGGCAGTTTCTTCAATCTGCCCAACTGGAATTACGATGGAAGCCTGTCGGCCGAAGCCCGCCTGTTTGGCGATTCAGGAAACGTCAGGCTGAAGGCATCGGCAAAAATTGAGGAATTTGTCGCCGAGGGCCGCAAAATACCTGAAATTCGCGCCATAATTGATGGCGACAAAACCGGAATTGATATCAATGAAGCCTTTGTCAAGCTTACCGCCAGCTCATTCAACCTTAAGGGCCGGGTCGATCTGAATGCTGATTTTAAACCCGAGAATATTGATCTTCACGTTTTTGTGCCCGAGGGCCCAATCGCTGACCTCGCAGTTTATCTGCCCCAGGTTTTTCGCGAGGCCAGCGGCACCATGAAAGCCGATCTTAAATTGTCGGGCAAGCCGGGCAGCCCCCAAATCGCCGGCGATTTGCACCTTACTGCCGGCGAACTGGCTTTCAGCAACATGCGCAAACCATTGACCAACGTTGATTTTTTGATGTCGACGGATGATCGAGTCATCAATATAGACAGACTTGAAGCCAGTCTTGGCCGTGGCAAGCTCTACGGCACAGGCCAGGTCGATTTTCGCAATTCACTTGGTTCAATTTCAGCAAATATCAGTGGTCAAAAACTCGACCTCAGCTTCATGAATCTTGAACTGAGCAATGCCAGCGCTTCGGTGGCCATAACCGGCGACCTTTATAACCCGGTTTTGCATGGCAATGTCTTCGTGCCGCGCGGCAAGTTTAACCTGTCTTCAGAGCTTTTCAAGAAACGCCAGCCGGTCAATTTTTTCTTTGACACCTTGAATTACCGCTTTGACTTTGAAATCCCAAGAAACTTCTGGGTCAAAAGCTCTTTTTTGAATTCTGAGATGCGCGGCAAATTCGCTGTCTTCGGCGACC
>DAOPYA010000163.1:0-8816 GCA_035352635.1 Candidatus Rifleibacterium sp.
CGAAAAATTCAGTAACAATAACTTATTCATCAAACGAACCGCTGACTGCTGGCGAAAAAATCCCCTCTTCGCTGTTCTGGTATGTCAGTATCACCATAATTATCCTCGCAGCAATGTTTGTGATGTCGTTTTTGCTGTCAGGATGAAGAAACTGATTTTAACACGCGCCCTTTCAATAATTTACTGACGGTTCTCAAGCCAATATTGCTGGGCCGATACTCCGGGTCATCAGAATCTCGGTTCGACAGCAATATTCGAAGTATCAACGAACAGGGCATAAAAAAAGCCCTTAACGAAATTGAAAGCGCATACTTGAGCGATTCATTCTGAAATAGCGGTTTGCCACAACGATGGAATCTTTTTTATTCTAAAAATTGGCAAACTTGGTATAATTAAAAAAACAAAAAAAGAGGTAGTTTATGGGATCAGAGCGGTCAAATAATGTTTCTAACGAAAACCCTCATGAAGACCAGCTTAGTGAAAATGAACTTGTATGGTCGGCTGACAAAGACCCTTTTGTTGTTTGCAAGGTTGCTTTTGAAGCGTTGCCTGGTGGCCGGTTCAGCATCAAAAACCGCGAGATCTCGCCTGCAGAAGTTGACTATCTGATTTTATACAAGGTCCAGGCGATTACGGGCAAGGATACCAGGGGCCGCAATGAATGGAAATGGATACATCAGCTTTCGCTTTTTACCGAAGGCTCTGAGATGAAAATTATCAAGCACAGGAATATACTGCCAGTTCGCGCCTGTGCCGAGAAACTGGCGGTTGCGCTGAAGACCAGACTGTATCTCAATCTTGAAGACAAGGAACACAGCGACGTTCACTCAATTGTTGAGACAACTCCCGGCCGCAACTGGGATGAGCTGAATCAGCCTTATTATGAGCATTTGATCAATAATCAGGATGAGATTCTTTCTGATTCTGTTCGTATTCCTGAGCAGATAAAAATTGAGCAGGGCGAGAAGCAATTGCGTATCAGCTTCAGCATACCTTACGCGCTTTCGACCTACGTCCCAGAGAACAAGTTTGGCTGTGTTTTTGCTCTGCTTATGATCATTAGCGCCTTTTTCTCGGGTCCAAAGGGGCATCGGGGAAGCGTTCCCGGCTGGCTGCTTACGCTCGATCTGTTTTTCTTTGGCATGATTATTATCAGTGAACTTTACTTCCGGTATGTCAAGCAAATGAGGGTAGAAATCAGAATGAGCGATGCCGAGTTTGATTACCGAGAGCTGTACCCGGGCAAACCAGAGGGTTTCAAAGTTGAGTCAAAACAGGTCGAAGAGATTCAGATTATCCAGAAAAAAGGCTCGCTATATTCTTACAGCGAAATTCAGTTGATAAGCGACGAGAAGATTTACAAATTTACGCTGCCGCCAAGCTATGCCGAGCCTGTTAAAAGATGCATTGACAAGTCTTTCCTGCTGATGAACGGCAGCCAGTATATCTAATGCGCTATGTAGCGCCGCAAAGAAAGTCATTCAGTCGTTCTGGCCTACAACTTTTCAGACTTTTTAAAATGACAGCAATGCCAACGGAATGGGCTAAACACGCCCCAAAATAGCAGCGCTATTTTTCGGTATTTTTCGGGGTATTCCGTATTTCCCTTTTTTGGGGTAAAATACTTATACGAATTTTTTTAGGAGAAGTATGAGATGACAAAAAAGCTCTTTGTTGGTTTTCTGATGATGTTTTTTGTTGTGGCGTTGTCGGGCGCTTTACAAGCAGCCACTTATGGATACGTGATTGTAAAAGGGAAGGACGAAAAATCCCTTGACCGTGAAACAGCCGCGATCGAAATGTTGATCAAGAACTGGGACAAAGGCGAAATGCTGTTCAAGCATAAAATCTCGAGCGGTTTCGTTTTCTTCAAGAAACACACCATCACCATGTTCTTTGCCGGCCTTGAAAAAGACGTAACCCAATTTTTGTCTCGCAGTTCTTATGAAGGCGATTTCCTGAAAGATATCGTTGTGCAATTGAACTATACAAGCTACAGCAGTCCGCGTGAGGTTGGCCCCTCCCTTGCGACGATGGTGACGAAAACACATAGCAATATTCGCAAAGCTCTTGGCGAGATCGAAGGCAAGACGGATAACAGCCTCTGGAAGACATTATCGACAGCCAATCCGAAAGCTTATAAATCTCATCTCGTTGACGGAAAATTGCTGTATCCCCAGATTAATGTTACTTTCTACAGCTTGAAAGCGACCGAAGAAAATCGTTTGTTCTCGTTAAGCTTTGGTGAGGGCTATTACCGCGATATCAAGTAAGGATATCAAGTAAGAATTAAAAAGAACGAGAAGTCGCCGGCAACGACGACTTCTCGTTCTTCTTTTCAGGGGTGGCCAGCAGGGTGCATTTCAAGGTTACATGAGCTATTTAACTTCTATCAGTTCTACATCGACATCGCCGATTTGAGTGTGTCTGTTTCCGGAAACAAAAGTAGCTGAATCACACCAGGGGCCACCGATATCAATAATAAGGGTGACTCCAGAAGGAACGCAATCAGCGTTAACTTCAGCTTCAGTTTTCTGGCCAGCAAGCTCAAGATATTTTGCTGTCATAGTTTCATGAAAAGCCCGGCAGACTTTCAAGAGAATTCTGAGTCTATCTGCCGGGCCCTGTCTTACTTTCCCCGGCCGGGTTCAACATGAAAGCCTCATGGGCAAGCGCGTTCCGAGGTATGTACTTTTTATCCTCTAAAACCCGCATTCTACCGTTTAGGTGTTTTTTGAAACAATGATTAACAAGCCGTTGCAGGGTCATACCGGCAAGCGCTTGCTGAAGATCGACAATACAACATATAAGCTGTATATTTATAATATGACAGGAAAACAGGTAGTCAAGATAATGCAGCAGCATGGCGTGAAATTAGATAGAATCTCTGGCTCACATCACGTAATGGTGAAGGAAGGTTCGAGGTCGGTGCCGGTGCCGGTTCCTGTTCATGGTTCTGCCGATCTGGGCGCATGGGCGATAAAAATTCTGAAAGAAGCCGGAATAAAGGTATAATTATGAAATATTTCTGCAGAATCGAGCTTGAAGATGGCCTGTATGGTGTCACCTTTCCCGATTTTCCGAACATTATAACTATAGGGAAAGACGTTGATGAAGCCCTTGCGATGGCTCATGAAGCTCTGAATGCTTCATTGGCCTGCGATGTGGCGCGGGGTATGCCGCTGCCGAAACCAACAGCAGCAAAAAAAGGATTGTATCCCGTCGAGGTTCTGCCGCACATTTTGATTGCCTGGCAGATTCGCGAGCTTAGAGGCAAGCTGTCTCAGTCTGAGATAGCGCAGCGAATGGGCCTGAGCTATCAATCCTATCAGCGCCTTGAGAATCCGGTTAAGGGCAACCCGACTATCAAAACACTTGAACGAATCGCAAAAGTCATGGGTAAGCAACTATCTATACAGCTTGTGTAGTCTTCAGCTTATCAAGATAATCAGCCCAGGCCTGCAGCATATCTCAAATCGCGAATCGCGATATTATAAAATATGCTATAACGAAACTTCTTTCTCCTTTGGGGATCAGGTCTTACCTGTTTTCAGGAAATCGCGGGTGATTCCGGTGAAGAAGTCTGCTGACCACAGGGCCAATGATTTGGGATCGCTCACGAACAGTTCAACATCCTTGCGGGCCTGCTGAAAGTCTACCTGCTGGAAGCGGGCCAACAGTTTTTCTACCAGATCATTGCCGGCAAGCTCTTCGTTTTTTGCCAGATGACCGGTCTGGCGAAGACGTGCGGCAAGATGTGCCATGTTCAATGGCGTTCGTCTGGAGAGATACCAGGCGTAATCGTAAAAATCGCGCCCTTTTACCCGGTTCTCCCAGCTACGACAAAGCAGTGCATGGACTTTTCCGGCAAAAAGGGAGGGAGCATCATACATTCTGACTGAATAGGGCACGGGCAACAGCTGATATTTAAGCTCTACTCCGGCACTGGGCGGGGGATCAGTATCGAGCTCAATTTTAATGCGCAGCTGCTCATCAGGATTGACGCCACTGACAGGAGGCTTCACCGCAGCGATCTTGATTAGATGCAGCTGGGTGCCACCCTTGATGAAAGCCGACCGGACTGCCGACTGGTTGCTCTTGACCTTTTCTTCAACTGTCATTTCAAGGCCGAAAGATGCAAGTTCATCGCGCAGCGGACCGATGAACTTTGAAAGCTGAAAAGACCGGTCAGGTTGAAGCAGAGTAAAATCGAGATCCTCTGAAAAGCGGTCGAGACCATAAAAGATGCGCAGGGCAGTACCACCGTAAAACGCGGCATGACTGAAAAAGCCGCCGCGATATAGCCCAAGCAAAGCCAGCTCCTGAACTATTTCCTTGAGCGCGTTGCGATAATCTTCGATACTGGCACAGGTGTAGCGTTCCAGCATGCTTTGTATGGCGCTGTTCATAATCATGCTTCCTTTTTTAGAAGTCTGAGCAGATGCTTGAAAACGGTTTTCCGGTAAAGTGGTGCGAGAAACTCAAAAGTGGCAAAATCAAGAGTTTCCAGGCTGCCAGGCTCAATTCGCCAGTCTTCATGCAGTAACTTGCGCAAGGCCTCGCAGCTGCCCACACGGCCGGCGCGGAAAAGAAGATCACATAGGGCCTTTTCCGGCGACGCGATCAAAAAGTTCGAACCGCCCTCCTGCTCGCATTTAACAGCATATGGATAAGCCGCCGCAGGCAGATAATAATAGTAAAAGTCGCCCAGCGGCGTGTGGAAAATGCGATTCTTGTTCTTTTTGAAAGTGGCGCTGGTTAAGGCATTGACCTTTTCTGGAATAAGCCCGTAATAGCTCAACGCCGATTCAAACGAAATGTATGAGGGCCCGTAGACGATCGCGGCCAGGCTTTTGAGCGAATACCCACGATCAGCGGTCGGCAGGAAAATACCCCGGCGCACCTGGATGATCTCGCCAGACTTGATCAGCCTGGTGATCTTTGCCTTGGGAGACGCATACTCCCGAAGCTCGTGCATCAGCATGGCGTGGTCTTTAAACATTTTTTATCTCCAATAAGTATAATTATATGATACTTTCTGGAGATAAACAAGATGGTATCTCAGCTGCGCTACGTAGCGCAGCGAAGAAAGTCAATCAGTCATCTTGGTTCTTGAACGGATAAATCATATCGACACGCAGAGCGTCTGCTGCAAACTTAAGGGCTGCAGAAATAGATTCGCGCGTCAATTGAGGATGAGCGGCAATCAGATCGTCCCAGGTTTCACCATTGGCTAACTTATCAAGAATCTGTTCAACAGTAACACGAGCCCCGGCAATAACAGGCTTGCCCAACATTATATCAGGGTCACACACAATCTGATTATTCATCTTGCCTCCCATCAGCCAATCTACTGTTTGTTTAAAAATCTTCTCATGTACCTGGCAACATAATCAGGTGGCAGCTTCGCGTCTTTTATATCATCTTCAATGCGCCTGACGTATTCTTCACCCGGGGAACCTTCTATTTCGATCGGGTCAATGTAAACCAGATGATGTGCCTGAGTGAACGGAGACAACCATATAGCATAAAACCCGCCTTGTGGGCGGGTTTTATGGATTTCTTGGGACTTGCCAAGATTAACTTTGAGCTCCCGAGCAGGGACTTAAATTTACTACCAAACTCCTTTAAAATAAGGGATTTTCAAAATAAGCATTCATTTTCTATACCCAAATCTATACCAACCAGGCTTCATTGACCTGGTTCAAATCCCGAACCAGTCTTTCTCTTCAAGAATAGGATACATCTCCGCTGCTAAAAAATCAAGATCTGCGTGTAGCTACTATCTGTTTTTCCGCTGCGCTACGTAGCGCAGCGAAATCAAAACCGGCAAACTCAATCTCTCACAAGGCTTAAGCCAGCAGTTCAATCGTCGGACACTAACGCTCATTAAAACCCTGTCTTAGTTTTGCCAACTTCAGCATGATTGAGTTCAGCTGATTGTCGTAGTTTATTTTTATGCTTAGCATGCTGTTGGCAAGTCGGTTCAGGCCTTCTTTATCTGTTTCATTCTTAAGTATGGACTTAACGGTATCATACGTCTCCGAGGTTGCAAGCTTCGCCATGTCTTTACCAAGCAGTCTTATTGAGGCATTCTTGAGATCAAAATTTTCTTCATTCAGCAGTGATTCTTCCTGATACAGTCGGTTTTCAATGCCGGTTTCACTATAGTTATCCATTATGAGCAGCAGATCGAGGGCATCCTTGCCTCTTTCGGGAAACCTCTCATTCCATGAAATAATCTTTAACAGAGCCAGGCCTGGTAATGTCGGAATCTTGATCGACAGTTCAGGAGCCTCATGCAGCATTATACTGATTGAACTTTCGTATGCCTCCTGGAACCCCAGAACACTCATTTTGAATGCCCGTTCTGGAGGCCAGAAAATGTTATGCTGGTCATCTGATATCTGGCCAAAAGGCACGATATCAACAGGCACAGAGCGGAGATAAATTCGCTGCGCGTTTTTCGGATCGCGTGAACAGTCTTCTTCTCTGCCCAGATAACCGATGAGTCTCTCAAAATCATCCCAGCCCGCAACTTTTACCCCCAGGTCAAGATCCGAGGTTTTCCTGGTTGGCTTGATATTGTAGCAGTGCTCAAGAAGCAAATCTCTAGCAAATGCCCCTATAACAAATAAAGGAATATCAAGCGCGGCCGCTGCTCGATGTAAGCTAGCCAGGACTTCTGTTATCTGAGAATCAATTTTCCCTGATAAGTTGAAGGATGTGTTGTTCATAAATCTTTTCTGCTGCTTCGGCGTTTCTTGGGTCTCCAGATGCAATCAGGTCTGCGTAAACGAGTAGCGGATGAACCAGTTCGCTGGAGGCACTCTTATCATCATTATTCCAGAACTTCTCCAGAATTTCAATGTTTCCGACGGGATCTCTACTGAGTCGGTTGCTCAATAACAAACCATTCAGTTTCTGTGGTCTGCAATAAATTGTTACTGTCTCCGGATGCAGATAATCAGTCATTTTGTGTGCTGCGACTTCACCGCTCCACATGGTATCTTGAGATGGCAGCCTGCCATGCAACCACCACTTTTCCGGGCCACGGAATGTCCCAAGAGTCAGTTTCGGGCGGAGTTGCTCGGGGTATGCCATCACCCATCGTCTTACCAGATCGTCCTTCTGTGCCAGGTATAAGCTGTTATCTCCCCTTCTACGAAGATAACCCATTTCTTTTAGCTCGGCCATAATATAGTCGATGCTCCCCAAAGAAACCCCGGCCGCCACAGCAATTTCCCGGTAAGTGGCGTTTTCAAGCCCCGGCGTGGTTAACAGTGCAAAAATCAGCTTGAGCCCAGCCTTCTTAAAAGCTCTTTTAATGGCGCATTTGACAGGCTCTTTCAGTTTATTGCCCTTGATAAAAACAAAAACAGGGGGCTGGTTTATAAACATATTCCCCGCTGAGTCTACAAATTCAAGCCCAATCTGCTTCAGCTCTTCTGCCATATCCGGGTTTACATACTGTGTCATAAGCATTACCGGCAACCCAGTCTCCTTATTTTTCATCGCAAGCAGCATTTTATCTGATTTTGTAATAGCTACCTTTATCTCGACACGATACTTCAGCTTTACGGAATCAAGTTTGATTTCAACCGTCAAGACTTCCTGACCTTTGCGCCTGGAAGAAGTGAGCAGTGGTTTGCAGACTTTCGCGCCGGCAATATTGCTCTTCACTACCTTCAGTGCTGTCTCCAGAATCTTCTCTTCAGAAAAGTCCATTTTCACCACGCCTTTTGTTCATTTTTTATGTTTGTTCACTTTTTATGAACATGACATAATTTTGAACAAAATGCAAGCGCTGTCTGTAAAGTTGCTACGCCGAACGATCATCAACCAATTAAAAACAGCACAACTAACCGGCCGCGCTACGTAGCACAGTGAAGATACGTCACGCCACCTTGCTCAGAGTCAGATTAAACCCTGAGCGCATGGCAAGAAAAATAAGCATTTCAAGGCTGAATTTTTCCCATTTGCCGCGAACGAGATCAGAAATTCTCGACTGACTGACCTGCAGAATTTCTGCGGCTTCAGCCTGAGTCAAACTATTATCACTGATCCATCTTCTAACCTCTGCCATAAGGTCAGCACGCATTTTAAGAATTTCGGCATCTTCATGCGAATAGCCGAGATCAAGAAAAATGTTGCCAGAAGAGTCCTGAATATTGTTTTTCATAGTTTTGCTCCAATAAGACCATATCTTTTACGCGCAATTTCGATGTCCCTTAGACTCGTTTTCTGTGTCTTTTTCTGGAACGCATGCAAAACATAAATTGCATCATCAGCGCAAGCATTACACTTCGCTGTATAGCTTCAGCTGCTTGTTCATGAAACGAACAGTGTTTTTATACTTCGATTGCACAGCCGGTTCCAATGCATCAAAGCATCCAAAAGCCTGTTCAAAAGCCATGTAGAATTGATGAACTGATACCGGTGGCTTCACTTTCAAATCATGAGCAAAAATAACTGGCCAATTGACTACAAACCCAGGTCGCTCTGAATTCTTTAGCGGCACAGGCCAGCCTGTGATAACATCTTTACCGTTGGACTTCATACCCAAGCTAGTCGCCATTCCATGAACAGATTCACTTAATGTTATTCCAAGCCACTGCGCGGACTCGCCGACTCTGTAAGCATCAATCAAAGCTGGTCCAGCATACATAGACTTATCAAGATTGAAACAAAATTCGCCAAGTGCGATCCCTGCGCGAACAGGAACACATTTGAAAAGCGCGGCATGGAAGATTTCGGCCACAAGAATAATCATAGATTTAAGTTCAATATCAGACGCACCAGAAGTGAAAAGAAAC
>DAOPYA010000164.1:0-6143 GCA_035352635.1 Candidatus Rifleibacterium sp.
ACATTGCCACAAAAAAATCAGCAAAAAAAGATGCGGTTTACTGAGCGCTTACAAAATTCCAATATTCTAAAGCCAGCCACTGGCAAACCTTATAAATGCTGCAGAAGGCAAGGCTCGAGCTTCTTACGCCTGGTAACAGGTATTAACCTCACTCAACGAATGATTGATCCGGGGCGAAAAAGAAACCCGGTAACCTCTGCGAACAGAGATTACCGGGTGTGGTTTGCTTCAGATCACGAATTCTGGGCTAAGAACAAAACAAAATTGCCGCGGCGCTGCGCTTTAAGCATCGCCATTGCTGAAGACTCTGATTTCTTCTTCTCGCGCAGCAGGTTGATCAGAATCTGGTTTCCTGAATTTTCGACCCTGAAACTTTGCCTGCCGATAGCCTGGCGGCTAAGATTCGGTTCGGCAGCGGCCCAGAAAGTGGCAGAACTGCTATCGAGCCGGTCGATCGAGGTCACCCGGTATTCATTGGCGGCCAGACGATCAAGCATCGGGCCAAGCGCCCGAACGGTCGATGGGTAAATGTCATGCAGCAGAATGGCCCCGCCTCTGAGATCACCACCGTTAAAACCCATCTGGCGATCAACCTGGCGCAGCACTGATAATTCATTCTTGCTGTGCCAGTCTTTGGGGTCGATTGTCCAGAGCACGATATCCATGCCTTCAGTTTTGGCTGCCCGCAGCACGTTGCGGTTCATGGCCCCGTAAGGCGGCCTGAGAAACGCCGGTCGCCGGCCAGTGATGCTTTCAATGAGCCTGCTGGTCCGGTTAATTTCGTCGTGCATCTTCTCAGAGCTTACCTGAGCAAGATTCTTGTGGCTGTATGAATGATTGCCGATCAGATGGCCTTCATCGTGAATCTGTTTAACAAGTTCTGGAAACTTCTGGGCCTGCACCCCGAGAACAAAAAAGATCGCCTTGATATTTCGTTGCCGCAGGATTTCAAGAACCTGCGGGGTAGTGCGGGGGTGGGGGCCGTCATCAAAAGTCAGAACAACCCGGCGACTGCCGCCGAGAAGCTTCAGCAGTCTTGGCCGGCTGAAATAACCGCCAATCTGCGCCAGATTATCGTTGAGAATGATTTCTTCGGGGTCTGTATACTTCATAACTTCCGATTTCTCGGCTGGAAAATGCTCGCCGGCGGTCGCGACGGTATCGACGGTCACAGCATTACCGGCTATTGCGGCCGGCGCCAGAACCAACGCCAGAAACACACTGAAAACAAAACAATTTAAATAATTAAATTTATGCATAATACTCTGCCTATCGGCAGGAAAGTTCTTACCATTTAGACCCGACTCAAGGCCAGGAAAATTTATCAGACAATACCCCGACCCGCATTTATTATTTAACCCTGCAAAAACAAATAGAGTCTGTTCGACGGCCCGGCATAGCAGCCGGGGAGCTTTAATTATGCAGCTATCAATAACGAGGAAAAACCGCTTAAAAGCCTCTTCTACATAGAATAGTGCAAGCCGCGACCATGCTTGTGACCTGTAATGGCAGCAATTCATTTCATTTTGGAGCATCTGATAAATTTGTCAGATGGGGGTTAACCTTGTAATTGGCCTGTGTTATGCTGACAACATGAATTTTTGCAGGCAGAAGGCAACTGGCACGGCAATCATGCGGATATCTTTTTATCTGCTGTTCCTGGCCACGTTTTTTTGCTGGCCGGCGCCCGGGTCAGCGCAGACCGACACAGAAGTCACTCTGCTTTCGCGAATCGACTTTGCGCCCAACCTTCTCGACATGATCAGTTTTGACCTGCAACAGCAGACTGGCAAGCATTTTTCCATGATCGTGCAGCCGGTAAACGCTTCTTTTCCGGCCGACCTGCAGGGTTTTTTGCTGGTAGAAGAAGGCATCGACCCGGCGAAACTGCCCGATAACTATGAAAAAACCGGCAGCAAAGTCAAGCTGGTCTGGGGTCTTGCCGTTAATAAAAGCATCGCCCACCTTTTTAAAAACAGAACACCAGACCTCGAAACATTTGGAAAAGTTCTTCAGGAGCTTAAAAAGAATGATCGGGCGAGATTCCCCTGGTTTGAAAGCCTGCTGTCGAATAACACGCTGCGAAATTTCTGCATGCTTTTCGGCGAAAAAGCCGGCCGGGCCAGCCCAGAATTGCCGTTCTGGGAGCAACCGTGCGCCCCTTCCCTGCTGTATAAGGCCATTGAAGATGAGCTTCTTAACCCATTTTCAGTCGAGGCGGATCTGTCGCTGGCCATGGAAGTGTTTGCCGCCGGCGACGCGATGTTTGTCTCACACTGGGTTCCAGAATGTGCCTTTTCAGAGGCCGGGGTAGACTTGCCGATGTTGAAGAACGCTATTTTCATACCGTTTCCGCTGCCCCGGTCTTCTGGCAAACTGCCGGTTATCGAACTGCAGCTCATGAAACCTCAGACAACCGCTTTCATCGCCAGCAGCACCAGAAATAGTGCCAACCAGGCCATAGTTGGCGAATTGCTGCCATTAAATTTTGCTTCTGAGAGCTCCTGGATCGATAAACATGCCGCACAAAATTACGATGCTCTGATTGTGGGTGACCTGTGAAAAATATCTATATTTCGCTGCGTTTCAAATTTATTGTATTGCTTTTCATGCTGATTGCCAGCCTGGCGCTGGTTATCAACGAGACTTCAACCGCGCTCATTCACGAAAAGACGCGGGAAATTTTTCAACAGCGCCTCGATCTGCTGCGCGAATCAATAAAATCCTACTGGGAATCCGAAAAAAACATGCTCCTCAACAACGCTCTGCTCTATGCAGAATCTGAGAAGATCATGAACTACTCAAGCTACGGTCTGAACAACCTGCTTCAGAAAGAAATCGAGCGCCTGATTGCCAAAACCGGGTTCTCTGACCTGAGGGTAGTGTTACGCAACGGCACGGTTATTTCAAGCGATCACCCAGAAGCTTCGCGGGTAGCACCCCTAGAAATGCGCGATTCAAACCAGCATCTTGCCAGGGTCGAAGTTCAATATCACGAAGACGGCCTGTATCTGAGTGCCGAGGTGCCGGTTCTCAAACTTGGCGATCTTATTGGTCGCCTGTCGTTGCGAAGACGCCTCGATGACACGCGCATGAAGCGCACAGCACGCAATCTGCAGGCTGCCACAGCCGTAGCCGTCAAAGAAACCCTGGTGGCGTCTTCCCTGTCTGACTCTGACCGCCAGGAACTGGCAAAGGAACATCTGCGCAATTCACTTCGCAAAGAAGACCTTTTCAACATAAAGTTCGGCAAGACTACCTGGTCGATTGGTCGCGAGAATATTGCCAAAACGGCTGACGGCGATCAGGTGACCATTTATCTCGGCGTTTCTCAGGAAAAAATGCTGTCGCTGATTGAAGACGCCCGGGCGCGTAATCTGAGCGCTACCGGCTGGATTCTCGTGGCAGCACTGATCATTTCGATTTTCTTCACAGAAAAGGTTCTGCTTTCGAGAATCAGGCAGATTCGCGATGGTGCCAATATCGTTGCCGGCGGCGATCTCGGCTTTCAGATCGAAGCCGAGCAGGGCGACGAACTCGGTAACCTGGCCCGCTCATTCAATCGCATGGCAACCAGCCTGAAGCTAAACCGTGACCACCTGCAGCACCATGTCGAACACATAGAAAAACTCGCCAATTACATTCAGAATATCCTCGGCAGTCTAAAAACCTGCGTCATCACCTGGACTCTGTCAGGACATATCGAAACCGCGAACCAGGCAGCGGTGCAAGAATTCAGCGACCTGTTTTCAAGCCTAGAAGGCCTGTCGCTGAAACATTTTCTCAAAAAGCTCCCAAAGGCATCACGCCGCGAAATTCTCAACGGCTGGCGCCGGGTCAGGGAACCAGGCGAACGACAATTCGAGATCGAAATCGACGGCGGCGGCAGTTCGGGTCTTAAAGTTCTGCAGGGCACTTTTTCACCGCTGCTCGATAATGAACGGCACCCCTACGGGCTTATTCTCACCTTGAGCAATATTACCCAGCGCAAAATCATCGAGCAGCAGCTCTACCACGCCGACAAACTCAGTTCGATCGGCCAGATGGCGGCCAGCATCGCCCACGAAATCAAGAACCCGCTCGCATCAATTAAAACCCTCGGGCAGCTGCTCCAGGAAGAAACAGCCAGAGACGACAGCCGCAGCGAATATATCGAGGTCATCGTCAGCGAGGTTAACCGTCTCAACTCGGTTGTCGAGCAGCTCCTGAAATACGCAAAGCCAGAAGGTTCAAGTTTTGGCGAAGTCGAGTTCGCCGAAATCATTAACCCGGTTCTGGCTCTGGTTCACCATGAGTCAGAACGGCGGCGCATCAGTCTGCAAGCCGATTACCCCGACAATATGAAAGTATTCGTTGACTCTGAAAAGCTCAAACAGGTATTCTTGAACCTGATCTTCAATGCTGTGCAGGCAATGACCGACGGCGGCCAGATTATTATCAGAGCATCCAGAGAAACCGACAGCCCATGGGCGACCTTTGAAGTTCAAGACAGCGGAGCAGGCATGCCCCAGGAAACCGTCGCCAGAATCTTCGAGCCGTTCTTTACTACGAAACAGCGGGGCACCGGCCTCGGCCTGGCGATTGTCAAAAAAATAGTTGATCTGCATGGTGGCAAAATAGAGGTCAGCAGCGAACCCGGCAAAGGCACACGCTTCAAAATATATCTGCCGGTCAAACAGGAAGGATAAAACCAGATGCTTTTCAAATCCCACAGTATTCTCATAGTTGACGACGAAAAATCTATCCTGTTCAGCCTCAAAGCTGCTCTAAGCAAAGAAGGCTACACAGTCAGAACCGCAGAAAACCCGGCCGAAGCACTGAAACTCGTTGAACCTGGTGCTTTTCAGGTCATCATCTCTGACTACAATATGCCCGGCATGACAGGCATGGATCTGCTCAACAGCGTTAAACAGATAGACCCCGAAATCGTGTTCATTCTCATGACCGCCTACGGTTCAGAAAAACTCGCGATTGAAGCCATGAAGCAGGGTGCCTACGACTATTTTTCCAAACCCTTCGACATCGAGGAAATGCGTGTCATAGTCGCGAAAGCCTGCGAACGTTTCAGCCTCGCCTACGAAAAGAAAAGCCTCGAAGAGCGTTTTCTTGTCGAACCCGAAACTGACCGTTTTATCGGTGATTCAGCCGCAACACGCCTGGTCAAGGAAAAAATCGAACAGGTCGCCAAAAGTGACATCACTGTTCTCATTCAGGGCGAATCTGGCACCGGCAAAGAACTGGTCGCCCAGGCCATTCAGCGCAAAAGCAACCGTGCCAGCGGCCCGTTCATCACTCTGAATTGCGCCGCCCTGCCAGAAAATCTCATCGAAAGCGAACTCTTCGGCTACGAAAAAGGCGCTTTCACCGGTGCCACGGCCCGCAAACGCGGCAAATTCGAAATCGCCAACGGCGGCACGATTTTTCTCGACGAAATCGGCGATATGGCGCTCAACACCCAGGCAAAAGTGCTTCGCGTCATTCAGGAACGCGAAGTGGAACGCCTCGGGGGCGGCAGGCCGCTGAAGGTAGATGTGCGCATCATCGCCGCCACCCACAAAGATCTCAAAGAACTCATTGAAAAGAAAGAGTTCAGAGAAGACCTTTTTTACCGCATCAATGTGGTCAACGTTCAGCTGGCACCACTACGCGAGCGCCCTGAAGACATACCAATGCTCATCGAGCATTTTGTAAAAGTTGCCGCAATCAAGGCCGGTCGTGAAATCAAGGGCGTGACGCCGAAAGCCATGACCGCCCTCAAAAATTTCCGCTGGCCGGGCAATGTCAGGCAGTTGCAGAACATCATCGAGGGCGCCTCAGTCTTTATCAAAGGTAATCTCATCGATATCGAAAACCTGCCCGAAGAAATCAGACTCGGGTTCGCCCCCGAGTCGACCACCAGCCTCTTCGACTGGATCGCCGAGCAGATTCAACAGGGCCGCACCCTCGACGAATTGGTCGCCCAGATCGAAAAAGAAATGATCAGCCGCACCCTGCAAGACGTCGAAGGCAATCAGTCAAAAGCCGCTCAGGTATTAGGTATCAAACGTGGCACTCTGCAATACAAGATCAAAGCCTACCACCTCGGGTAAGATGCACACTGATTGAATTCAGGCAGGCATTGGCCGCGGATGAACACAGATATA
>DAOPYA010000164.1:6243-8608 GCA_035352635.1 Candidatus Rifleibacterium sp.
CAGGCATTGGCCGCGGATGAACACAGACACACACTGATTGAATTCAGGCAGGCCAAGCCACCGGTGAACACAGACACACTGATGTTTTTTTTATAGGTGTCAATCCGTGTCGATCCGTGGCCCGAAATGATTTATCCGGGTTAATCCGTGTTAATCCGTGGCCCGAAATGATTTATCCGTGTTAATCCGTGGCCCGACTTGATTTATCCGTGTTAATCCGTGTTAATCCGTGGCCCGACTTGATTTATCCGTGTTAATCCGTGTTAATCCGTGGCCTGACTTGATTTATCCGTGTTAATCCGTGTTAATCCGTGGCCCGAAATGATTTATCCGGGTTTATCCGTGTCGATCAGTGGCCTGATTTATCGGTGTTAATCTCAGGTGCCGCTCGCGACCTGCTCAGCAGAATAGTAGATGACCCAGGTCTTGAAATTACCCTCAGATGGTGTCGAACCAATCGTAACTTCGAGGTCACCCCAGTTACCCCGGGGGTAACTCATCAGGCGGCAACCAAAGCCTTTAAGCGAGATTACCCTCGTATTAGTGGGCGTTTCACTCAGACCGGTGCCACGCAAGCCTCGGATGCCGGTGTTTTTGCCCCGCAGTTTAATGCCGCTGAACTGGTGACGGGCCGAAACATAGTTAGCAAAACCCGATGGCAGATTGAGATCGTCGCAGTAGAGGGCCAGACAAAAATCATTAAAGAACTCGTTCAGCCCGGCGGCGGCGGGCACGGCCTGCGGCAGAATCGTCTGTTCAACATCGACCAGGCCCTTTTTGAGGTTGGTGCCACGTTCAAGCATTTTAATGGCATTGTAGCCACCACAGCGGTCATACAAATACTGGGTAAAGAGAAACTGCATGCCATGATGGTAGGCAGCCGGCGCTTCAGGCCAGTGATTGAGCGAGGTTTCTTCGGCATAGAGCAGATACTGTTCGATACGGCTCAGGTCAAGGGCGTTGTCATTGTTGAAGCCTGAACCAACCGTCTGCCGGGCAAAAGCCGAAAGGCCGGCATTCTGCCAGGGAGTGCCGTAATCAATGGTATTGGCACGTTTCTGATGGTAATAAAACATGCGTTGCAGGCTTTCAGCAAGGCCATTGAAGAATTCAGCCGGGTCGATCGAAAAACCGACCGGATTGGCAAAAATCACTTCAGTGGCAGCTGAACCGCTCGCTGTCGCATCTTTGTCGCGCGGGTCAAAATACGCCATGCGGAGCGGGGTTGTCTGAGCCTGATCGAGCAGGGGTGTCAAAAACAGAACAACACGTGGTTGCGCGTCGATATTGCCTTCGGGCGGGTCAAGAACCCCGAAGGCCGTGGCGATGGTCGAATAATAGTTGTCGAATCGGGTGGCAATTGCCTGGGCATCAGTAGTGCTGATCGCATTTGAGGTAATATCAAGATAAACAAGACTGTGGGTGCCAGTTGCTTTGAGAGTGGCGGTTGCCAGAATATCGTTGCTGAAAACCCAGGGTTCGGCGGCCGTAAAATCACGCACGAAAAATTCAATAGTGCTCGAAGCCGGTTCGGCAAGAGCGGCCCGGGTGGTTTGCCGCAAAGGCCAGGCCGGCGCTTCCGGAACAGTGCTTCCAGTGCCAGCGAACCTGGATGGCCGGCCAACGGTTTCATTCATTCTTATGTTTCCGGGCAAAGTCGGTATCAGTGAGAAATTGCCGCCCATATAACCGGCAAAGCTGTAATAGTAGGTATCAGGCAAATCAAGACCACTGTTTGCAGACTGGACACTGATAAACGCAACGCATTCGTCAGGTCTGAACCTGGCAATCCGCAGAGTGCCGCCGCTCGAAACATTGGCAAAGTCGTAGATTCCGTAACCAGGCACCGTTTCGTTCAGGCTGTTGAAGGCCGTATAGGTCATGGCGTTGCTTTGCGATTCATTGACCTGAACCTTGACCTCGGTGCTTCGGCCCGCAGCAAGCACGCTGGCGGGTGGAACGTTGAAGGTTATGATGTTATCAGAAAAGCTGGTAAAGCTTGTTGAGGGGATTACATAGCTGCCAAAGAGAACCTTGACGATGCTTTTATCTGAACCAAAGTTATAGCCATAAAGAGTCAGGGGCACGTCTGGAACCGAGCGCTTCGGTGACATATGCACCAGTTCGGGTGCAATAGTTACCTGCACCGAAGAGATGCCTTCGAGGGTATATTCATCGCTTTCGATGGTTACGGTCAGCAGGCCGGTTTTAGCGTTAACCGGCAGGGTTACCAGCAGGGTCGCGGTATCAGGTGAATCAACGGTTGCACAAACTTCACCGCTGAGGCGCACCCTGTTGAATCGATAAATCCGGTTAAAATTGCGGCCATAAACCTTGATTGTCTGGCCGCCGACGGCAATAGCCG
>DAOPYA010000165.1:0-8552 GCA_035352635.1 Candidatus Rifleibacterium sp.
GTCATGGTGCAGATATTCGCGGCGGGCTTTGCGGTTTCAGGGCTGCTGCTTTCTTATGCTCTGGCAACCCGCATGCGCTATGGCGGCTGGATATTGCGCCTCGTTCTTGCCGGCATCGCGGTGTCTGCACTATTCTCATCAGCGCTCGGTATTTTGAAATATCTTGCTGACCCTCTCAGTCAGCTGCCCGAAATAACTTTCTGGCTACTGGGCGGGCTTTCAGGCATCACCTGGGGTCGACTGCTTCCGATACTGCCAGTGGTCATCATTTCACTGGTGATCATGCTGCTGATGCGCTGGCGACTCAACGCTCTGGGCCTTGATGATACCACCGCCTTTTCATTAGGCCTGGCGCCGGCCCGTGAACGGGCTATTCTGCTGTGCGCGGCCGTTGCTGCAACGGCTGCCGTCGTTTCGATTGCAGGTATGATCGGCTGGGTCGGGCTGATTATACCGCATCTGGCACGCCGATGCTTTGGGGCCGACTGCCGGCAGGCCATGCCGGCTGCGATGCTTATGGGGGCGGGTCTGGTCGTTGGCTGCGACGATGTGGCGCGTTGTGTGATGGCGAGCGAGATTCCGCTCGGCATTTTGACTTCGCTGGTCGGGGCCACGGGATTTATGGTTCTCATGACTTCAGGTGCCCTGCAGCGGGCGCAATAACGGGGGCTGGCAATTATGCTCAACGGGCTTCTGACCTTCACAGATGTGTCGTTCACCTATCCGGGTGGTGAACGTGAGGTTTCACGCGGCATAAACCTCAACGTCGCCCCCGGAACCATAACCGCTATTCTTGGCCCAAACGGAGCCGGCAAGACAACCTTTTTGAATCTGGCGCTTGGCTGGCTTCAGCCGCAGGCTGGTCATATCATGTTCGACGGGAAAACGGTTGAAAGCTGGAGCCGGCGCGAACTGGGGCGGCAGATGGCACTTGTTCCCCAACGCGAAAACAGCGCTTTCGAACACACGGTTCTCGAAACAGTCATATTGGGCCGCACCCCACATCTCGGGCTGCTTGAAATGCCAGGCAACAAAGACTTTGCTATCGCTCAGGCATCAATCGAACAGTGCGGTCTGGCAGCATTCGCGAGCCGCAGCGTCAATTGTCTGAGTGGCGGTGAGCTGCAACTGGTTCTGCTGGCACGCGCCCTGACCCAGGAACCGAGCCTGCTGCTTCTCGACGAGCCATTCTCGCACCTTGATCTCGCCAACAAAAGCCGTCTCATGCAGGTTATTCGCACTCTGGCCGCGAACGGAGTCACTATTCTGATGACAACCCACGAGCCTGAAATTGCCGCTGCCATCGCCACCCATCTGGTGCTGATGCGCGAAGGCCGGGTTCAGAAAATCGGCGAGCTGCATGAGGTTCTGACCGCGCCACTGCTGAGCGAAACCTATGGGATTCCGGTAGAAGTGTGCGAAGTCAGGGGTCGAAAAGTTGTCTTATGGTGTTAACACTGACATGACAGGTGTGCATACGATGAAACTCTTTACTGCAGACGGCCGGCGAGTCTGGAAATTAGCCCACCCATGAGCGCCCGCCTGCACCTGTTTTCTGTTTTTTTCGTGATTCTGCTGGTCATGCTCGCCGGCATTGTGCAGGGCCGTGAACTTGATTTTGCCAGCTTGCGTGATTCAGAAAAAACTTATGATGTGATGGTGGTTGGCGGCGACCCTGAAGGCATCGCCGCAGCGGTTGGCGCGGCCCGGGCCGGTGCAGGCGTTCTGCTCGTTGACACCCGAAGGGTTCTGGGCGGCCTGCTGACAAATGGCTGGCTGAATACCATCGATCTCAACCTTGACCGTCATGGCAAACCGCTCAACGCCGGGGTTTTTGCCGAAATTTATCGCCAGCTGCCCGATCACTCATTCGACGTCAAAGACATGGAAACCATATTAACCAGGCTCATTGACGGCGAGAAAAACCTCGATTACCTCGGTGGAGCGCTCACGGTGCTGCCAGTCATCGGCAGTGTGACTACGCCGCTCTACCAGCCCGGGCAAACTTTGCAACCAGACGACCGCGTTTTGCCGGCCAGTCTAACTACTCTGATTCAGCCGGCATGGTTATCAGCTACGACTACGGCCACCCTGACCGGGCTTGAGATTTTTTCTCAGAATGGTGATTCAGTAAGGGTATCGGGTCGGCGGTTTATTGATGCCACTCAAGATGCCGATCTGGCGGTCGCTGCCGGGGCGCCCTGGTTCGCCTGCGGCACCGATCTGAGGGGGCGGCCCGCTAATATGGCCATTACCCTGGTTTTTAAAATGCAGGGTATCGATACGCCAGCTTGGCAAAGCATGGGTGCTGCACTGCTCGCCCGCAAAGAACCCAACGGCCTTCTGGGCGGTACCCGTCAAAGCATCTGGGGGTTCGGCGATCTGATGCAGAAATATCAACCGCAGCATGAGCGGGCGGCAATACGCGGGCTGAATCTGGGCCGGCAGAATGATGGCACTGTATTGGTAAACGCCCTGCAGATTTTTGGCTGTGATGGCCTGAGCTTTGCCGAAAGGGGTCAGGCCAGACAAATCGCTGAGGTTGAACTGCCCAACATTATCGATTTTCTGCGGCAGAATCTTCATGAAATGGCGAACGCCCGGCTGGCTGGCACGGCCCCCGAACTTTATGTGCGCACCGCCCGGCAGATAGTAGCGCAATATCAGCTGACCCTCGACGACGTTCTCGAAAATCGTGATTTTGACGACCGGGTTGCCTTCGGTTCTTACCCGCTCGACGTTCAGGCTCAGGGCCAAGGGCACTCTGGTGATGTCATCGGCAAGCCCGAACAATATGCCGTGCCATTGCGAAGTCTGGTACCCATTGGTCTGACCAATCTGCTGGTAGTTGGGCGCAGTGCCGGTTTTGACTCGGCGGCGCAAAGTTCGGCTCGCACTGTGCCAGTAGGCATGGCCTGCGGTCAGAGTGCCGGGGTGCTTGCCTGGCTCAGCCTGCGCAAAGATATGCCGGTTTTTGCCCTCGCTTCAGACCCTGTTTTAATAGATGAATTGCACCGGCTTCTCAGCGCCCAGGGTGTTAAAATTGGCCCAAACCCGGCGGTTTCGCCACCTGAAACAGCTCATTGGGCTTACCCCGGGCTAAAATTCATGCGACGGGCCGGGCATATTTCGGGCGGCTACACCAACAGCTACGATCTTGATAAGCCCATCAGCGGCCGGGCCTTCGTCAACCGCCTGGTGAACCTGCGCACCGACCTTGAAAAGCCTGATCGCCTGCAACTGTATGAGCTTGCCGGTTCGAACCCCGTTATTTCTTTGGGCATAGCCTGCCAGTTGCTAACGCTTGCCGATCATTTCGGTGCAAATGCCGTGCCCCTGAATAATCTGCCGCCGGTCTCAGCCGCCTCTGCCTATAACCGTCTGCAGTCTGCCGGGCTGTTCGCTCCGCCATGGCCGGCCACCGGGGTTAATCTGCAAAAACCGCTGCAGCGCGGCGCGGCATACATGCTATTGAGTCGCTGGCTGAAGCGCTAGCAAGAAGAGCGCAAGACGTCGGCGGGGCGGGTGGTGGCGGCCCGCCAGGCTGGCAGAAGCGCGGCGGCCACGCCTGCCAGCACGGTCAGCAGCATGATTATTAAAATCACCAGCGGGGCGTTAATCGCCAGATACGCGGCATTAAAAGTGGCACCGAGTTGCCAAACCAGCAGCCTGAAAACACCAAAGCCTGCCAGAGCGCCACTCAAACCACCAGCCGACGCCACCAGAAAAGACTCGGCGACTATCTGCCCGAAAATGACGGGGGTTTTCCAGCCGATTGCCTTTAAAATGGCAATTTCATGACGACGGGCCGCAACCGATGACCATTGCGAATTCATGCTGATCAGCAGCACCAGCACCGCGAGCAGCAACAGCACCAACTTCAGGGTGTTTTGGCTCAGGCCGAGAAACTTCACCGCGGGTAATGAGCAGATAACGCTGCGGGTCAAGCCCTGCTGCATGAGTTGTTGAACTTTCTGCATGGCGCTGGCCGTGGTTTCGGCGCCCGAGGTTTCGACCAGAAAAATATTCGCCAGGTCACGAACCGGGCCTGTCAGCCTGCGACTGAGCGCGGCTTCTGCGTCGGGCCAGTTCATATAGACATCAGCCCGCGTCACCCTGGCCTGCGAACTCAGCACCCCGATTACCGGAAAAAGAGTGCCACCAATATTCACCACTGACCCGACTTTCAGGTTCCAGAGATCGGCGTAGGACTTATCGACGAGCACCACGTTTCGGTCTTCACTGCGAAAAAACACACCATTGATGACATCGTCGGGGTTAATCAGCGTACCGCGCAACGCGTGCCGGTCAGCAGGTTTAACGCCACCGACACTGAAGATATGGCCATCCTGGCTGTTTTTGAGGCGATAGAGCAGAAAGGGCGTCACCGCATCGACTTCGACGATTCGGGCAATCTGCGCCGCCATTGCGAGAGGCAGCAGGCTGGTGCTGACATTTGGTTCGGCAAAAAAACCTTCATTCAGCGGGTCGAGGGGCCTGATATCTGGTGATGAAGCTGGGTCGGCAATGGTCATTGGCGCGTAGGCAAGAAATTTATTGCCCATGTAGTTAACTGTGGCATTCTTGGCCTGCAAGTCGTGGCGCAGCATGAGAACCATGGCCACCATAAAGCCGCAGGCCAAAAAATAGCCGGCAACCCCGGCAACGGTCTGCCATTTGTGGCGCTTCAGTTCCCGCAGGGCGCTTTCGAGTATATCAGGCACCTTCCCGACTCCTTGTTGCAGATCTGTTAATAATGGCAGCCGACCGGTTCAGGCCATCACCAGGCGGCCGTCTTTCAGGCAGGCGACCCGGGTCGCCAGCGATGCGTCGAAAAGGCCGTGCGACGCAACGATCATCGCGGTCTTGCCGCTTCTGATGCGGGGCATGAGCAACGAAGTAATCTCGGCGGCCGTTTCGGAATCTACATCGCCGGTTGGCTCATCGGCAAGAATCAGTACCGGTTCGTTTACGAGAGTTCGGGCGACGGCAACCCGCTGCTGCTGACCGACACTGAGTTCAGACGGCAGATGGTGCAGCCGCTCGCCCAGCCCAAGATCAGTCAGCAGGGCCGCTGCCCGCGCCTGGCGATCGGCCTTGCTGATGCCCTGATGCATCAGCACCGCTTCGACGTTTTCGCTCGCTGTCCAGGTTGGTATAAGGTTAAAATTCTGAAAAATCATGCCGATACGGCCGGCCCGCAGGTCAGCGAGTTCGTTGAGCGGCAGAGCCGTCAGTTCGAGATCCTGAAAGAATACCCGGCCGCCGCTTGCACGGTCTAACCCGCTGAGAATGCCGAGCAGCGTCGATTTGCCGGCGCCGCTGCGCCCGGTGATCAGCAACAGTTCGCCAGTTTCGAGTTCGAATGACACGTCACTGAATACCCGGGTTTCAGCGCCACGGGTGACAAAGGTTCGACTCAGGTTGTCAACTTTCACTAGGGCCATATTGTCTCCATGTTCGTCAGCTGGCGGGCAGGCGCCGCAGCGCCTCGACCGGCCGCTGCCTGATAACGGCAATTACTGGCAGCAGGCCGGTCAGGCAGCCTGAACCCACTGCAAACGCCAGCACCAGAAGAAAAAGAACCGGATCAAGAATACCAGTCATCGTTGCATCGATACCGAGCAGGGCATTCACCGGCAAGAGCAGCAGAAGCGCCGCGCCGACCACGGCACCGGCCAGGCTGCCGGCCAGCGATTGCAGCAGCGATTCGACGAACAGTTGCTGAATTACCACCTGGTTTTTCCAGCCGATCGCCTTTAGAATTGCGATGGTGCGGCGGCGTTCGAGCACCGAAGCCCATTGAATTCTTGCACTGAACAGCACGGTCGCCAGAGCGACGAGCAGCATAAAAGCATGCACCAGTCGGGTGTTCAGGCCGGCCGCTTTGGCCGCCGGGTAATAGCAGCCTGAGGTCAGCAGACTGTCGCCCTTCATCAGCACCTTAACGTCTTTTAGTGCCTGGCCATGGCTTGCTGCGTCACGGCTTTCGATGAGAATGATATTGGCTTCACCGGCCAGGGGGTTATGAATGCGCCGGTTAATGAGGCGCTCGGCCTCTGAAAAAAGCATAAACACATCAGCTTTAACAGTGCGGGCCATGGTGTTAACCGTACCGGCGACGGTGAACTGTTCGCCGGCAATACTGAACTGCATGCCCGGCTTCAAACCGTGATTCATGGCAAAACCCGCATCGACGAGCATCCGCCCGGGTGTGAAACCGCCGGCGAAATCGCCCGCGACCAGATCATCAGCAGCGCAGCAGGTAGATGAAACCGCCCGACTGCCCGGCTGCAGACCTGCCACCGCAAAAACGAAGCTTTTTTCGGGGTCGCGAAACCTGAACATCAGACAGGCAGACGCGTCTCTGACGGTTGGCAGATGCCCGATCTTCTTCGCCAGTTCGACGGTCAGCAGGCGGGTGGTATTGGTATTGATGATAAAGCCCTCGTTGAGAAGATCGATGGGCTTCTTGTTACAGCCGGTGCAGTTCTCGCAGTTGCTTTTGCAGACTTCAGGAACGATACCCCGCGCCAGTTTTGCCAGGTCTTCTTCACTCAGCGATGCTATATCGCCGCAGGCTGGCAGCCAGGTGGCAAAATAAGTGCCGGCTTCGCCGATGGTAATATTCTGCACAACGCGGGAGTAGAGAAGCACGGCCGCGATGACCAGCAAAAACGCAACGGTAATCGCATAACCGGAAACGACCGCGAGGGTTCGGCGCGGGTTCTGCTTAAGTTCTCGCAGGGCGCAGGTCATTACATCGCCGGTCAACATAACTTCACCATTTCAAGATTAAATTGCATTACAGGTTTTCGAAACTGCAACCCCGTTCGAGGCATTATAGTAGCATTCGCGCCTTCGTTCAGGGGTTTGGCAAGAAAATTTCAATTCGATTATAACAGTTTTGCCAGCCATCGCGGCACGAAAGATTTTTTTACAGTACGGTTTGCTAATTTTTGCGGTGCGGGTTAGGCTTAAGTAAATCAGATCATTAACAAGAGGGGTAGTGCATGTCAACACTTCGACGCGATTTTGCTGACCAGACCGATTTAACCTTGCATAGAGACTTTATGCAGTTACTGAGCGAAGAATTCTGCCGGCGGCACCAGGTTGTTCTGCTCGGCGGCCGCCCGGCTTCAAAAGAAACACCGGCAACCCTCGGCATGCTTGATGTTTCTGATGCCGGCCTGATTAAAGAAGTCGAAGAATTGACTGGCCTCACCATTCGCCATACCCAGCTCAATGCCTACGAAATAGACAGGGCGCTTGATTTTGCCTTCAAGGGAAGCGCTCAGGGGTCGGCCACCCTCAACCCCAACCCGGTGCGTGACCGTATAGTTTTGGGTTTTGACCAGCAGATGTCGTTTCAGAGAGACCGCAAACCTGCCGAAATAGCCTCTGACATTCTCGCAATCGCCGTTCAACGGCGTGCCTCTGATATTCATATCGAGGTCTACAGCAACGATGTCAGCCTGCGATACCGAATCGATGGGGTGCTGCAAAAGTTGGTTTCACCTCTCAGCCCCGAAAATATCATGGCCGTGGTTCAGCATCTCAAGGTAATCGCCGACCTGAATATTGCCGACCGGCGCCTGCCCCAGGATGGCCACATCGTCGCCCGCTACACCGCCCCCGACCAGACAACCCGCCGCATTGATTTTCGCGTTTCGACCTTACCAGGGCTGTATGGCGAAGACTGCGTTCTTCGGGTTCTCGACGAGACCTGCCTGACAATCAAGCTTGAATCACTGGGCATGTCGAACGAAAAATTCAGTCTTTTTCATGCGATGCTGCATGAGCCGGGCGGCCTGATTCTCGTTTCAGGGCCAACTTCAAGCGGCAAAACCACAACGCTTTACGCCGTGATCGAGCATATCAAAGACGACAGCAAAAAGATTCTCACCGTCGAAGACCCGATTGAATATGAGATTGCCCGGGTCAACCAGAAGCAGATAACGCCGGCAATATCGTTCGCTGACTACACCAGAGCTTTTATGCGCCAGAACCCCGACATCGTCATGATCGGCGAGGTTCGCGACGAAGAAACCGCAAGCATGGCGGTTCGCGCCTCACAAATGGGCCATCTTGTTCTCACTACCCTGCATTCGCGTGATTCTGCCTCGGCGGTGGCACGCATGCTCTCGCTCGGCGTCGAACGCAACGTTCTGGCCGCCGGCCTGATCGGCGTGCTCGCCCAGCGCCTGGTGCGCCGCGTCTGTATCGGCTGCATCGATTCATACCAGCCCGCCCCCGAAACCCTTGAACTGCTGCCCGGCCTGCCAAAAGGCATACCCTTCAGGCACGGAAAAGGCTGCGAATTATGCGGTGGCTCAGGCTACCGAGGCTTAAGCGGGGTCTTTGAACTGCTGCGCATCGACGCAAAACTGCGCCAGGTCATCACCCGTGGCGAAACCGGCAGCGCCGCCCTGCTGCCCCTTCCAGCCGGCTTCAGATGCCTGTATGACTACGCCATCGAAAAAGTGGCCCAGGGCGTCACCACCGTCGAAGAAATCGTCAGAACCATACCCGTGCCCGCCCGCTTCGACAAC
>DAOPYA010000166.1:0-8413 GCA_035352635.1 Candidatus Rifleibacterium sp.
AGCTGTATAGAAAAACTCGGCCGGGCCACCCAGCTTAAAAGTCACAAGATTCTTGAGGGGCACGTTTTTTTGAATCAGTTCTGGCAAAAATTGCATCTGCATACCTCCGACGGTCTTTTAACAATTATCGGGAAAAGCCCGTCGCTGCATTAGTAATTTACTTGTCTGTTGCGGCGGTCGAAGAGGCGGTTGCCGGCGCAATCAGGTCTTGCACAATACTGATCTGCATTCTGTCGTTCTGTTTGATCTTTTCGGGAACATCATGACCCAGAACAAGCTGCCCGAAGACGGTATACTGGTTGTCGAGATGCGGAATAGCGTCGAGACAGATGTAGAACTGGCTGCCTGCTGAGTTAGGGTCATTGGAACGGGCCATGGCCAAAGTGCCCTTCAGATGTTTGCGTGCATTGAATTCTGCCGGCAGATTGTAACCTGGGCCACCAGTGCCTGGCATACCACTTGCGCCTTCTTTTGAATTCGGGCAACCACCCTGAATCACGAAACCAGGAACGACGCGGTGAAAAGCGAGGCCATTGTAAAAACCATCGCGAATCAGCTTAAGCATGCTTTCAACATGCTTCGGGGCGACTTCCGGAAACAGCTCAAGAACCATTTCGCCTTTATCGGTAGTGATTTTTATAACCGGATTGGCTTTGTTTTCGAGCTTTAAACCATCGGAAACCTGAGCCATGGCTACCGGCGCAATGGCCAGCATGGCGACGAGAATGAATTTCAACATTAGAATGCTCCTGATAGAAAGATTTGCTGCCGGCATTCTACTGCAACATCATCGCGAAAAGCAAGCCGCTGCAACCGGTCTGGTTGCAGCGGCCATCAATCGCATGACTTAGTTCAGTGAATACTGAACGGTGATTTTAACCCAGGTTTCCTGAGGTTCGCCATTGGCAAGAACCGGTGAGAAGACCCAGCGACGCAGTGCCTGGGCACCATTGATCGCCAGTTTCGGGTCGATAGTCGAGCTCATGGTAACTACATCACCAACCGTGCCGCTGCGCTGAATGAGAACGCGATAGACCGCATTGCCATGCACGCCGCTTTTTCTGGCCCAGGTCGGGTAGTCGGGCAGCACCCGGCTGACAATCGATGGAGCGCTGAAACGTTCGCCGCTGCCACCAAATGATTCAATTGAACCGATTTCGAAGACTCCGGCGCCGTTGTCAGCCTTGCCATCTTCGGTTCCGGTCGGTGCAGGTGCAAAATCTTCAGGGCTGGCAACATTCTGTGAATCGACGAGCATGGAATCAGGCATCAGCATATCAGGTTGACCGCTCATCATCGGGCCGGCAAGCTCGGTGGTCGGGTCGCTTGCGCTGCTTTTTTCGATGCTCAGGTTGCTGAGGTTCTCGAATGAAGGGCTGTTGTGGGTCGGTCTGACCGGAGCATCGGCAGTCGGAGCTTCCTGAACTACCGAAGGCTTGGTGGTTTCAACCGGAGTCTCTGAAACAATCGGGCTTTCGTTGATCTGAGCGGTGACTGGCGCTGGTTTGGCAACCGCCGGAGCCGCGGCGACCGGTTTGGTTTCAGCAGGCTTGACAGCTGATTTGGGTTTGCTGTCTTTTTTAATGGTATTTTTCTTTGTTGATTTATTAACCCTGTTTTCTTTGCCGAGCGACTTTTTGGCACCGACTTCTTTTTTCTGAATCAGGCCAGAGCCGACCCGCGGTTTATCGACCGGGGCGATCAGCTTGATCGGAACAACAGGCTTTTTCAGCGGCGCCGCACTGACTGAACGCCAGGCGAAGAACGCTGACAAGGCCAGCAGAATTGAGAGATGCACAAGAACGGAGAGCTGAAGCTCATCCATTCCTTCGACTTTTTCGGCTTTAAGTTTTTTCAGGAGTTTCATTTTGTTTCTGGTCTGGTTGCCAGGCCGATGTTAACAGCTCCGGCGTTTCTGATTGCGTCTAGAACAAATACTATGCGGCCATAATTGGCATCCTGGTCTGCTTCTACAAGAATGGGGCGATCGGGTGAACTGGTTGTCCAGGTTTTGATCCGTTCAGTCAGTTCGGTCATTTCAACTGGTTTGGCGGCAACATACAGACGGCCATTTTTGGCGATTTGCACGGTCATGTTGTCGATTTCCATGGTAGTAGCGCTCGAAGCCTTCGGAACGTTCACCGGCAGCTTTTCCTGGTTGTGGGCAAACGAGCTGGTAATCATAAAGAAGAACACCAGCATCAGAAGTACGTCGATGAGATTGGTGACGACGATCTGGGGTCTGAGTTTCCGTTTTTCAGGCAGCAACTTTTTCAAGACCCACCTCCATGGCGGCTATCTGGTTGGCGAGATCGAGAGAATGCATTTCGACCTGCTCAATGAATTCAGCATTACGGGCTTCGCACCAGTTGTAGGCAACCAGTGCCGGTATGCCAACCAGCAGACCGGCGGCCGTTGTATAAAGTGCTTCAGAGATACCACCGGCAAGAGCCGTCGGATCACCGATGCCCACCGACGAAATAACGCTGAAGGCAGAAATCATGCCGGTTACCGTGCCGGTCAAACCTAGCATCGGGGTGATGCTGGCAATGGTAGAGAGTTTATTCAGGTGCCGTTCGTATTTTTTAACCTGAACCATGGCTTCCTGGCGCATTACATCAAGCATGTGTTCGCGACCAAGATCGGCATTGTCAAGACCGGCGGCGATGACAGTGGCAACCGGAGTGTTGTCGGCCCGGCAGACCTTCATGGCTTCAAAGAAATTGCGGGTTGCCAGGGCGGCTTTGACTTTTTTCATGGTTGCCGTGCCACTGTTTGGGTTGCGCATATAGAATCTTGCTCTTTCAAATACAATGGCAAGAGCGAAGATTGAACAAAGGGCGATCGGGATCATCACTGGACCGCCGCTGACAAACAAATCGATCAGGAATATTTTTTCCATTTTTTAAATGCCTCCAGGGTATTTTATCTTAGAAATGAGCTTCGACGCCGGCGAGAGATACTCTGCCTTCTTCGGGAACATCGTAACGCAAGCTTTTTGCTTCATCATAAAGGTCTTTGATTTTCAGATAAGTGCTGAAACGATCGTTCAGTCGATAGCGCACTGCGAGATCAGAGCGGCTGTAGTCGTCGGCACCGTAAACACCGGTGTTGGTGTGAGCGGTGCGATCAAATTCGGCACGTCTCGAAAAATCAACCATCACTTTACCTTCGGTATAATTCAGGCCGACATCCAGTATTCTTTTTGGTTCGTAAGATAGCCGGCGACCGGCATTCTGATCTTCAGGGTTCTGGAAAGTGCTTTTAACATTGATTCGAAAATTATTTTCGATGTCGAAATCGCCTCTAAGAACCAGGCCGCTGCGTTTGGCATCGTTGACAAACCTGAAGGTCGAGGTCAACATGCTTTTGCCGGGGTCAAAGGTATCGGTATATTCGATGGCATCCTGTTCTTTCTGGGTGAAAAGATCGATGCCAAACGTGTCGCCTTTCTCGGTGCGATAATTTAATGAACCTTGCAAGGTTTTGCGATGCGACGCCTCAAGGGCATTGGCAACCACGTAGCGGCCGGGCATAAAAATCTTTTCGAGATTATCGTTGCCAAGGTCTTCTTCGTAGCCGAGCACGAACTGCCAGGGTTTGGAAAATCGGTAATCAAGGCTGGCGAAAGGTGAGGTTGCATCGCGATCCATAAGACTCATGCGCCTGAACCCAAATCTGGCGTCAGCTTTTTCTGAAATCTCATAGTCGCCGCCCAGAGTCAGCACAGTTTTTGTCAGTTCGCGGTCATCGCCAGCGCTAACTGTGAACTTGTCTGATCTGAGATCAAGTTCGGCACGGCCTTTAAAGTTTTCGCCAAGCTTCTTGAGGTAACTCGCACCGGCACTGCCGCTGAAAACCGTCTGTTCTTCGCTGAAATTGAGGGCAGAATTTTTTATGTCGCGGCTGATAGAGTCTACCGCTGCGTATCCTTTAAAAAATGCGCCATCTTCAAGGGTGGAGTTGCCGTTGACCGAGATGCGGCTGACGTTGGTTTCCATGCCGGCATCAGGGGTCGGAATAGTTCGGGTGCCACGCTGGGCGTATTCTTCCTGTGAGTATTCACCGCCGGCGGTAAGGGTATAGCTGCCTTCGCCCGTCGATGAAACATTTGCCTCAAGGCCGGTTTTGCTAGTATCGACAAATGACTTGTAGCCATCGCGGCTTTCGCGCTTGATAACGACATCGCCAACGTAGCCTTCGTGGGTTCCCTTGCCGTTGATGATGAGTTCTTTGCTGCCTCTGGTGCCAAGACCTGCCGAAACTGATATTTCGTCGCGATCTTCGCGGTGAAAGTTTTCGAGAGTTGGTTTTTCGGTCATCGGCCGGTAGACTGCCGGTCCGATTTCAGGTACCAGATCGGGCATCGGGTCGGTGCGCTCACCCATGTCAAAGCTGATTTTCTGCCTTGCCGGGTCGATCTTTTCGCTCTGGGCGTCTTTGCCAATTACCTGAACTTTGCCCATATCAAAAGTGTCGGCGGCGTAAGCGCTTGCGCCAAGGCTCATGGTAAGGGCCATGGCAATAATTTTTCTTATCTGCATCTGTGTGCCTCCGTGCAATGATTATTTTCTTCAGTAATTATCGGCAAAAATCTAAAAAAATTAAGGCTTGCCGAAAAGTTACATCCAATTTGACCCGCCTGCGTTATAATGGTGGTCAGAAATAATTTGAGGAAGAATCTCTCAGGAGGCAATATGAAAGCCGCTCCATTCCGTCTGTTCATCGTTTTGCTGTTATTTTGTGCCACTTGTTTGCCGTGGCTTGCAGCCAGTGACATCAGTTTCGACGAAGAATTTTCTCTGGCCGCTGACCGCTCTGTGCCTCTTAAGCAGCTTATTCCAGGCACCGAAGATTATTATTACTACAATTGCCTGTATCATCAGATGCGCGGCGAGACCCCTCAGGTTGCCAGTCTTTTAAAGCAGTGGGTGAACCGCTACAGTCACACACCGCGCTACGAAGAGATCAGAACCCGCCAGGTGCTGCTCGAATACGGCAGGAATCCGGAAAGAATCGTGCAGTTTATCATTGAACGACTGGGTCTTCTTTTTAATCACGCCAGAATTCAACCGGTCGCCAGCCGGAGTTTTGCCAGCCGCATGCCTGACACCTGGCTTGATTATCAGACAATAAAACAGACGGCACTGCGAGAGTATAATGACCTCAGCGGTTTCAAATACCCGGGCCTTGAAGCGCTTCTTAAAGATGATCTGGCCGGTGATCGTCGCCGCGACCTTTTGCAGCGCCTGCAATACCCCGACAGCGACAATATTGCCCAGATGGTAGTCGATGATCTGCAGCACCAATATAGTGGTGGTTTCGGTTCATTGCCGATTCACACCCGTCTGTTGCCTGAACATCTTGATTTCTGCAGCAGGGCGATGCCGCAACTGTTAGACCAGACGCCATTTGTCATGAATTACCTTCAGAAAATGCAGCCTGGAGCCGACACCCCCTGGGAAAAAGACCCACAGCAAAAATTGCAACTCCTCAAAAAAATGCTGGTTTTTGCTGCTCAATTAAAGCCGGCTTTTAACTCACTCAAAGCCCACCTGCTTTATAATATTCTTGATCTGCAGCGTGCTTATGGCGAGTATGACCGTGTTGCCTTTCTCGAATATCTTAAACTGCCGCGCCGGGCAAGTTATATCGATCAGAAGCGCTTGCAGACAAATGAATGGCTGCAATACCAGGCCGATCTTTATGCCGACTTCAATCAGATAACCAGTTGTTTGCCAGTCACCGACGACGAGCCGCTGGTGCGTGATTATCTGGCAAAATTCGTACTGGCCGATAAATCTGCAGATGCTTTTTCGGGCCTCATTGAATCAGAATATCTTAAACGACTGCTTGCCGAAACCATGATCGTCAATGCCGCCGGCGACCTTGAACAGTGGTTCTCGCTGCTCGGCGGTCAGGCTGTCAAAGACCTCAAAGAGCGGGTTGAACTTGAGTTTCTGCCCGCCTGCAAGCAGGTTTACTCAGCCGGAGAACCCGTCAAACTCGCAGTAAGAATCAAAAACGTCAGCAAGCTGATGCTCAAAATCTATAAGCTTAATCTGGCGAACTATTACCGGCAGAATAACTCTGAAGTATCTACCGCCATTGATCTTGATGGGCTGGTCGCCAACGAAGAAATGAGCTATGACTACCAGCAACCTTCTTATCAGAGGCACGACGAAGTTTTTGAACTGGCCAACCTCAACGGCCGCGGCATCTACATCGTTGAATTGATCGGCAACGGCACAAGCAGCCGCGCAATGCTGCGCCGTGGTCAACTGTCGTTCGTGCAAAGACCAGGTTCTGCCGGGCATGTTTTTACTATTTTTGACGAAGATGGCCAGCAGGTCAAAGACGCAAAAATTCAGCTGGCCGGCAGTGAATACCAGGCCAACCCCTCCGGCCAGATACTGGTTCCTTACACCACCAGCCCCGGCAACCGGCAATTTGTCATCTGCCAGGGCGATTTTGCCGCCTTGCAGACTTTTGAGCATCTCAGCGAAACATACCGCCTCGAAGCCGCCATCCACGTTGACCGCGAAGCTCTGCTCGCAGGTCGCAACGCCACCGTGGTCATCAGGCCGGCTCTTTCGGTTAACTATTGCCCCGCTGATATCGGACTCCTGAAAGATGCAGCCCTGCTGATCACGTCCACTGATCGCGACGGGGTGGCATCAACCCGTGCCATCAGTGATTTCAAGCTTTTCAACGATCGCGAATCAACTTATGAATTCAAAACCCCCGATAAGCTTAAAGAAATCAGCTTCACCTTGCGGGGCAAAATCGACAACCTCAGTCAGGGCCGAAAAGATGAGCTTAATGTTTCCAGAAGCTATGCGTTGAATGGTATCGATGCCACCGAAAAAACCCATGCTTTTTTTGTGAGGAGCGAAAAGGGTGAATTTGTGGCCGAATTGCTCGGAAAAACCGGGGAAAGCTGCGCCGACCGTGTTGTCAATGTTGAAATAGCTCATCGCTTCATCGGCCGCAATATTACCGGCACTTTGCAGACAGACGAACTTGGGCGTATTTTTCTCGGAAAACTTGAGAATGTTGAGTGGGTGCGCTTGAATGCTCCAGATCAAGTTACACTGGCCTTTATACCAGACGGCATGCTTAACAATCTACCCGAAAAGATATGTATCCCCGCGGGTCAGGAACTCAGAGTTCCGTATTCAGGAAGCACTGACGAAAAGATGGCCGATCTCTGCTGCCTCTACGAAATGCGCAACGGAACGCCCGTCAAGGATTTTCGCCCGGCCATAAGCCTTGAATCAGGGTTCTTTGTGGTGAAAAATCTGCCGGCCGGTGATTTTGAAATGTACCTGAAGCGTCAGCAGAATAAGATTACTATCAAAGTAGCTGCTGGGGAGGTCTTGGGTGGTTACGTCGTTTCGAAGCGTCGTGGCTTGCCTCTGGATAGCGCCAGACCTTTGCAGATAACCGAAGTAACCAATTCAGGCGACAGTCTGAGGGTCAAAGTCGCCAATGCCGGCAAAAATGCGCGAATTCATGTTTTTGCCAGCAGTTATCGCCCTGAATTCTGGCCCTTTTACGAATTCTCGGGAATTAATGCCCCCGAATACCCTGAAATTCAGCTTAACCAGCCATTATCCCGTTATGTTTCCGGAAGAAATATCGGTGATGAGTATCGTTACATTCTCGAACGCCGTTTTGCCAGAATTTTTCCGGGCAATATGCTCAAAAGACCTGGGCTGCTGCTTAACCCCTGGAGCCTTCAGAAAACAGATACCGGCACTCAGGAAGCCGCCGCCGGCAGCGTTTGGGGTGGTGAACCGGAGGCGGCTGGGCAAGCGCCTTCCGTGGGTGCTTCTTTGAAGCGAAAAGAGCATGCCGGAAGTCTGGGTGGCGGTTTTGCCAATTTCGACTTCCTCGCAGAAGCCTCGCTGCTCATGGCCAATCTTCGGCCTGACGCCGATGGCTTGCTGAATGTTGATCTAAAGGCCCTGAAAGGGCAGGGAACCATACAAATTATCGCTCTCGACGGATTTGACGTGGTCTGTCGTGAAGTGTCTCTGGATGTCGAAAGGCCGGCGCATCAGGATCTGCGTTTGAAAAATGTGCTGGACCCCGAACAGCACTTTTCTCAGCAGAAACGCATTCCAGAGTTGTCTGCCAGTGCAACACTTGCAATTTCTGATATTTCCACAGCCCGCCTCGAGGTATATGACAGTCTGCAGGCTGCCTATCGATTGATGTCAACGATCAATCCCGATGCAAATCTCGTTAAATTCGCTTTTGTCACTGGCTGGACAGCGCTTGACGCTGCGAAGAAGCTCGAGCTTTATTCGAAGCATGCCTGTCATGAGCTTAATTTCTTTGTCTACATGCGCGACCGCAAATTTTTCGATGGGGTTGTCAAACCATATATTGCTCATAAACGTGATAA
>DAOPYA010000167.1:0-8227 GCA_035352635.1 Candidatus Rifleibacterium sp.
CAGCGAAATGATCGAATTCACCCGAAATCAGGTGATGAGCCAATCCGCCCAGGCCATGGTTGCACAGGCCAACAGCAGCGCATCCGGAATTCTTTCTTTGCTGAGATAAAAAAATCGCCGGTGGGGCCGGCGATACAGAGCAAAGACGTATAGAGAGAGCGGATCAGACGGCGAGGGCCGCCCGATAAAGGTCGATGGTTGGCGCCTGCTGCGCCTGAGTGGTCTGAAAGAAGATGTCGTCAGGGCTTTTCAGGGTCGGGGTGACCTGTTGCTTGCGGGCTGGTTCAAGATCGCTGCCTTTCTGGCTGTTGATGAATTTTTCAAGATCCTGCAGAAAGGTCTGAACATCACTTGATTTCTGGTTCTGCACCGCCGGATGCTTAATGATCTCGCTTTTGAGATTACCGAGTTCTTCGGGTGAAAAGCGGTTGCTGATATTTTGCAGGAACGACCGGTTTTCATCGGTGATTCCCTGTTTCATGATGCGATTGGCAACAACTGAAGCGGCAAAGGAAATCTGGTTCTGTCGCGGCATTGAGTCGGTCATATTCCAGAAGTTGTTGACCAGATCGTCGGCTTTGCCGGTGGTGTGGTGATTGTGGCGGCCTTCGCTTTCGAGATTAATTGAGTTTTCGCGCGTTCTGGCGCTCTGGTGACCGTTAAAAATGCTTACCGTTGACTGGTTAAAATTTCCTACATTCATTTGCTGCCTCCTGAATTCTTTTCTTCAATAATTATCGGAAGCATGCCCCCGATAGTTTAGCGAAAAGTCAGCCGGACATAAAAAAACAGCAACCGTTTTTATTCCGGTCACTGTCTGTTTATTAGAGAATATGCTGGTTAGCGCCCGTCAGGCTGCCTTCTGTGGCTGAGAATTTTTTCGGCGGCTTCTTTCCAGGGCAGGGTGAGTTGCTCGCCGCTGACCAGGTTCTTCAGCGACAGCGATTGACTGGCGGCTTCGGTAGCACCGATTATGGCTGCAAATGCAGCTCCGGCACCTTCGGCATAGGCAATCTGCCTGCCAAGTTTCGGGGTTTCTGGAAAAATTTCCACCTTGACCCCGGCACCGCGAAGGCAGTTTGCGGCCTCAAGTATCTGAGCGTCAGAAACATCGGCAAAGTGGCAGATCATGACGTCAGGCCCGCAGGCAATCTGCCCGAATAATCCCTTATCTTCGAGAACTTGCACAAGTCGTTCAAAGCCAATAGAAAAGCCGACAGCCGGGATTTCGCTGCCTTTGAACATGCCGATCAGCCCATCGTAACGCCCGCCACCGCCAAGGCTGCCGGCGAAATCGGGCGAGCGGATTTCGAAGATCGGCCCGGTGTAATAGCCCAGGCCCCGGGCCAGCGAGGCGTCAATAGTGTAGCGGCCGTTGGCAGCTGTGCTGTTGAGAAGATTAATGAGATTTTCGAGTTCAACCGTTGAGGCGAGAGCTTCGGGGTCGTCTGCCAGACCGGTTTTAAGTCGGTTGATTTCGCCGGCTTCATCAAGGCCGCATGGGCGTTGAATCAATGTCAGCAGCTTCTGCGTTTGTTCGTGAGTGATGCCGCGCAGTGCAAGCTCTTTGCTGACGCCTTCGATGCCAATTTTATCGAGCTTGTCAACGGCAACCAGAGTGTTGCCTTCGTGCTCAAGGCTGATACCGGCCGCTCTGATAAGGCACTTGAGCAGCTGACGGTGATTAATATGAATTTCAAAATTACTGAAACCAAGTTTTAAAAGCACTTCAGCTACGGCAGAACAAACTTCGGCTTCGGCAATCAATGACTTGCTGCCGGTTATATCGACATCGCACTGCAGAAATTCTCTGAAGCGGCCTTTGCCTGGTCGGTCTGCCCGCCAGACCGGCTGTATCTGATAGCGTTTGAAATACTTCGGCAGTTCGGGGTTGTTGGCGATCAGCCTGGCCAGAGGCACGGTTAAATCGTAACGCAAGCCCAGATCGCCGAGGTCTTTTTCTTCGACGCCTTCTTTTTCAAGGGCGCGTGCCAGTTTGTCGCGACGATGAAGAATGCGAAACAGCAACTGATCGCCTTCATCACCATATTTGCCGAGCAGGGTGCTCAGATTCTCGATTGAAGGTGTTTCAACCGGAACAAACCCATACTGCTCATATATCTGCTGAATGGTATTGATTACATAGCGTCTTCTGACCAGCTCAGCCGGCAGAAAGTCACGCATGCCACTCGGTGGCTTTGT
Source organism: Candidatus Rifleibacterium sp. (assembly GCA_035352635.1). Classification (GTDB taxonomy): domain Bacteria; phylum Muiribacteriota; class Ozemobacteria; order Ozemobacterales; family Ozemobacteraceae; genus Rifleibacterium. The sequence goes on from DAOPYA010000167.1 coordinate 2,203, forward strand.
CGAGATTTCCATCAGAATCAGCGGCCTCGCAGCAGGCTGGCGCCATCATTGCGGCGCAGGCCGGCAGAAACAAAAGAAGATGCTCTCAGGGTTTCAACAGCACTGTGAGTGCCGTCAATTCCGATATTGAACTGTGTTTTTATGGTGTTCATTTTACCGCTCCTGAAAAATAATTCTGATTTATCTATCGGAACAATTGCCGGCAATTGTTAATTTTCCCGGTTGGCTGATTTTAGACTGTTTTGCAGTTTACGCGGCCTGGTTTTTTATGATATGTTGCTTTGCAGCAATTCACCTGGCAGGAAACCATCCATGACATTCCCTAAACCTTTTTACCGCTGGCGCCCGCATCCCTGGCACGGCCTGGAAGTCGGAAAGCAGCCTCCGTCGCTGGTACAGGCTTATATCGAAATTACCCCCTATGACCTGGTAAAATATGAAATCGACAAAGAAACCGGTTATATGAGAGTTGATCGGCCCCAGAGAACCTCTTCCCAGCCGCCGGCTCTCTATGGCTTTATTCCACGAACCTATTGCGGGGCCGGCGTCTGCGCTTTGTCGCCGAATTCAAAAAACGGCGACGGCGACCCGCTCGACATTTGCGTTATCAGCGAACGACCAATTGCCAGGGCCGAAGTCATTCTGCACGCCAGGGTAGTGGGCGGTTTGCCGATGATAGACCGTGGTGAGGCCGATGACAAGATTATTGCCGTTCTCGAAACCGACAATATGTGGGCGCATGTCAACGACATCAGTGAGCTGCCGGCGGTTCTCGTTGACCGCATATACCACTATTTCAGCACATATAAGATAATTCCGGGGCAGGAGATCGAGGTTCATATCGACCGCCCCTATGGTCGCGAACATGCTGAAAAGGTTGTAACAGCCTCAATCAGCGACTATCTTGAACATTTCGGCGGTTAACCCGACTTATTTTTTGCCAAGGCTTCGCATGATGAGTGGCAGGTGCTTTCTCAGTCTGAAAAGTGCGTAAGCTCCTGAAATGGTTGTTCCGGCAGCGGCGGCCAGCGGCACCCAGATCGGAACGCTGAACTCGCGGTTGCAATGCTCAAATAATTCGATTTCGCGGGGTTCGCCAGCCTTAACATCGCTCGCTTCAAGAATAAATAGTATGGCGCTGCGGTCGTCGCCGTCATAGATGGCGGCGTTGTCGGCGGCAAAGTCATTCAGTCTTGTCTGCATTGAGTCAGCATCTGGCGGTGTCTCTGGCATGGTCAGCAGTCTGGTGACCATGCTCATTGATTGTAGAGCGTTGACAATGCCTTCTGAACACAGTAGCCATGACTGACCAGGCTGCACTGGGCCGGAAAGTATACTGTCTTTTAAAAGGTTGCCCGGTTCAGCAGAACTGACGGCTGCGCAATGGCCGCGAGAAATGGTGACTATAATGCCTCGGTTTGCCCAGACAGTCGCCACCGAAACCGGTGCTGTCGTTGCATCTGCCGGCAGAAATGCCAGGTCGATAGCTTCATTGAGGCGATATTCATTCTCTGCCGCAGAAGTAACCGGTGCGATTTCGCAGATTCGCTTGCAGATTTGCCGGGCGGTCTTTTCAGCGGCTTGCCCGCCTCCGGAACCGCTTCCATCGGCAATAACCAGCAGGCGATGCTCTGCGTCAACCAGCACAAAATCCTGGTTCGATTCCCTGATTGAACCGGGCTGGGTAACCGAGGCAACAATCATGGGTTGATGCCGGCAGGGGCGCGATGGTCGAGCAGTCGGTTGTGGGCATTAACCAGTTGCTGGGTTTTTTCAACGACATCGAGCAACCCCTTGGAGCGCAGACCGGCAATCAGCGTGTCAACGAACACGAGTTTGACCTTGGGGTGGGTGGGTTCGGTGTAACCCGTGCTGCGGTCATCGCCAAGTATCCAGTAAGTCAGACGGTCGCAATAGGGCACCCAGTTCGAAAAATCGCTGAAATCAGCATAGGCATTGAGTCTTGGAATTACAATCTGCGGCACATACTCAATCTGGTTCGCGGCATTGATGTAGATGCGCTCGTTTTCGGGCACGATCGGGGCTATTTTCAGATTGGGCAGTGTCACTTTGAACCTGGCTTTGCCAAAGTGATTGACGGCGATTTTTTCGGCAAGCGCTTCCCATTTGCCGTTTATTTCGCGGATTTCCTGAGAGTAGGTGAAGAGTGCCTTCTGAAAGACTTCGTCGCTTTTCAGTTCTGGTAATACATTCTCGAGAGCAAGAAAGTGTGAGTGATTGAACAGTGAGCCGAGCATGAAGCCAAGACCGTTATTGAGAAAGTGCCGCCGGGTCAGATGCTGGGCTGCCTTGTCATGTGAAAGATGCAGGCGGTCGTTGATCAACCACCCGGTCGCCTGCTGAGCGGTTTCTATTGCTTCAGAAGATTTCCAGAGTTCGGCCTGTTCGTTGAATTGCCAAGGCTTGAATTTGCCTGGGTAGGCATTCTCAATGACCTGCGACAGGTTCTGGTTAAAAAGGTCGAGCAGCTTTGACAGGCCATTCATGTGAAATTCACGAATCGAAATGCGCTTCGGGATTTCTTCGGCGGGGATGCCAAGTCGTTCTTCGATCAACCAGCGGGTTGCCTGGCCGGCGATTTCCAGACGGTCATCCTGAAACCAGATCAGCTGTTCTTCTTCAATAAATTGCCAGGGCTTGAACACATCCGGAAAAATCTGGTTGACCATTCGGAAACATGAATCATCAAATTTGTCGAGCAGGGCGCTTAGACCGTTTTCTTTGCATATCTGCCGATTCAACATCAATGGCAGGTCGCCACGGCTGCAACCAAGTTTCTCGCTCATCAACCACTCTACAGCCTCGCGGGCACAGGTGGCCGGGTTTTTCCCTTCGAGCCAGCGGTCAGTTTCGTCGAACTGCCAGGGTTTGAACTTGCCGGGCAGTGCAAGATTGATCATGGTGTAACGGCTGCGGTTTGCCCAGAGAAACACTTGATCAAGACCGGCAGTCGAGATAAACTGCTCAGTGAAAAGCTCAGGAAGGTCTTCGGGTTTGTGCAACCGGGTCTTAAGCCGTTCAAGCGCGGCTTTGACTGCATGGGCAGCCCAGACAGGCGCGATGGCTTCTTCGGCGAGAATAAAACCTGGCAATTCAGCCTGGCGATCATAAATCATGCCAATGATATCGTTGATATCGCTTTCGCCGAGTTCTTCGATTTGTTTGCCGAAGTGGCGTGCAAAACCGTCTTTGTCACGCTCAAGATTCTGCATCTGCATGAGTTCCTTGATCTGAATCACCGGAAGATGCAGGCGCTCAGCAAGTTTGTCGTCGCTGAAGAACAGGTAGTCTTTCTGCAGCGAATTAATAATCGTTTTAGTGACCGGGTCATTCAAGTCGATTGATGGCCGTCGCTGCATGTGGGGTTGCTGTACTTGTGTCTGCGAAAGGCCTTCTGGTTGCATGGCCGCCGACATCGGTTGCATCTGAACCGGCAGTATGTAGCTCGGGCCCATGCCACCCGACAGGCCGGGCAGCGGAATGCGCTTTTCCTGGTCGTCAGAAGGAGTTACGTAAATGACTTCTTCAAGGGTCGATTCGCCGTGCATGGCAAGGTCAAGAGCCATTTCGCGAAGGGTGCGCATGCCTTCGAGGCGGGCGATATGCTTGATCGACATTTCAGTGCCGCCTTCCATGATGACATCTTTCATGGATGCTGAAATAACCATGGTTTCATAGACGCCTGATCTGCCAAGGGTGCCGGTCTGATTGCATTCACGGCAACCGGTTCCTTTGTAAAATTTTGTGCCGATCAACTTGCCGGGGCTGAGGTTCAGACGCTGAATAATGTTCTGGGAAGGCTTGTATTCAGCCTTGCAGTGCGGGCAGATGCGGTGCAGCAGTTTCTGGGCCACGACGACCCTGACGGCAGCCGTGACCAGATAGGCAGGCACACCCATGTTGATCAGGCGGTTAATGCTGGCCGGCGCGTTGTTGGTGTGCAGGGTTGAAAGAACCTTGTGGCCCGTCAGAGATGCCCTGAAGGCAATTTCGGCGGTTTCGAGATCGCGAACTTCGCCCACGAGAATGATATCCGGGTCCTGGCGAAGAGCAGTTCGCAGCCCGCTGGCAAAATCCAGGCCGATCTTGTCGTTAATCTGAACCTGGGTAATGCCTGAAATACGGTATTCAATAGGGTTCTCAATGGTGAAAATATTAATTTCGGTGCTGCTGAAATATTTCAGCATGCCGAACAGGGTAGTGGTTTTGCCCGCGCCGGTCGGGCCGGTGACGAGAATCAGGCCGTAAGGCTCGTCAAGGGCTGATTTGAGCCGGGCAAGATCATCGGGGAAAAACCCGATGTTGTCGAGGTCGAATTTTGATTCACGCTGAAGAATACGAAGCACGGCTTTCTCGCCGAGCAGGCTCGGAACGGTGCTGACGCGAAAGTCGATTTCCTTGTCCTGCATTTTGACTTTCATGCGGCCATCTTGTGGCAGACGGCGCTCAGCGATATCCATGTGCGAAAGAATCTTTATGCGGCTGATCAGGGGCGGCAGCAAACTCTTCGGCCCGGTCATCGCATCGTGAAGCATGCCATCGACCCTGAACCTGATTAACAGAATCTCTTCACGTGGTTCTACGTGTATGTCTGAAGCTCTTTTGAGAATTGCCTGTTTAAAAATAGCGTTGAGAAATTGCACAACCGCGCTCTGTTCCGAGGTTTTGCGCACGATTTCAAGGCCTGAATCTTGCGCCTCACCCATGTCGGCTTTGGTTTCTTCGCCCCCTACTGAGAAGCCTTCCCAGCTGTAAAGTTGCCGAATTGCAAGTTCTATCTGGTTTTTCGGGGCGATCAGTACTTCAAGCTTGCACTGGGTAAGAAAAGCAATCATGTCGGTCGCCATAATGTCGAAGGGGTCGGCCATGACGACGGTCAGCTTATTGCCTTCGCGCTTATACGGGATCATTTTATACTGTTTGGCCTGATACTCAGGAACCAGAGAGAGAATTTTGGCATCAACCTTGATGTTGGTCAGATCGACTACCGAGATACCGAGAAATTCTGCCCAGAGGTCGAGAACCTGTTTTTCAGAGAGAAACCCAAGTCTGACTATGATGTTTTCGAGGCGCTCAAGTGTCTGGGCCTGAATAATTTTGGCTTTGTCGAGTTGATCGTCTGTGACCAGGCCTTTCTGCAACATCAGACTCTCAATGGTTGGCTTGCTGCTCTGAATATTGTTCATGAAATCCTCCGGCCTGTGATTACTTGACTTCGATTCGGTAGGTGCGGCGTTCAAGCGAAATGGTCACATTCTGCGTGTCGCGAAAGGCGAAGAGATGAAAAGTTACGTGACCGACCCTTTTGGGATGAAAAAAAATGATCGTTTTATTGTCGATTTTTTCTACCCGGTGAATTGCCATGCGGTTGTCGTTATACTCATATTCAATCTGCCAGGCAAGTTCACGGTTGCCCGAATACCTTGGCACTTCAATTTCGAACACCTGATTCAGTTTAACTTCGATGTTTTCAGTTTTTTTGACTTCTGAAGGTAACAACCGTATGGCGCAATCATTCGAAACAAGGTAGCGCGGCCCCGTCATAACCATACCTTGAATGTTGTAAACCCCTTGGGGTAAAGGCAGGCCGTTGCGGTCAATCGTGGCCCAGCTGAGCTTTTCTGATCTTGAATCGCCGGCTTTCAGTGGTATGGAATGCGGCGCATCAGCCCAGGTCATACCCTGTGACCAGCGAAAAATCTGGGTTTTTTCGTGATAGGCTGCGAGATCCCATTGCTGGCCAGTTTTATAAGGAATTTGCAGGGTTTTGTCTGTGCGGTTGCGCATCGTCACCGTAAAAGTCGCGGTATTGCCTGCAATAATTGCATCGGTTTCAGGGGCAACCGTTATCTGCAGATCGGCAGGGTTGATAAATTCCCATTTCCGCCAGCTCTGCGCCTCGGCTGAATAACTGACCAACAGCAGAACCAGCAGGGTCAGGAGCATGTGTGTGTATTTCATAAAGGCATGATACAACACAGTCAGCCCCCTGCAAAGTAATTGT
>DAOPYA010000168.1:0-8219 GCA_035352635.1 Candidatus Rifleibacterium sp.
CTGTAGAACCGGATTGTGTGAGTATTTTTTGTCTTTGTCTTCAGTGGGCCTAACGCCTGTCATGGCCGGAAATGGCCAGACGGCGCGGGGCTTGCTTCGCAAGGCCCGTGACGGTGGTCATTTTCCGCGTCTATGCATTTGTTGAATGGCATTTTTTTTATTGGTTTTAGTTTTCTAAATTTTCTTCACGCGCCCCTCTTCGCCGGAGCACAGGAAGTGCGCAGGCGGTCTTTTTATGTGTTTTTCTCAAAGTATTTCAAGGTCATGTTGTCCTGGACTTGATCATGTGAAATTAAAAGGTATTTCCAGGGTTTACCTTTGATTTTTGCATTGTGTTCAGAAGCAAAACCGCACCATTTCAGAGCAGCTTCCTTTTTATTAAGCACTTCTTGTGAAGTCATTTCATTCTTTGCTTTTGTTTCTATCATATAAATACTGTCATTTGTTTCTGCGACGAAATCAGGAATATATTCCGGGAATTCATTACCCATGCGGTAAAATATTTGAAATTGGCCTTTAACCGGCCTGAACCATTTTATGCTTTCCTTTTCAAGAATTACCGAAAATCTGCGTTCAGTATCAGAACCAAACTTGGTTTGGGGGTAAAGGCATTTAGAAAAGCCGGCAAAAATCATTCTGCCAATTTTCGATTTATCGAAATCAGTTTTTCTAAAGTCAGTAAATTCTTCATCCTTTGTAGCAGTAAAAGCGGTTGGTTTTAGCTCGGTAAATCCTTTGCTTACAACTACTTCAAATTCTGTTGCTTCTTCAAATTGATTTGCAAGCATTTGCGCATGTATAAAGTTTACCAGCTGTTTTTGATGATAGAGAATTACATTTCGAATTTCTTCATCTGTCTTGAGGTATGTTTTAAAATGTTGAACTAATTGTGAACTCAGATCGTAAATAAGGTCAGAATGGTCGTCGTAGGAAATGTCTTCAAAGTCGATAAGCCCACGCACTAAATAATCCTCAAGTCGTTCCTCATTTTTCTCTGCTTTTGAAAAGGTTATGGTCTCCTGTGCATTTGTTCTTAAGTGCTGAATCAATAAATCGCGCTCAACTGGTTGGAACTTAATGGATGAGCATTCCAGCTTGAAAGCCTTGAAACCAATCGCATTCTGGCCTTTAGGAACAACAAGTATACGAGGAATATCAATTGTTTCCAGAATCACCGCCTTTGTTACCAGTTCCACAACCTTTTTTATATCAACTTCGTCATGGATACCCGGTAAATCTGACTGGTTGCTCTGCCAGGCAAGTTCAGCTTCTTGTGCAATCTGAGCTTGGATGTCCGGCTTAAGCAAATAAGAAGACGAGGGTAAATGCTCCTGGTTTTTTATTGCCGACATAACGGCCTCTGCCACTTTTCTTTCTTCATTGTTTGAAAACATCGGGGCGCGTTGGCTTAATGAAGATTTTACCGTATCTTTTGCGCTGGTGACAACAGAAGTCTCGCCACTTATTTTTGCAGCAAGATTGGATTGTGTGAATACGGTTTTTGTTTTCTGTAAATCATTTTCGGGATCAAGAATTATTGTCTTTAAGCGGATTGGCGAATCAGAGCGGTTTGCCTCATCGACAATTTCCTGAAATCGGTCATGGGCAATAATGTTAAGGCGGTCAACGATTGAAACGCCTGTTCGTTTGCCGTAGGGTAGTCGTAAACCACGGCCAATGGATTGTTCAACCAGAGTGCGAGCATTAGCCGCTCGCAGAGGAATTATTGTATAAAGATTTGTAACATCCCAGCCTTCTTTAAGCATATTGACATGGATGACAATTTCTGTCGGTTCGTCATTTCTTTCAACTGATAAAAGTCGTTGAATGTTTTCTTCCTTTTCCTCTCCTGCCTGATTAGAATGAACTTGTATTGCTTTGCTTTTATAGCGCCCTTCAAAGAACTCTTCTGATTCAACAAGATTTTGTAATTCCTGGGCGTGGGTTGTGTCTCGGGCAACAACAAGAACAAATGGCTTAACTATTGCCTGGCCAGTTTGTCTTGCATAGGTTTCCAGCTCAACCTTGGTGCTTTCATGTAGGCGAATGCCGTCTTCAAGCTTAATTTTTTCAAGCTGGGGTTGGGTAAACTGTGATGGATTAAAGTTCTTCTGGGTAACAACCGCCGGTTCTTTAACGAAACCGTCTTCCATGGCTTTTGATAGTGGATAATCAAGAATTACATTTTTAAAAGGAACTGGCCCTCTTGTCGATTCAGTGAAGGGTGTGGCCGTCAGTTCCAGCCCTAGAACAGGCTTAAGCTCGTTAATTGCATTGATCCCGGCAGATGCCCGATACCGGTGTGATTCATCCATTATGAGAACCAGATCAGGAAGCCCAGCCAGATAATCAAAATAACTTTCACCTATGTATTCGGAAAGACGCTTTATGCGTGGAGCTTTGCCACCGCGGACTTCAGAGTTGATCTTAGAAATATTGAAAATATTAATGTGTATGCCAGTAGGGAAAAGCCTCTTGTCGCGTACGCCGAAACCGTTTTCGTAGTTATCACCGGTAACAATCAATGGCGGGTTAATAGAAAACTCTGAAATGCCTTTAAAGACATACTTTGGGCTGTTTGGAGTGAAATCGGCAATCAACTTATTATAGATAGTCAGGTTTGGCGCCAATACAAAGAAGTGGTTTATACCTTTGGCCAGATGTAAATAGCTGATAAAAGCACCCATAAGGCGAGTTTTACCGACCCCGGTTGCCAGTGCAAAGCAAAGAGACGGAAAATCGCGTTCAAAATCAGTTATGGAAGGGTACTCACTCTTGATAATCGATAGAATTTTCTCTGTATCTTCACTTTTGGTAAGCGGAGCAATCTCTGTTATCCTCGCCAATATTTCCAGACTGTTTCTTTGTGGCTCTCGAAGGCTTAATCGGCCCGAAATTGAATTAACTATTCTATTAGTCATTTAACTGCCCCTGTTTCGATGATAATTTGTCTGAATTTTTTACTCTTCACAGGGTTTTCCTTGTTTATAGGACTCATAAATGTACTCCGGGCTTTCGTAATACATACTTGAGTTGTAGTCATCAATCTTTTGAGCAATAGGCGAATTGAAAACCTCGGCAAGCAGATCAATAATATCTGTGCCGGTTTCTTTTTCTATTTCAATCAGGAGACGTTTGTAGACTTTGCCGATATCCCAATGGGTCGGAACCGAATACTGGCAATTAGCCACATTGTCAAAGTGCCCGAGTTTAATGTTGTATTCTCTGATAAGCTCTTCAGAAAGCTTTTCAATATTTTCACTGTGATAAACGTCTGCAAGTTTCAAAATTTGCATGAGCTTGTCGTTTCCGATAGCTGAAACGACATCGGCTTTATTATTTTTAGTTTTTCGTGCAATGTATTCAATCAGGCTGCATAAGAAAAAGAGGTCGTTATCTTTTTTATTCTCTCTCCCGATCATGGTTGTACCTCTTCTGATTTCAAATAGGTAATAGTATTCAGCGCCCGTTCAGTACAGAAGGCTATTTGATGAGTAGGGTGTTTAAATTTCGCCAAAACCCAGAATTGTTCACGAGTTAAAATTCCGGCAATGAAATCGTCAACATAGTTAAAAATCTGATCGTTTGCCATTGCTCCTATGACGATATCATGCGAATGTTCGCTGCCTCTGCGGCAGGCCACAATAAAATCAAGCCATTCTTCGGTCATTTCGGGAAAACTCAAAATATCTAATTCATTAGCTTCTTTGTATTCATAGTGACTCGTTATCGGGGTGTCAAAACGCCGAGCCCATCGCTTTGCCTGCTCCAGAATTTCAGTGCAATAAAACCCGGTGCCGAAATCCTTTGAAAATCTGGCTTTGCGTATTTCAGGCTTCAATATCGGCATGTAACTTCCATGGTAAATAATCATTCTTCGTCCTCTTCGTCAAAAAGACCTCTTTGCTTTCTTTCCGGTTTTGGGGCGGCTGGAAGATTTTCTACCTGCAAACTGTAATCATCGTGACCCCATTCGCATTTGGCAAGGACAGTATTAGGTATTTTTTTTATCGTCAGATTAGAAAAGTCTTCTGCTTTTGCCCGAAAAGCACTGCACATGACTAAAAGTGATCTGTTACAGCCCACTTCGTCTGATAGAAGAGCAAGCTGATCACGATTAAGGTTTTGCGTAGTCACGTAGATAAAATCCGTTTCAGTTGATTTCCCGTGCATCCAATAAAGGCTATCTGATGGTTCATAGTTGAACCCTTCAAGCTTGCAAACAGCTTCAGCAAGCATTGCGGAATTGTATTCCTTATTGATAACCCAGTTACCCCATTTGTCTTTCTCAAGCAAAGAAGGGGCTACTTTGTAATAACGAAAACCGCCGCCACCTTTCCAGTTGACTGCCCCAGTTATACCGCCGTTGTCTTCACCATCGATAACTTTTGTTAAGCGTGGGATGATATGAGTATGGCAATGCTCGCCAAGCTCAACCATGATCCAGCGTCGCCCCATTTTGTGCGCGACGGCACCGGTTGTGCCAGAACCTGCGAAGGAATCGAGTATTAAATCATTCGGGGAAGTAGACAACTCCAGAACTTTCTTGATCAAAGCTTCTGGTTTTTTCCCATTGGGAAATTGAACGCCTCCTTCTTTGGTAAGATTATTGAGGGGAAAGCCTTCCCAATACGTTCCAGCTTTTTCGAGTTTTACAAGGCGATTTCCACGCTTCACTGCTATATCACTCAGCCAAGCTATTAAATCGCAATTATTTCCTTTATAATACATCGTCACTTGCTGCCCCTTATTTCTACCGGAACGAGGGACATACTCAATACTAAAGAAATCACCAGCCCCATTTACAGCTTCCATAACACGTGTTCTAATAGAACTCTGTGCATTAGTATCTCGAAAAATTTTATCGAAATATTTTTTGTAACAATCCTCTTCTGAAATACTATCAAGTTCAGCTTGCTTCCGTATTGGCAGAATATCCACACCAGTATGTGAATATACTTTAATGGGTTGCCCCGACCCATCTTCAATAGTTGTCAGATATTTTCTCTGACCTAATGATTTCATTATTCTGGTATACTTCCAGCTTTTCCCTTGATCCTTCATTTCTTCAATTACTTCAAATAAGTCTTCTTCATCGAAAACATCATTAAATTTTTGAAACCCATTAGTTCCATCTTTATCACGAGCATAGATTAGAATATATTCAATGTTTTTCTTTAATCGTTTATCTTCCCCGCCACCAGACGCTCCAGCTGTCTGTTTCATCTTTACGCTGACTTGGTTTAGAAAGTTTGAACGACCAAAGACTTCATCCAATAAAACCTTGCCATATGCCATTTCGTCATCATTAAGCTGGCAAAACAATGTACCGTCCTGGGTTAATAGTTTTCTTATCAGCTCGAAACGTTCTCGCATCAAACCAAGCCATATTGAATGCTCTAAACCATCTTCATAATGTTCGAAAGCCTGCCCTGTGTTATACGGTGGATCCACATATACGCATTTAATTTCCCCTGCAAATTCTTGTTCCAGTGCCTTCAATGCAAGAAGATTATCACCGAAAATCAGGCGGTTATCGAAAATATCATCCTTACTGACGCGGTGTTTTGCGTGATAACTTTTTGTTGGGTCTTCAAGAAGAATGCGTGGCTCAAGACGGGGGCGGTTTTCTTTGCCGATCCAGGTTAATTCAAGTTTCTGCTTATTCGCCATCGTCTGTGCTCCTTGGTGTAGCGCCTGGTTGTGTTAATGGATGAAGCTCCAGCTGATTTTCTGTGCAACTGCAATTACTACTTCTGCAAGATTCTGGTTTAGTTTATGAACTGCTGGTTTTGAATGATAATCTGGCCAATTCATAAGTCGTTTCCTCTTTATTTATTGCACCCGGCACGGATGCCGGGTGCTCTTAGGGGCGCGTTCGATTATATCATATTTCGTGCATTATCTTCATATTTTTGCGGTTTGTATTGTTCATTTGTCCATTCAACGCCAGTCGTGACCGGAAAAACGAGACGGGCGCGGGTGTTGCGTAAGCAAGACCCGTGATCCGGCCGGTTTTTCCGTGTCGACGCATTTGTTGGGCGAATTCATTTTTTATTTTTGCAGCAACATTGTGAATCTGTGATTGCTAAGTTGTCAGCATTATCACTATACAAATCAATGATAGTCAGAATATCTTGTGAGCAACATTTCTTGCTTGGATTTTTGTTTTCACATTCTCTTCCAGTGCATGCTTTTGTGAAATCTTTTATGGTTTTGAGAGAATTACAGCCCGATCTGATTGCTTCAATTATCTTGCCTTTGTTTACACCCAGGCAATAGCAAACAATTTCACTTGGAGGTGCACTCAACCATTTTTCTTTTTTATTCACATTCTCTCCATTTTTTTTCAGCCGCCCAACGCCTGTCATGACCGGAAATAAGAGACGGGCGCGGGTGTTGCGCAAGCAAGACCCGTGATCCGGCCTTATTTTCCGCGTCTATGCATTTGTTGGGCCATTTTTCATTAATTTTCTCAATCATATGTTTCTTTTCCCAATAGCAATTTCATATGCTTCTGAAATCTCTTTTGCCTTTCTCTCGGCCAAATCTCTTAATTCTTTCCCAAGACTTGCTACTTTATCAGGATGGTATTCTTTCATCATTTTTCGGTAGGCAAATTTTATTTCTTCTTCACTAGCGTTTGGTCCAATCTCAAGAACCTGATACCAAAGCGCTTTTACTTTAAATTCTTTTAAGTTTTGCCGTTTTTGAACGAGGTGAACTGTCTGGTCGTTCATAACGAACACATCAAATTCTTGATGACAGTTTGGACATTTTAATTCATGCTTTCCGGGAATCCATTGAATTCTAATTTTAATTCCGCATTCAGTACAAGAACATAGAATTCTTTCACTCTCTTTCTTCACATATTTTTGAGAGTTAATTTTCGAGGAAAATGTACTGGATAGATTTTCCGGTTTTCGAGTAAAACAAATAGGGCAGACTTGGACCAAATAGAATATTTGCTCTTTGCACTTCTGGCATATCCAATAGTTTTCATCCATTGAAGTTCCGCAATCTTCTGCACAAGGATGTCTTTTTTCATTTTGGCGATGGGAATTAACTTTTCCAGGACTTCCGCCAGAAGAACAATCTTCTTGGCAACCTCTTGGAGTCCCACAATTCCAGCACGCCGTTGAACCCGGCGTGTTCTCAGATTGGCATTTTTTGCATATCCAATATTTCATTATTCACCGTTGGGATTCGTCATTATTTTGCCAAACGCATTTGTTGGCGGATTCATTTACCTTCTTAATCATACAAAGAGACTGTTTCATTTGATTCTGGAGAAGAAAATTTAAATACTCCTGTTTTATTACATCCGATCTCAAAATTCCTATTCAGTAAACTCTTTTACCGGTTCAAAAAGCCTAATCAAGGAAAAGAGGTTAACAAAAACTTCTTCTAATTTTTCAAAGTCTGTTGCAAGACTGGAAAAAGTGATTGTGTAAACGCGATTTTCTCTATGTTGTAGTATTGAAAGCGATTTGCAATTGGTTTTTAATCCCAATGACTCTTGTGAATAGGCTGCAACAAACATGAATGCAGGCAAATTACAGAACTGAACTATTTCTTTTTTTACAATCTGAAAATCAGGAAACCATGGCTTTGATTGTTCAATAATTGGGCTTGGATCTGCAAACATTGCATCAGAAACTTCTTTTTGTGTTTTGCCTTTTAAAGAGTTGGCCTCATGAACAGAGATTGAATATGCAACAGAACGATCCTCGGTAACGACCTTGAATTTGGTATATGGAGTTTTTGAGTCGTCCAAATGCATGAAATTAGGGTAATCAAGCGAAAAACCAAATTCTGGACTTTTAAAGACGTTAAGATCTTGAGCTGACAAAGGCACATTGGCTAAAAAAACCACAAACATAAGTATAACAAGATTCACGAGAATGAATCTTAGACGCATGTTTGATCGACAACAGCAAATCAATAGTGGTATCAATGATTTTTTTATCCCCATATCGAATACTCTCTTTCTTTTTTTATTATCAATTTTCTGATAACCATGTTATAATACTTTGAGCAAGGAAGCTCATAAGGTTACCACGGAGGGTAAAATGAAAAAGTTCTACATCAGATTAATTGTTACTCTTTTTTTGTTCGAAATTCTACAATGTATTTTTTCAGATTGTTTATTCTGATTAGGCCCAACGACGGTCGTGAGCGGAAAGGGCCGACGGGCGCGGGGCTTGCTCCGCAAGACC
>DAOPYA010000169.1:0-7909 GCA_035352635.1 Candidatus Rifleibacterium sp.
TATCAAGGGGATGTTTGAGCCAGAGATGGCGGTCAAGCAGGGGGTGAGGTATTGGCGGCTTTGATGAACGCGGAAAGAAAATGCGGCCACGGATGAACTCGGGCCACGGATGAACACTGATGAACACGGATGAACGGCGAAGTCTGGTTTTAGCAGGCCGAAGAAAATACGGCCACGGATGAACACTGATGAACACGGATGAACGGTGAAGTCTGGTTTAGCAGGCCGAAGAGAAGACGGGCCACTGATGAACACGGATAGACACGGATGAACGGCGAGGGTTGATTTTAGCAGGCCGAAGACGCGGTAAAAACGAACCAAAACACGATAACGAAAGCAACTATTGCATGCGGACTGAATGTTGCAAGCTGCAAAAGGCATTGACAAATTGCAGAGAAATGTTATCTTAATAATAGCCTGGGAGATCCCTTGTTGGATCGCAAGACGCAAGTCTTCCCGGGCTTCCATTTTTAAAAGGAAGTTTTAATGTATCTTCTCTACCTCGACGCCTCGGGCTCACCGCACCCCAATGATGTAACCACCCATTTTGCCCTGTTGGGGATCTGCATTCATGAAGGTACATGGTTCGCTCTTGAAAAACGCATGGCCGGGGTTCGTAAAAAATATCAGTTCCCTGGCCTTCCTTTTGAGTTCCATGCCAAAGATATCTGTATTGATTACCCGGAACAGAAACTGATTCCCGATTTCTTTCAGATGGACTGGCAGTCGCGGCAAGCTCGCCGGGTTCTGCCGCAAGGGCGCCACGCCGATTGTGGTGGATAGCAAGGGGATGTTTGAGCCAGAGATGGCGGTGAAGCAGGGGGTGAGGTATTGGAGATTGTGATTAGGATGAACGCGGAAGAGAAAGACGGGCCACGGATGAACGCGGGCCACGGATGAACACTGATGAACACGGATGAACGGCGAGGTCTGGTTTAGCAGGCCGAAGAGAAGACGGGCCCTTCGACAGGCTCAAGAACCGGGGGTCATGGGCGTTTTTGGGTTCGGGGTTTGCGGGTTGGAGCGTAAGCGGCGGTGGGTTCTGAGACTTTGTTGGCTGGTATGACGACAGAGCCCAGGTAATCTTGAAACACTTCGATACTTTCGGCCACAGCGGCGTTGATAACAAGATTTTTCAGGGCTTCAAGATCGTTGATATTCTCAATTGCAGAATTGATTCGAGCTGGTATTCGCTCAAAACGCAATTGAAGAATAGTATTCAAAGATGCTTTGTGAGAAGCAATGCCTTCTTCCAGGCCTTTCTCAATGCCTTTCTCAATGCCTTTGGCTATTCCACGTCTTTCGAAAGTAGTAACGTAACGCATATTTTCCTCCAGTTCATTCAGGGTCTCAGTATAAGCATTTTCATAGTCGGCCGGCAAGGTCATTATCCAGTCAAGAAACCGGAAGAGCTCCAGAATGGTTTGACGATCAAATTTCGCCTTATACAACGCCCGGGCAGCATATGTCTTGAACTCAAGGCGCTTTGAGTCGTTGCCAATGGTTTCAATTGTTTTCAGATGTGCAAATGCAGCTATGGCAAAAGGATTCTGGCTATTTTCGAGATCCTCGACCTTGCTGGCGACATCAAGAAGTTTCACCATCGGAAACCGAAAACTCAACTCACAACCCCATAGTTCGTGACAGTATTCCTGCGGACGCCACTTGATGTTTTTATCAGCAAGCAATGCCAGGCTGGCAATTCTCTTCTGGTAGCGATCAAAAATCCTGTAATGGTAAACCAGCATCCTTCTGGCAAGATCACTGTCTTCCTGCCCCTGAATTTCAAGATGAACCAGCACCCAGGCTTCCTGGCCAGTCAATTCATTGACTTTGACAAGCTTGTCGGCATAACGCCGACCGGTAACGCCTTCAACAGCAATTTTCTGAAACTCTTTGTCGAGAAACTCGTATTTCTTCTGCCAATCGATACTGGCCGCTATTTCAGGAAAGAAGAACTCCATGAACTGCTGAAAATATTTTTCTACCAGATCCTTCCATGGAGAATCGTAATCTGTGCGCTTTGCCATGTTTTTGTCCTAATAAAGACATCACAAGTATGATACCCCGCTATCTCTTTTTAAATCAACAGTCCCTTCGAATATTGACCAGTCAGCGTAAGAGCAACCGACTGGCTCACTGGCACAAACTTGGGACAGGCTGGCGGTTGCGCATGCCATTTCCCTAAAATATCTTGCAATAAAACTCAGGTGCATCGCGCCGCCGGAACCAAATGGAACTTTGGGATGATCAGGGCCGGCAAGGCGGTCAAGGGTGCGAAGGTGCTGATACTGGGGCTTACTTTTAAAGAGAACGTCGGGGATATTCGTAACACCAAGGTTGTTGATATTATCAGCGAACTGGCGGAGTATGGGGTTGAGTCGTTTGTTTATGACCTTTATGCGAGTGTTGAAGAGGTTTTGCATGAGTATGGGGAGATAATAGGTGCGCCGGGTCATGCGCCCGGAGTGCTTGTGTCGTCACTCGAAAAACTGGCGGCGGTGGATGCGGTGGCCCGGGCGCGCTGCATCCTCAGGCGCCCGAGCATATGTCACGTCGTGTGACGAATTCTGGCTGTGCCGCATGATAAGTTTAAAGAGCTGACGCTTGATAAGCTGGCCGGGTTCTGCCGTAAGGGGGCGACGCCGATTGTGGTGGATATCAAGGGGATGTTTGATCCCGAGATGGCGGTCAAGCAGGGGGTGAGGTATTGGAGATTGTAGCCGAGGTGGGCGTGTGGCGAGATCAGGCAGCCTTCGTGGCCGGTTGATTCTGAATGATTATTCTTGGGCTGGAAGTTTCGGCCGGCACAGACAGTCCGGCTTCGCGCAATAACTTAACGTGCTCGATCATTCCCCATCGGGCTTTATAGAGGCAGTCTTCAATAGAATGGCCTACTCCCGAGAAGCCTTCGAGATCTGGCGAGAAAAAACCAAAAAAATCAGGCTCTTCTGTTGCTTCTATTATAAGAGAATATTTGAAATCGATCATATTTGCTCCTCAGGTTCTATCGATACCCGCAGATTTTAGAATAGCCAGACAGGTACCAGTTGGCACTTCTTTTGAACCATGAAAGTCAACACGCACCATGTTTTTACAGCCGGGTTTAGTATAATAACGAATTGAGCCTTTTTCTTTAAAAAGCCGAAAACCGTTCTTTTCGAGTAACTTCACCAGCTCACTGAATCGCATATGATGAAGTCTACACATACGCGCAGAAAAAATCAACACAACAACATTTCATTCAGGAAGCAGGGAATTTTACGCCGTCAGACTCTGACGAAAAATAGCGTTCAGATATACTACTGCAAAGTACGGACTTTGCCAGGAACATTGCAAGGCCGAAGAACTCGGCTATCAACCCGAAGTCATACTGTCAGGGCGTCGCATCAACGACGGAATGGGCAAGTTTGTCGCCGAGAACACCGTGAAAAGATGATCAGGGCCGGCAAGGCGGTTAAAGGCGCGAAGGTGCTGATACTGGGGCTGACTTTTAAAGAGAATGTCGGCGATATTCGCAATACCAAGGTTGTTGATATTATCAGCGAGCTGGCGGAGTATGGGGTTGAGTCGTTTGTTTATGACCCGTATGCAAGTGCTGAAGAGGTTTTGCATGATAAGTTTAAAGAGCTGGCCGGGTTTTGCCGCAAGGGGGCGACGCCGATTGTGGTGGATATCAAGGGGATGTTTGAGCCTGAGATGGCGGTCAAGCAGGGGATAAGGTATTGGAGATTGTGAGAAGCATCGAAAAGTTGCTTGTCGAATAGTTACTTTGAACATATAATTCAAGTATAGACACTTAGGATTTGTATTCATGAACATAACAACAAAAAAACTGATGCAGGAAATTCGCGAAGCAAAGCTGCTTTACGCCGCCGAAGGTTTTATAATACGGGGTGTTTTTGGCAGTTATGCCAGGGGTGATTTTGATGACCAAAGCGATGTTGATATCGCTTTCAGCCTGGAACAACAAAAGTTTTTTTCAAAACACAGCGGATTTGCTTCAGCTTCAAGGTTAGCTGAGATTGCTGCAGAATTGAGTCTAACTCTCGGCAAAAGGGTTGATCTGTTTTCATTGAACAGCCCTGACCAGAAATCTGTGAATAAAGTAATGAAAGAAATGCTGGATGCGTAATCCGATAATCAGAGTAGAAATTATTGCCAGAAAAATAGATCTGATCAACCTCATCATTGCAGAGTGTTCTGGTGAAGTGTCAATAGCTATGGCGGATGAAGCCAAAACAAGACCAGCAATTTTAATGCATCTGATTGCTATTGCAGAGCAGGTTAACAAGCTAAAAGAAGAAAACTCATTTGAGATTCTGGAAAAGTTTTCAAAGGCGGACCTAAAGGGCTTGAATGATCTTCGAAATTTTATTGCACACGATTATGAAGGCGTTGACCTGGATATTGTCGAAAATGCAATTCGCTTTGGACTGCCAAGTTTACAAAAAAGCATCAGTAAAATCCTGTCCAACAGCTGACCCCCAGCTCCCATCATTTTTCAGGAGACCAGAATCCCGTTTCTCAAAGTTTACTACTGACCCGGCGAAGATTGGCGAGTGCCGCTTTATCATTGTGGCGGTGCCGAAGCCGGTTGTGGTGGATATCAAGGGGATGTTTGATCCTGAGATGGCGGCTAAGTTGGGGCTAAGATACTGGAGATTGTAAGAGAGAGAAATCCGCAGTCGCCCACAGGATGTGGGTGATACTCGGGCGCATCAGGATTAGGCTGCTCTTATGGCTTTAGCCATTAGAGCAGCGTATCCCGCAGGGCTCCCCGGGGCGAAGCGCCCGGGTGATTTCGCAGATTGGCGCAGATTTTTCAGGAGGGTGGCCCGGCTTCGCTTTGCGGACTGCCAAAACTACACCTTGCGTATCAATTGAAAACATCTGAGTGACTGCCGGTTCTTTCAAACACAACCGTATTTTCTTCGACTTTGTAGACAAGCAACCAGTCCGGCTCGATATGACATTCTCGACGACCAGCCCAGTTCAGATACAACTGATGATCTCTGTATCTGGCTGCAAGAGGCTGCTGATTCTGCAAGGCGATCATTACTTCTTCTAACTTTTTCAGCTCTTTGCCTTGCGAATTCAGTCGCCTGTAATCCCTTTTAAACTTTGAAGTAAAAATGGGTTTAAGCATCTTCGCCGTCTTCAAGAGCTGCCATCATCTCTGCATGTGAGTTAAACGGGCCATGCAGGTTTTTACCAGCATCAGTGTCCTGAAAAACCTTTCGGGTTTCAGCATTGGGAATTTTGAGTTCGAAAGGAATACCCTGCTCCAGGCGAATGCGGTTAAAGAAAATCGTAATAGCTTCTGTGGTTGAAAGCCCTATTTCACGCAACACCCGTTCGACTTCCGCCTTCAAAGCCGGTTCCACCCTAGCCTGTACTATCGCTGACTTAGACATACCGCTTCTCCTTTAAACTCATCTCAACCTAATTGTATGTCAATTGCATTACAAAGGCAAGTATATTGATCTGCCTTGCCTTTAAAGATTTAGTAGACTGGCGGTTGCGCGTGCACTTTCCCTCAAATATCTTAAAATAAAACTCAGGTGCATGTTGCTGGCTGGAAGAGATGTTCGGCCTCTGAAATTTCATAGGCTGATAGCCCGAGACTCCTGACGCGAGCCTTCCAGCCGCAAATTACTTTGCCGATGCGGTTGATAATGTCTTTAGCCTGATTCATTCCGAGACGGTAGTATTCCGCCGTTGCAATTACGACAGCCATATTCGGTTGCCGGTCATGAAGATCGAGCGCCACGGCCTGCAGTTCGGCGATTCGGGCAACTGGCGGGGCCGAACGGGCTTCATCAGCCAGAAAGGACTCTTCGTCAGGGCGACTGAAGCGGAGCGCTCCCATTCTGGTGCAGTCCTGTACACCCAGCAGAAATTCCCAGGCCCCGAGGGTTCTCGGCGGGCGCACCTGCTCCCTGGCCTCGACCGCTTCCCTGCGCTTCATAAGGACTTGTCCCCACCGATCAGGACAGGAATCCATGAAAACCCCGAAATTCGCATTGCCCGGATAAAACTCGCCGGCAGTCAAATCCAGTTCCGGATCGAGGGGAAATGCATGCGCCATTTTCAGCCAGGCAGGCTCGTAAGCAAAGCGCACACTGCCGCGGTCACCACGCGTCAACGTGCCTATTTTCTGCAATGGCCCGAAAGACGGATCGTCGAGCCAGACCCGGATCTGTTCGCCTTGAATTTTAGCCATCTGTTTCGCCAACCGGCCGAGGCTTTCTGGGAGCACGTTTTCGGTGAGGCAGTGCTTCATCCTGCAGACGTCGACCCAGCACGTCTTCTCTGGCTATAAAACTCAGATCCTCCACCAGTCCCAGGACACGCAGCACCTGCAGATAACTTCCCATGGCAACGGAGGGATCACCGTTTTCTACTTTGTAGAGGGTGGGCCGCGATATGTCTGCTCTTGCACAGACCGTTTCCATGGAAAAGCGGCGGCGCAGGCGTGCGTCCTTGAGGCGTTGCCCCAGTGCTTCGAGTTCTTTTGCCGAAGACGGATAAATTGTAACAGCTCTTTTACTCATAACGATAACTATTATTTACACAATAGCTTAAAAATGTCAAATATAATTATCGTTGTCGGAATTAGAAAAATTAGCGATACCATTGTTCTGATATGAACAAGTTCAGGGCAAGTGGATGTTTGATCCCGAGATAGCGGTAAAGCAGTGGATAAGGAATTGGAGATTATAGGCCCTGCAATATCGTGCTCGTGCTCGTAATCGTAATCGATTCCAGCAGAGAAGATGGATTCTGCGACTTCGCGCAGAATGACGGGAAGCTGGCAGTCACTGGCTTGAACGTGGTTCAGGGGCGTTTTTTGACTCGGGGTTTGCGGGTTGGCGCGTAAGCGGCGGCGGGTTCTGAGACTTTGTTGGCTGGCCTGACGATTGAGTCGAGGTATTCTTGAAACCCTTCGAGGCTTTCGGCTAGAGCGGCCTTGATAACCAGGTTTTTAAGGGCTTCGAGATCGTTGATATTCTCGATGGCAGAGTTGATTTGGGTAGGGATTCGCTTAAAACGCGACTGAAGAATCGTATTCAAAGATGCCTTATGAGAGGCAACACCTTCTTCCAGGCCTTTTTCGATGCCTTTCTCGATGCCTTTCTCGATGCCACGTCTTTCGAAAGTAGTAACGTAACGCATATTTTCCTCCAGTTCGTTCAGGGTTTCAGTATAAGCGTTTTCATAGTCGGCCGGCAAGGTCATTATCCAATCAAGAAACCTGAAGAGCTCCAGTATGGTTTGACGATCGAATTTTGCCTTATACAACGCCCGGGCAGCATATGTCTTGAACTCAAGTCGTTTTTCGTCGTTGCCAATGGTTTCCATTGTTTTCAGATGTGCAAACGCAGCTATTGCAAATGGATTCTGGCTATTTTCGAGATCTTCGACCTTACCATTGACTTTGACAAGCTTGTCGGCATAACGCCGACCGGTAACGCCTTCAACAGCAATTTTCTGAAACTCTTTGTCGAGAAACTCGTATTTCTTCTGCCAATCGATACTGGCCGCTATTTCAGGAAAGAAGAACTCCATGAACTGCTGAAAATATTTTTCTACCAGATCCTTCCATGGAGAATCGTAATCTGTGCGCTTTGCCATGTTTTTGTCCTAATAAAGACATCACAAGTATGATACCCCGCTATCTCTTTTTAAATCAACAGTCCCTTCGAATATTGACCAGTCAGCGTAAGAGCAACCGACTGGCTCACTGGCACAAACTTGGGACAGGCCGGCGGTTGCGCATGCCATTTCCCTTAAATATCTTGAAATAAAACTCAGGTGCATCGCGCCGCCGGCACCAAATGGATTTTGGGATGATCAGGGTCGGCAAGGCGGTCAAGGGCGCGAAGGTGTGCCGACAGGATGTCGG
>DAOPYA010000170.1:0-7890 GCA_035352635.1 Candidatus Rifleibacterium sp.
CCTTACCCCGACTGCTAATGGGCCGGTCAGCGTCGATCTGCCCGAAGGAAAGATTGCTGACGCCATTGGCAATCTCAACACCGCTGCAGCTCAGCTCGGTGTTTCCTTCGATAATCAGAAGCCTGCGCCGGTATTTGCTACAACCGCATCGGCAACCACGAAAATCAGCCCGATTCCTTTCACGGTAAGCTTTAACGAAACTGTGACGGATTTTACAATCAGTGACCTGACTACAAGCAACGGCACCCTTGGCGCTCTGGTTGAAGTCGTTGCCGGCAAGGTCTGGTCTTTTAACGTTACCTCGCCGGTAGACGGTGCTGTTACTATCAATCTTGCCGCTGACAAGGCCAGCGACGTGGCAGTGAATGGTAACGCTGCGGCCGCACCGCTGAGCGTAACTTTTGATTCAGCTAAACCTGTGGTCACGCTGACAACCGACGCCGGAGCCAACCCGACCCGGGTCAGCCCGATAGTCGTAACCGTCTCGTTTTCAGAAACGGTGACCGGCTTTGATCTTGCTGACCTGGCCATTACCAATGGCAGCGCCGATAACATGCAGGAATTGACGACTGGCCGGGTCTGGCAGGTAGATGTGACGCCCCCCGCGCCCGGTGAAGTAAGGGTCAATCTCGCCGCCGGTGTGGCCTCTGATACTGCCGGCAATGGCAACAGCGTTGCTGCACCACTGGTTGTCGTTTTTGACGAGACAGAGCCGACCGCGACTCTTTCGACAACTGCCGGTGATCCGACTAACAATGTAGTGCCCCTGACCATAACCTTCAGCGAAGCAGTGGTGGGCTTTACCTTGGCCGACCTCGGCATTGTTAATGGCACCGCCGGCAATCTTGCCACTACCGATAACAAGGTCTGGACAGCCGTAATCACACCCTCAGCCGATGGCCTGGTCACTATAAGCCTGCCGGCCGACAAAGCCCTTGACGCAGCCGGAAACTATAATACCGCAGCCGCAGATCTCGATTTTACCTATGATTCGCTGGCGCCAGGAGTTGCTTTCTCATCTGCGGCCCCTGATCCGACCAATTCAAGCCCGATCCCTGTTAACATAACCTTCACCGAGGCGATGACCGGTTTTTCGGCCGCTGACCTCAGTATCGTCAATGGCACCGCTGCAAATCTCTCAACCAGCGACAGCAAGGTCTGGTCAGTAGATATCGTGCCTTCGGCAAATGACAACGCCGTGGTTACCCTCGACCTTATAGCCGGCAAGGCAACCGATGCCGCTGGCAACGGTAATACGGCCGCTACTCAGTTCAGCATCACCTACGACTCAGAAATGCCGGCCGTGTCAATAACGACCGCCTCGGCAACCACCAACAGTAACCCGGTGCCGGTGGTGGTAACTTTCAGTCAGTCAGTTACCGGCTTTGACCTGACCGATCTTCAGTTAGTCAACTGCACATCTGGCAATCTGGTTACTGCTGACGGCAAAGTCTACACATTCGATCTGACGCCGACCGGCAACAATCTTTCGGTCAGTCTGGCAGCCGGCAAGGCGACCGACGCGGCCGGCAATGGTAATACAGCCGCCGCTCCTCTCAATATAACCTTCGACAGCGCAAAACCCTCGGTAACCTTCACGACAACGGCTTCGGCGACCACTAAAATCAGCCCGGTTCCGATGACCGTAACCTTCAGTGAGGCGGTGAGCGGTTTCGAGGCAGCTGATCTGTTGGTGAGCAACGGCACTGCTGCTGGTCTGGCTACGGTAGATAACAAAATCTGGACTTTCAACATCACCGGCCCGGTCAATGGCCCGATTACCGTCAATCTCGCAGCTGATAAAGTTATTGACAGCGCCGGCAACAGCAATACCGCCGCTGCCCAGTATAGCCTTGTTTTTGATAATGTGGCGCCAACGGTTACTATGACAGCGCCGGCGAAGACCAACGCCGACCCGTTTGGCCTGACCATTACCTTCAGCAAGCCGGTAAGCGGTTTAACCATCGCCGGCCTCGCAGTCAGCAACGGCACAGCAACCAATCTCAATACTGTCGATAATATAATCTGGACCGCTGATATATCACCGGCTGCCGAAGGCCTCGTAACTATCGATCTCGCAGCGGCTCAGGCGACCGATGTGGCCGGCAACCCAAATGCTGCCGCCGGCACGCTCAACACTGTTTATGACGCTGGCCAGCCCAGTGGTTTGCTCGCTTCGACAGCCTCGGCAACTACCAGCATCAGCCCTATACCCGTGACAATCACCTTCGATGAAGCTGTTGCCAGCTTCGATGCGACTGATTTAACCCTCGGCAATGCCACGGTTAGCAATTTTGTTGAAAAAATCGCCGGCCCGGCCAGTCAGACCTGGACCTTTGACCTGACGCCTCTCGCCGAGGGTGCCGTGACGGTTGAAGTGGCCGATTCAGCCACCGAAGATGCTGCCGGCAACGGCAATGCTCCTGTTCCTCAGCTCTTGAGAACCTTCGACGGCACGGCCCCAGATGCACCAACTTCAGTGGCAGTTGCGCCGATTGGCGGCACCGTAGTCGTCAACCACCTCAACTCGACCAATACCAATCTGACCGCCCAGGCCACAATAATAGCCGGGCAGGCAACCGGCGGTTACGCCGAATTGCTCATCGATGGGGCAGTTTTTACACCGCCACTCAAAGATACCGATATTCAGGCCGCTGACACCAGTGTTTCCTTTAATGCCGGTTTGAACGGCACATTGGCGCTGCAGGCGGCATTCGCCGCCGATTGTGAAATCAGCGTCAGGTTATTCGACGCTGCCGATAATGCGGTTCTCAGCATCGGCAACCCAACTCTCGTGGTTGATTACAGTGGCCCGTCGGCCCCGACTTCGGTCTCTGTCGCTGCGGTGGGTGGCCGGGTGATTGCCAATGCGGTCAATACAACTAACACTGACCTGACCGCCTCGGCAATTATCAGTGCCGGCGAAGCCACCGGCGGTTCTGCTGAACTGCTCGTAAACGGCTCGTCTTTTGCTGTTCCGATCAAAGACACTTCGATTCTTGCCGGCGAAACCAGTGTTGATTTCACAGCCGGAACAACCGACAACACGGCTTTGCAGGCTGCGGTTTCAACCGGTGGCGTTATCAGCGTTCGCCTTACAGACGCGGCTGGAAACATCGCTGCCAGCACCCTCAGCAATCCGACCCTGCTCGTTGATTACACGGCCCCCGCAGTTCCGACCTCGATTCTGTTGTCGCCGGTTGGCGGCACTATCAAAGCCAATGCCCTCAATACTACCAATACCAACCTGACCGTTCAGGCCACGATAGCTGCAGGGCAGGCGACCGGCGGCACTGCTGAACTCCTGGTCGGCGGCTTTTCGTTCGGCCCGGCAATCATCGACAACACGATTCTTGCCGGAGATACGGCCATAAATTTCTCGGCAGGCAGTTCAGATAACCCGGGGCTGCAACTCGCGATCCCCGCTGGCGGTGTGATCAGCATCAGGCTGACCGATGCGGCGGGCAACGAGACTACCAGCTCGACTGGCAACCCAACCCTGCTTGTCAACTACTCGCTTCCAGATGCGCCAACTGCTGTGACCCTGAGTCCGGTTGGCGGCACGGTCATAACCAATACTCTCAACACTACCAACACCAATTTGACCGCCGCGGCCACGATAACCGCAGGTCAGGCAACCGGTGGTGAGGCTGAACTGCTGCTTAACGGTTCGCCGTTTGCCAGCCCGATTAAAGATACTGACATTCAGGCCGGCGATCTCAGTGTCGATTTTACAGCCGGAACTTCAACCAATACGGCCCTTCGCTTGGCGATTGCTGCTGGCGGCGTTATCAGCGTTCGCCTGAAAGATGCAACCGGCAATGCCATTGTCAGCGGCGTCGGCGATAACCCAACCCTGGTGGTCGATTACACCGCCCCGGCGGTTCCGACTTCTGTGACCCTGACCCCGGTCGGCGGCACGGTTGTTACCAACACCCTCAATTCTACCAATACCAACCTGACTGCCAAGGCAACCATAATTGCCGGGCAGGCCACCGGCGGCGCTGCCGAGTTACTGATCGGCGGCCAGTCATTCACGCCTGCGATCATTGTCAGCTCAATTGCCGAGGGTGAAACAACCCTGAATTTCGATCGGGGTTTGTCTGATAATGGTGCTTTGCAGGCGGCTTTCCCGGCCAGCGGTACTATCAGCGTTCGCATCACGGATGCAGCTGGAAATATCGCCACCAGTACGGCTGCTAATCCGGCGCTGATTGTTGATTACACAGCTCCGACGGCTCCAACTGAGGTGACCCTTAATCCAACCGGTGGAACCATTTTTGCCAATACCCTCAATTCAACCAATATAAGTTTGCAGGCATCGGCAAAGATCACTGCCGGTGAAGCAAGCGGTGGTTCCGCTGAACTGCTGGTTGGCGGCAATTCGTTTGCCACAGCCATCAAAGATACCGTCGTTGGTGCGGCTGATACTGAGGTTACCTTTAACACGGCAACCTCGAATAATGCAGCCCTGCAGGCTTTCGTTAGTGCCGCCAACGGTGGCGTTGTCAGCGTCAGGGTTCGCGATGCGGCCGGCAACAGCACAGTCAGCAGCGTCGGAAATCCGATTCTGGTTGTTGATTACGCTCCTCCGGTGGCTCCGACGTCTGTTACCCTGATTCCGGTCGGCGGAACGATAGTTGCAAACGCTATCAATTCAACCAATACCAACCTGACCGCTACGGCGATTATCAGC
This sequence comes from Candidatus Rifleibacterium sp., assembly GCA_035352635.1. Lineage (GTDB taxonomy): Bacteria > Muiribacteriota > Ozemobacteria > Ozemobacterales > Ozemobacteraceae > Rifleibacterium. Next base: position 4,697 of record DAOPYA010000170.1, read on the forward strand.
GCAGACCAGGCTACTGACGGCGAAGCTGAGCTGCTGGTGGGCGGCAATTCGTTTGCCACGCCGCTCAAAGACACCAGCATTGGTGCCGGTGATACGATCCTCAATTTCTCAGCCGGCACCGCAAATAATCCGGTTCTGCAGACTGTTGTCACCACCGGTGGCGTTATCAGCGTGCGTGTTCGCGACAAGTTTGGCAACGTCAGTGTCAGCACCGTGAACCCGACTCTGGTGGTTGATTATGTGAAGCCATCTGCACCTTCTGGGGTAACAATAGTGGCTTCAGGTGGCACGGTGATTGGTAATACCCTGAATTCAACGAATCTCAACCTGCTGGCCACTGCAACGATTGTCGCCAACGAAAATGCCAGCGAAGCAGAGCTGCTGATCGGCGGTGTGCCGTTCGCCACCCCGATAAAAGATCTGCTGATTTCGGCGGCCGACAATACTGTTTCCTTCAATCCGGGTTATGATACTACTGTTGCTTTAAAGGCGGCTATTACAAGTGGTGGCACTATCAGCGTCCGTGTTACAGACCGTGCCGGTAACGTTAATACCAGCACTGTCGCAAACCCTGTTCTGGTAGTTGATTACATTGCCCCGGATGCGCCGGTTTCTGTGTTGCTTGCTGCCGAGGGCGGAACTGTCAATCCCAATGAGCTGAATTCCTCGAATACCAACCTGACCGCCGGTGCAACCATAACCGCAGGTCAGGCTATTGGCGGTTCGGCCGAACTGCTCATCGATGGCGCAGTATTTGCGACTCCGATTCGTGATGTGAGTATTTCGGAACTGGAAACATCTGTATCTTTCGATGCCGGTTTCACCACCAGCGACGCTCTTCAGAATGCCATAACCCTTGGCGGCGTCATCAGTGTTCGTTTAACTGATGCTGCTGGTAATTCAAGCATCAGCACTGTCGCTAATCCTTCTTTGACGGTTGATTACAGTTACAGCTCGGCTATCGGTACGCTGAAGTTTGTTCCGACCGGAACCTTTCAGCGCGACGCAACCCCCGCCAACAAATCGACGGTGAGCAAGTTCAGAATGAGTCAGCATGAAATCACCAAAGAGCAATTCGTTGCCGTCACCGGTCTGGCTAACCCCAGCGACTCATTCGCTGCGGTGGTGAACGGCCCGGTTCAGAAGACTGGCTGGTATCATGCTCTCGTTTTCTGTAACAAACTGAGCATGGCCGAGTCGCTTACCCCGGTTTATACCATAGGTGCTTCAACTGATCCTGCTGACTGGCTGACCGCAAATGGTGGTGTTGTTCCTGATTCTGCTAACCCAGCCTGGGATAGCGCAAGCGCCAGCTGGATCGCCAATGGTTACCGCCTGCCCACCGAAATGGAATGGATGTGGGCCGCCATGGGAGCTGATCGCAGCAACCCGGGTCAGGTTAATACCGCCGGTTACCAGAAGCCCTTTTCTGGCAGCAATGGCAGCAATGCCGCAACCGATTTTGCCTGGTTTACCCAGGCTACAACCTACACGGTTGGTACGAAATCTGCTAATGAACTTGGCATCTATGACTTGAGCGGTAACACCTGGGAATGGTGCTGGGATTATTACGCAGCTTACCCGCCTGGTGCCAACTCTGACTATCGTGGCCCGGTTAGCGGTTCTTTCCGCCTGACGCGCGGCGGCGGCTGGTCGAATGACGCAAGCTATTTAACCATGGCCATGAGAAGTTGGGATAACCCATACTACCAGGCGAATACGCAGGGGTTCAGGGTAGTCAGGCGCTGAGCGCAAAATCAGGCTGCTGACGCCGGGCAAGCATTGCCCGGCGTCAGCAGCTTTTTTTTGCCGACAACGACAACGAGAGCGACAGGATGTCGCGAATGCATGGTCGCCACGGTATCGGCCGCGGCCAGCCAACGACAAAGACCCGGATCTCATGAATGCTCGTCGTCGCATGCAAGCTGCGGGCGGGTCAAATACCATTAAACTAACGGATTGCCCTTCTGCGCCGTGACTCCGCTTTCATCGCCAGCCCAGGGTATGTAAGAGTATCCGCCTTTCATCAGAGCGTTTTAGATTGTTTTGTAAATTTTATGTTATAATAAAATTATGCGACGATTATTTCTGGTTTTTATTTTGATTCTTGGGCTGTGCCAGGGCTTGTGGCAGAGCGGGTCAGAGTTACATCTGTACCGCATCGGTCACGGCGAAACGGGCATCTCAGAATCAATACCAGAAGGCGAGTCGCTCTGCGAACCACGCCCCTTTCAGTCTTTCGCCGGCTTTTTTGTGCCGGGTCGCCAGCTGTTGCATCAGCATCTGGCAAAATCTGCACGAATGGCCGACCTGCCGAAACCGTCGATCGCATGGGTGCCGACGGCACCAGGCCAGAACCGCCGCAGCGATGATGCGATTCACCCGAAAGAGTGGGGCCTCACGGTTCCAATGTTTGCCCGCAGCGACGGGTAATTACTCTTCCCTTCAACGTATTCCAGCATAAAACTTCTTTTCTGCGCTTTTCGCAACGAAAATCGCCTGCCGGTTACTTGAAAGGAATCCATCATGGATCTCAAAAACTCATCGTCAAGCCCCCTTGATAACAGCGACAACCCCGCCGAAGTTTTCGGCAAAATAATTATTGCCACTGTTGTAACCTTCGTTATCGTCGGCCTGTTCTGGTATGCAGGCCTGATCTGATAAAACCGTTTCACGCCCTTCCGGTGTCTAAGCGCCTGTTAGAACCCGGAAGGGCACTCCACAAATCTATACTTTTCAGGATAACGCAAGATGTTCAAACTTGAATTGGGCTATTTCGAAATCACCGCCATGATCGGCGCCGGTCTTTTTTTGCTGACAACCGCTGCTGACTGGCTGGTGCGGGGCGCATCGAGCCTGGCACGCCGTCTGGGTGTTTCTTCGCTGGTTATCGGTCTGACGGTTGTTGCATTCGGAACTTCGATGCCCGAATTCGTGGTCAGCATTGATGCCAGTATGGCCGGCAACTCGGGTATTGCGGTTGGCAACGTAGTTGGCTCGAATATTTTTAATATCGCTTTCATTCTTGGGATAGCTGCCCTGATTCAGCCGATAACTTGCAGCCGCACGGTCATTCGCCGTGATGTGCCTGTGATGATCATGGTTGCCGCCCTGATGTGGTATCTGTCTCTCGATGGTTTAATTTCGCGGGTTGAAGCTGCTGTGTTCTTCGCGCTGCTGGTTATTTACACTGT
>DAOPYA010000171.1:0-1814 GCA_035352635.1 Candidatus Rifleibacterium sp.
CAACATTGCCACAAAAAAATCAGCAAAAAAAGATGCGGTTTACTGAGCGCTTACGAAGAATTACGCCCCAAGGCGTTAACATGCTTGGCACGGGCTTCTTTGTGAACTCTAATGGTCTGTTAGCTACAACCAATCACGTTGTTCAGGCAAACGATTCTAACTTAGTTATTCTTGCGCCTCATATTTCACAAATAAACGACTATCAGGATCTGTCTGAAACGCGTTGTAATACAATTCCCGCCTCGGTGAAAGAAATTAACCCCATCAGAGATTTGGTTTTGTTACAGGCTGATTGTAAATTTTCTGGCATTATACCGCCCTTGGGCTCTTTTGATCAAATTTCTGTTGGTGATGAGGTTGGCATTTTTGGTTTTCCTCATTGTGTTGAAGGTCGTCGTGCTCTAACATTTCAGAAGGCTGAAATTGGCGCAAAAATCCTGCTTGAGTCGCAAAAAGTTAAATCGAAATGTTCAGTGATTAATATACAGGCTAGGCCAGGGCAGTCAGGCTCTCTCGTTTTTTCTCCGAGTTCTCAAAAAACAGTTGGCATCTTAGTTGGTGCCTTCGTGCCAAATCAAACCGGTGGCATTAGTTTAGGTGGCATTAACCCAAGGGAGCTTCATCAAACTACGCATTGCATATCTGCAGAATATTTGAAGGAGATGATGTAATGAATTTTGAAATTCCAAATCTTGATTTAAATGACTGGTTGAATGGCTTGAGGCCATATCAAAAAAATCTGATTTTAGAAATGTTAAAAAGTGAACCTGACCATGAAAAGGTTGCTATGGGGTGGTTAAACTCAAATTCTCTAGGTAACACAGTACCGTTTGGTGGGGAACAAGATCCAAAACCATTTTGGGACAAGTTTAAACTAGAATTTCGGAAATTCATTTGTGGCGACAAGGCTTATGACAATGAGCGCTCCCAATTAGCAAAAGAAGCTCCTATTTCTTCAATGTTAGCCATTAATGCAATTTCTGGCGCACTCGGTGCCACTATTGGGTATTCAGCAACCTTCTTAGCTCCTGCAGTAGCAATTTTATTGTATTCAATCAGTAAGATGGGTGTGAATGCCTATTGCCAAACGAACTGAAATGGGTGCGATTGCGGCAGGCTCAGAAACATCATAAAAGAGCTGAATTTAAATTTCTTCATCATAAAACCTCATGCGGATTTGCTATGTCGAATACAGTACCAGAAGTATCTGAAAAAAAACAGTCTCCATCAGTTCTGGAGCATTCATTTATGGCGGTAATGCCCTCTTATAAACCCCTGGAAAGAATTAAAAATCTCTTTCCATAGCGGGTCACCGCGTGGCTTCTCAGCTGTTTTTGAGGCAGGTGTGGCGCTGAAAAGGCACCATAAAATTGCCGCAATAATAACAACCGTCAAAAAGATTTTGAAAATATCGGTCTTGTAAGATCTGACAACTGGCTGAAAAATTGATTTATGCCGCAGCACTGCAACGTTGTCACCCTGGCGTTGCGCAAGGTTTAAAAGAGCATTACGCGCCCCATCATCAAATGGATTCTGTTTCACAATAGATTCCAGACCAGCTGCCACCTTTGGATCTATCGAGCCAGATTTGGAGGACGCCAGTGCCAGCAAAGACTCTCGAATTGGAACTGAAGCCAGAGATGATATTGGCTGCTGGTCTCGAAGCCATGAAGGCTTGCTTTGCTTCGGGTAAAATTTTTGTATTCGCAGCCACAGACATTGAGCTCTTTCAATTTGCCCGGCCTCATGAGCAATCTTTGCATCTCGCAGAAGGCTCTGCAAAGATGAATGTCTTTGCTCACAATTCTGAAGGC
>DAOPYA010000171.1:1824-7873 GCA_035352635.1 Candidatus Rifleibacterium sp.
AACCGCGATGAAACTGTCTTAGCTACGGCAATTTCAGCAGATTGAAAAAAAAGAAGAAAGCTTACCAGAACAAGTTTTGTGACTTGCCTTTTTTCAAATAGCAAAACTGACAATGTTAAGTGCACCCTTTCACAAAATCCTTGTTCTATATGTAAATGCGTAATAAGTATTACCTTATTCGCGAGTGTATGTTAGCATGGCAAAAGAAAGATTTCTATGGGGACGTAAGATGATGATTCGGAGAGCCAATAAGGTTCTTAATTTAACAGCACTCAATTCTATCTGCGAATTTTTGGTTTCAAAAATTTATAAAGAACTTCTGGCATGCATACTGTTTTGTTTGCTCATTTTTTCGCCTGCTGTTTACGGTGCTTCAGCTTATCGTCAGGCCATCGAAGTAAATTCAGTTGCCGCCCTCACAGATTTTCAGGTTCTGGTAACCATGGACACGGCATCTCTGATTGCAGCGTTGAAAATGCAGCCAGACGGCGACGATATCAGATTCACAGACTCAGACGGCACTACTGCCCTGCCATTCTGGATTGAAACAGGGACTATAAATACTGTCGCCACCAAAATATGGGTGAAAATACCCAATATTCCGATCAATCCCCCCGATCCGCGCAAAATTATCCACATTTTTTATGGTGACACGGCCGCAACCTCCGTTTCCAACGGCACAAACACCTTTATCTTCTTCGACGATTTCAGCGGCACCCTCGCCAAATGGACCAAACACAAAAATGGTGCAAACATAAATATTGTAGCTGGCTACCTCAATTGCGCCGGGGGAAATACCACCGGGCCAGGCTATGGTCACACAGTTCTGGGGTCACAGCCAACCTATAACAGCTTCACCGATGGCATTATTGAAGGTAAAATGTATCTTACCAGTGAAGCCATCGGCGAGGTTTCTTTTCGCGGCAATTACGCTGCCAACACCGGGTATAAAATTCGCTGGGATTATCGCGCCGGCAGAGGAATGGGATTCTTAAAACCTCCGTATAACGGCTGGGCTTTCTGGAATATTAACCAGACCGAGCCCCATCTCAGCCATCAGGACACAATCGGGTTTGCAATTAACTACTGGTTTCCGTTCAGGGTAGATGTTGCCGGCTACAATGTAAAAATGTATCAGGGCCCCACCTCATACAGCTTAACCGATACTGGTGAAAGGCCTCCTGTTTATCCTGGGCCCGGTGAAATTTCGCTGCAGAATCATTATGGACCTTCAACTCGCTATGACGACGTCAGGGTTCGCAAAATTACTGCGACCGAGCCGACAACTCTATTTCGTGGCCGTGGGCAGTTAACTATAAACAGCGTCACCGTGCCTCAAACAACTGTAAACAGGGGTCAGAGCGGCATCTCTGTTGCCATGCAGATTGAAAATACGGGCAATGAACCCGTATCTTTTTCGACAGCCAACCTTACTTTTACCCTTGGCAGCTATACTCAAACGCTTATTGCTCCAACAGCAGGCACAATGATCGCTGCTGGCGAGACTATTACAGCATCATTTGCTGTAGATATTCTTGGTGACAGCCCTCTTGGCCAGGCAACCATTAACGGAACAGCATCTGGAACGGACATATTAACCAGTCTGGTATTGGAAGACAACAGCGCAAACGTTACCGGTGTCTGGACAATTCAGATAGCCCCTGATTTGATAATCGAAGCAATCACAGCCTCTGCTACCGCCTATCGTGGTGACATCAACCGGCCGGTACTGGTAACCGTTAAAAATGCCGGCGAAGCAACAGCTTTCTGGAATTCTTCAACATTGCAGTTTTCTCTGGGTAACTACACATCAATTTACCCACAGACAGCATTCCCGATTACTTTATTGGGGGGCGCAACTGCCACAGCACTGTATGGCGTTGACATTTCTCAGAGCAGCCCCACCGGAACTTCAACAATTGACGCTGAGATCAGCGGCACTGATCACAATACTCTATACCCGATTCTGGTTTCTGGCGCGCTGCTCCCCTCAGAATGGAATATCCCCGACTCATATCTTCTGACATACCAGGATTCAGGGCATTTTATCCCATCACAAAGCTTCAATAGGCCAAAGGTGGGTTCAACCCACGTCTACGCCCAAGCTCAAGGCTTGACACCAATCAAGGAATTTGTGGTGCGCTGGTATGATTCAACCGGAACCCAGGTAGCCTTTTCTAACCCTGCTATCACTTCAAACGGGTCAGGCAATGTGGCACACAGCTGCCCAATCGAGCTGACCTCCCCGCCAGGAAACTGGACAGTCAGGTTAACCAATTCACTCAACACCATAAATTATTGTGAAAACAACTTTCAGATCAAAGAAGGCGCCAGCCTGAGCATAAGCCTGTTGCTCCCGCCTCTGGTTTCAGTCGGGCAAACTTTTACAAGTACCATGATGGTTTCTAACAATGGCGATACTACTCTGCTGAATACCATCCCAGGGACTATAGACACTGGCGGCAGCGGGTTAGCAACTCTGGTCAGCGGCCCGACACCAGCTATTCTCAACCTCCCTGCCAACTCGCAGGCCACCTTTACCTGGACCTGGAGCGCTCAATCCCCTGGAACCTTTGAATGGTCAGGCATGGCCTATGGTTTTGATGCCAATTCGGGGGAACGCCAGGCGGCCCCACCACAGCCGTCAAGTGAATCACCAGGCGGTTTGCGTGGTGATTATTTTGATAATTTGAATTTTACCGGAACACAAATGGTCAGACTTGACCCAACCGTTGATTTCAACTGGGCAGCGGGCGCACCAGATTCAAGCATGGGAGTCGATGATTTCACTGTACGCTGGACCGGCTGGGTAATGCCGGAGTTTACTGAAGATTACATGTTTTATACCAGCACCGACGACGGGGTGCGCCTGTGGGTCAATGGGGTTTTACTCGTCGACAAATGGATTCTTCAGAGTGCCACAGAGTGGAATGGTTCAACTATTGAGCTCATTGCCGGAGAAAAATACCCGATAACCATGGAGTTCTATGAGCATACAGGTCAGGCAGTGGCAAAACTCAGCTGGGAAAGTCCGTCAACACCCAAAACCGTCATTCCTGCCAGTCGTCTTTTTCCAAGCTCACTTGTTGATGTAAGGCAAAGCGCAGAGGTTAACCTGGCACCATCCGGTACGGGTTTTTACGCCTATTACTATGACAACATGGATTTTACGGCACCACGGAAGCCCAAAATTGACCCGGTGGTTAACTTCCCCTGGGGAAACTTTTCTCCCGAGGCGAGTATGGGCGTTGACACATTCACTGTTAGATGGAGTGCCTGGATAATTCCAGAGTTTACCGAAACCTATACCTTTTATACCCGCACAGATGACGGCGCAAAATTATGGGTGAACGATGAATTGCTGGTTAATAAATGGGTAAACCAGGGAACAACCGAATGGAGTGGCACAATAAATCTTACTGCTGGCGAGAGATACCCCTTAAAAATGGAGTATTACGAAAACACTGGCGGAGCAGTTGCAGAGCTCAGATGGTCGTCGCCGTCACGTGCAAAACAAATTATTCCGCAGGCACGGGCAGTTCCGCGACCATTTTGCCTGATTCAAAGCCCCCCGTCTTTGAGTGTTCTATCGGTTATCGCCACCCCCACCAAGGTTTTTCGCAATCAAAGCGATATTGAGATTGAAGCCGTCATTCAGAACAGCGGTGAAGCAACTGCCCAGGTTGAAGCTGCAAGCTTGACGTTCACCCTCGGAACTCTTACACAGGCGGTAATTTCACCGTTAATCCCAGTAGAGTTGCCTGGGTTTAATGCCACCTTCACGCTCCGATTCAGTGTTGATGTTGATCTTTTATCACCAACGGGTTTTTCAGACTTTTCATGCAATGTTCTGTCAAATGATACCAACGCGCCTGCCTCACAGTCATGGCTGAACCTTCCCAACCCGCATGACACCTGGGAAATTTCGCAAAATGGTCTGACAATTTCAGCTTTCCCATCTTATGCGCCAGACCAAAGTACTTTTAACAGAGGGCAAACAATTTATGCCAGCGGTTTTTACCGGGCATCACCACAAACAGGCTATATTCGCTTTTACGACAGCCAGATTGCCTATGCTCCGGCTGCCCCTGGTGGTGCCATCTGGACATCAGCACTTCTTACAGCCAATGGTGATGGTAATCTGCAAACAAATTACACTCTTCCAGTCGCAGCAACCCTTGGAACCTGGACAGCGCTTGTAGAAGACAACCTTGGGGCGGTTATGGCCATTCACACCTTTGTGGTGCAGTCTATGGGCAATCTTGTGGCAACCCTCACTCTGAGCCCACCAGAAGTGTATCTGGGCGCAACCTTTACCGCTGAGTTATCGGTAGACAACCGCATTGTCGGCGGTTCAACCATCTCGCCTGCAACTCCATGGCCATTAAAACCTACTGGGGCCAGTACCGGTAGTGCTACCCTGATATCAGGGCCAACGCCAGCTCAGGGGAGTATACCAAGTTTTTCACCAGCTACTTTCACCTGGGTATTTCTGGCAACCGAAGAAACGGGCACAGTTGGCAGTTTCTCACTGACTGCTTCTGCCAGTGCGGTTCAGAATTACCGTAAGCCCTTGTCTATTGTATCAACTCAGACAGTAAGCAACTTTCAGGTTCGACTGGTAATAAATACCAACGCATTGGTTTCTGCCGGAAAAATGCAGGCGGATTGCGACGATATCCGTTTCCGTGATTCAGATTCACAGACAGCCCTGAGTTACTGGCTTGAATCAGGGGCAAATACCGCCAGCACCATTATCTGGGTGAAAGTGCCAGCACTGACTGCAAATACTCCCAAAACCATTTATCTCTATTATGGAGACGCGACGGCAGCATCTGGAAGTGATGCAAATGCAGTTTTCGAATTCTTTGACCATTTTACAACGCTCAACCCAACCTTCTGGGACTTCACAGGACCATACTCTGTAGGGAGCAGTTTTCTTACGATCACAAATGGGGCAGTGTTCACACGGGCACCCGTAGGCAGTCAAGATGGTATGGCCGCTGAAGCAAGGGTTCGCTGGAACAATTTTTCGGGCTATTCCGGTCTGGCCGTATCTAATGCCCAGAGCAACCAGCTAAACAACGCGGGTTCAAACAAACTGATCAACCTGATGACCAATAATGGTGCTAGCGCCAATGTCACAGCAAGGGCAGCCAATGGGGCCGCAGCCTCGTATAATATCACCAACGCCACCACTAACCTGCTTACTGCAGCCAGCGGCACCATTTACATTCTCGGCCACGGAATTTTTGGCGGAAACGTTTACGCCCTGAGAGACCACACAACGGTTTTAAACTCATACCCCGGCACATGGACCGGCCAATTCTACCTGTGGCTGGGTTATATAACCGGTTCCCAGGCAGGCAGTGGTATAGATATCTCTGATCTGGCGGTTGACTGGGTCTTAGTAAGAAAATTTATTTTTCCAGAACCAGTTGTTTCTACAGGAAACGAAGAAGTCACAGTAATATACCCGCTTATTTCCGGAATTGATATCAGCACTGGCTTAGCCACTGATTCTAACAGCGGCATCTCAAACGGCATTCGTATTCTGCAGCGAGGCATAGCTCTTTCTTCGGATGTAATCGACCTTGGCACCATTCCATGCGGGGAAACCGGAACAGTTGGCAATTCAACCGCAAGCAATACCAGCAATGGTAGCCTGACAATGGTTCGTTGGGACCCTATGAACCTCGAATCTCTTGAAGGCATAATCATCGATAAAACCAGCATGTTCTTTTCGCCTGACCCGGTTGGGGGAATACCAGCAGGAACAAGAACCCCGGCATCGTTCACGCTCTCAATTCCACTGGGTCAGGCCACAGGCACCTATATTGCCACCATGGCAATCTATGATGATATCAATACTAATCTGGTCAGAGATCTAAGCGGGCTTGCAGAACCCGTCGATTTTTTCCAGGTTCGCGTTGTGGTTCCTGAAACACGGAGTATAGAGGTAGTAGAAGATCTTATAGACCTCGGCAACTGGGACGTTGGCATGACCACAACTGCTGTGCCCGTTCAAGCATTCAATGCCGGCAATGTT
>DAOPYA010000172.1:0-7856 GCA_035352635.1 Candidatus Rifleibacterium sp.
CATTACTAAAACACATTCCAGAGGGTTTTTCAATACCCCATATCTATTTCAGGGTGTACCCCATCTGAGTCAAATTATCGTGTTTTTTTCCGCCGGGGTTCAAAATATTAAACCCCTACCAATTTTACCCACCCAGATAAATTATATTTCCGCGTCTATCCCTGGCAAATCCACAGGCCAGCCAAACCCAAAATCTATCCGAGTCTATCAGTGTTCATCCGTGTTAATCCCTGGCAAATCCCCAAGGCCTGCCAAACCCAAAATCTATCCGCGTCTATCCGTGTTCATCCGTGTCCATCCGTGGCAAATCTATCCGAGTTCATCCGCGTTAATCCGTGGCAAATCTCTTCTCTTCTTCTTCTCCGCGTTCATCGGTGGTGCCAGCAGGCGACCCGGTGCCCCGCATCCGTGTTCATCATGGGGGGTTTCTCATCGCACCTCGCATCGCCCAGCGGGCAGACGCCAAGATAGCAGCACCCTCCGGCGTTGTCGCTTCCGTGGTCATTGACGGCGGCCTTTTGATGAGCACCCAGCCCGTTGCCTTCGCGCAAAAATAGCGCTGAATCGAGCAGACGACGGGTATATGGGTGGCTTGCCCCTTCGATAAGTTTATCGGCGGGCAGTTCTTCAACCAGATTGCCACGGTAGAGAAGAATAATTCGGTCAGAAATCTGCCTGACCACCGCGACATCGTGCGAAATAAAAATCATCGACAGCCGGCGGCGCACCCTGAGATTCATCAATAATTCAAGAATCTGAGCCTGCACCGAAACGTCGAGCGCCGAGACCGCTTCGTCGGCGATAATCAGGCTCGGGCTGAGAATCAGCGCCCGGCAGATGCCGATGCGCTGCCGCTGGCCGCCACTGAATTCAGAGGGGTAGCGTTCAAGAGCTTCAGCTTCGAGTCCGACCTCTTTTAGAGCCTGAATCAGCAGCTGGTCGGTGTCGCCCGCGGGCCGCATGCCATGAATTTTGAGCGGCTCAGAGATAATCTGCCTGACCGTCATGCGCGGGTCGAGCGACCCGAATGGGTCCTGAAAAATCATCTGCATGTCGCGCAGCGCTTTCAGGCGTTCAGAGCTGCTGACTCCGATGATGTTCCGGCCGTTGATGGTCGCGCTGCCGGCATCAGCATCATAAATACCCATGAGAACTCTTGCCAGAGTCGATTTGCCTGAGCCGCTCTCGCCGAGAATACCCAGGGTTTCGCCGCGCGCCACCGAAAAACCCGGAACATCGAGCGCCGTCAGGTGCCGGGGCGGTTCGCGGCTGATAAGGCGTTTCAGGCGATGCCAGAACGAATCTTCAACCGAAAAACTCTTGCGCAATGCGCCGACCTGCAGAACAACAGCCGGATCAACGGTGGCCGGCGCCCCGCTGCCAGCAGCAGCGGCCGTCTGGTCAGTCTTGTTCATGGCGCCACTCCACTGCCATTAAGCGGAAAAAAGCAGGCAACCTGGCGGTTACCATTCTGCCTGACGATCGGGGGGCGGCGCTTGCGGCACTCGTCGCGGGTCTGCCGGCAGCGGTCTGAATAAACGCAACCAGATGGCTTGCGGTCGGGGGGCGGCAGATTGCCGGCAATTGCCACCGGCAACTGGCGTTGTTTAACCAGACGCGGCAACGCCGACACCAGATCGGCAGTGTAAGGGTGAGCTGGGCCAGATAGAATTGCGGCGGTCGGGCCTTTTTCAATGAGGCAGCCGCAATAAAAAACTGCGAGAAAATCAGAAACGGCCCTGAGAACCCCGAGGTCATGGCTGATAAAAATCATGGTGCGCTTTTCGGCTTCGATCTGCTGGCGCAGCTCGGCCAGCAGCTGAACCTGCAATTCAGCATCGATTGCAGTGGTAGGCTCGTCGGCAATTATCAGATCAGGGTCCATCACCAGGGCCATGGCGATCATGGCCCGCTGGCGCATGCCGCCGCTCAACTGGTGCGGGTAAGAGTTCCAGAATTTTTCAGGCTGCGAAAAACCGGCCCGGGTGAGCGCCCGCAAAACCTTTGCCGCGACCTCTTCGCTGCTGACACCTTTCTGATGGGCATAAACCGTTTCACCGATCTGGTCATAAAGGGTCATCAGGGGGTTCATCGCTGTCATCGGTTCCTGAAAAACAAAACCAATGCGCTGGCCCCGCAATTTGCGCAGGGTTTCGTCGGGTGCGCCTGCCAACTGCTCGCCATCAAGCTCTATCTGACCGCTGCGCCCACAAACAACCCCTTCAGGAAACAACCCGGCAATGCTCAGGGCGAGAACCGACTTGCCCGAACCAGATTCGCCCGCGATACCGAGGCAGGTTCCGGGGGCAACTTCGAGCGAAATATCTTCTAGAACCGGCAGCAGTCGGCCATCGGTTCCCTTTAACTGCAATGAAAAATTCTTGACCCTGAGCAATGACTGCCTGCTTTCAGCTTACAATTTTGATTCGAGCGGGCCAAACAAAAGTTTCCAGTTCAATACATCGTTCCAGATCTGGCAATCAGCAGTGGCGCGGCCGGTTTCAGCGTGATAAAGGCCGACATCGAGCGGCCGCAACAAAAAGGCCATCGGTCTGCTTTCGTCTAAAAAAGTGCCGACTTTTTCGACGGCTTTCTGACGGTCGGGCATTGCCAGCATCGAATCGAGAATAGCCAGGGCCTGATCGAGTTGCTGATCAGCGACACCCGTAAAATTCAAATTATCAAGAAGCAGCGGTTTCGAATGCAGCAACGATACCCAGTTTCCGGCGGCCGGCAGTTGCAGGCTGAGCAGTGCGGTCGAAAATTCGCCCGGGCGCAGCCGCTTCGCCACAAAATCAGACCACGAAACAGCTTCAACACTGGCAGTTATCGCAGATTTGGCGAGATCGGCAACCATCTGATCGGCGACTACCCGGCGGGTAAGATTGTCATCGTTGATGAGAATACTGATTTCGAAAGGTTTGCCCTGATAATCGCGCCGGCCATCGTTGTTCGTATCAACAACCCCGGCTTCTTCGAGAAGCTTAAGGGCAGCGGCCCGACGGGTCGTCTGGTCAACAGCCAGGGTGGGCGAAGCGGCCAGCGGGTTGGCATAGAGTTCTTCGCAGTCGGCCGAGAACTGCTTTTTAACACCACTGCGATCAACCAGCAGATCAAGAGCCTTACGCACTTTAATGTCTGCGGTGAGCGGGTTTCTGGTGTTAAACATCCAGACCATGGCAGCCTGGTTCGGGTATCTGACGAACTTCACCTGTTCGAGCTGCATGGTTTCGAGCTGCTCGGCTATCATCGAGGGCAGGTTGATCCAGTCGTATTTTTTAACCCGAAAATCCGAAATAATCTGCTGAATATCATAAACGCTGTGAACAAGCACCTGGGGGCGCGAGGCAACCCGGTCATCGTAGAAGAAGGGGTTCGGTTCGAGCAGCATATACTGACCCGGCACCCTCGCCTTAACCCGGTAAGGCCCAAGGCCGACCGGGTTGGCAGAGTAAGCGGCCAGATCGTAAACTGCGCTGGCATTGCCGGCCGTCGCAGGTGCTGAGGCAACTGCGGGCAGCCCGACCGTCTGCTCAGAACCCGATTCGGTGGCCAGCTTATGCATGGGCAGCAGCCCGACGCAGAGCAGGTCAAGAAACTGCCGCGAATCCCCGGCAAAAACCATGTGGCACTGCTGGCCCTGACCGATCGAGGTAACGCTGAGCACGCCCTTCGCCAGATCGGCGTAGGGGCTGGCGCGTTCTGGGTCACCCATCATTCTGATCGTGTAATCAAGGGCACGCGGGTCAAAATCGGTGCCGTCATGCCACTTAAGACCACGACGCCAGACGGCATTCAGAACCACCGTGCCGTTTTCGCCAGGGGTCAGATAGTATTCAGAAAAAAGATAAGGCACAAAACTGCCGTCAGCGAGCTTGCGCAGCGGTGCGGCGTGCACGAAATTGCTGACCATCTGACCGTGTTCTGATTCGCAGTGGGTGAGCGGGTCAAGGCCAAGAGGGTCGCCATAAATGCCGAGCCTGACGACCTTGCCGCTGGTATCAGCGAGAAGGGCGGCTATTTCTTCGGGCAATTTTTTCTGGGCGCCGCAGCCTGAGAGGGTTATAACTGCTGAGACTAAAAAGATGAGAGAAATATTTCGCAGAGTGTTCATAGGTTTCCTTGCCGTCAGTTTTGCGGCGCCTGAAAAATGACTGGCGCCTGGTTATCGGTAGAAGTGGCGATGCCGTCAGTGACCGGCGGTGCAATCTTGCTGCCATCGGGCAGCTCGGCAGGCATAGGTTCGCTGGCTTCTGCCGGCACCCGGTTGTATCTGCTGATGAGGTTTCCGGCCCAGACTCTGGTGTCAGTGGCGGTCAGAGGCGAATCGCTTATCCGGGCCAGAATCGGCACCGCTTCGTTTGAGCGGCCGCTCTGCACAAGACTGTTGCAGAGTGCCACTTCGGCTTCTGTGATCGAGGCAACGAGTGAGGTGGCGTGGGTTTTGATTTCGGGTGGTGAACCAGCGAGGGTCGCAGCGGTTTCGAGGTGCTTGCGGGCGCGGTCGAGCTTTTGTTCGCGAACCAGCACGACACCGAGGTCACGATGAAAAACCGGGTTGTCAGGGTTGAGCGCCAGGGCCTTAACCAGAGCATCTTCGGCTTGCTGCTGCTTCCCGACGTTTGAAGCGGCGATACCGATGATATTCAACATGGTCGGGTCACGGTCGCCGACCTGGGCCGAAACAGAAGCCGCGTAGTCGAGAGCTTCTGCCCATTGCTGGGTGCCGGCTTTGGCCACCGCGAGCGATGCCTTGGCCTGCAGTTCAAACGCCGGAAACTTCAGCGCTTTGGTCAGATACTTGTCGGCGGCTTTCAGCAGGTCGTTGCGCCGGTCTTCGGGTATCGCGTATCTGGTGATGTCGAGGGCAATCTTGCCGGCGTAGATATAATAAATAGACCGGGCTTCGCCGGCGGTCAGGTCGAGGCCCTGCATCGCCATCTGATAGGCTTCTACGAGCTTGTTCATCAGATGGTAATAAATGTGCATCTTGCGAAAAACTACCGAATGATAGGTTGAACGGGCGTTGAAATTGATGTTTTTCATGGCCTGTTCGGCGTAGCTCATCGCCCGCTGGGCGTCTTGTTCCTGGGCGTAGATGGTCGACAGTTTCAGGTATGGGTCGCCGGGCAGCGGGTCAAGCTTGACCGCTTCGTGCAACAGCGACTTGGCACGGGTCACCGCTTCAGCCTGGGTGTAACGCATATACATATCAGCTTCGCGCACCTTTTCGTCGGCGCTCCAGCAGCGCATTTCGTGCCAGGCATTGGTGCCGGCACCTAGCAGGGCGACCAGAGCGAAAGCCAGCGCTACCGGCGTGCTCAGTTCAACTTTTTTGCGTGACAATGCCCCGCTGAAAAAGCCGGTTTCGGTTAAAACCGGCACCAGGCCAAGAAATAACACCGCGTAGACCGCGGTTTCGATTCGGTGAAACGGAAAATCAGGGATAGCGGCCAGCAACTGCGAAACCATGGCAGCACCAAGCCCGATGAGCAGAATATGCTCGCCGCGCATTTCCCCGTTGGGCTGGCCGAAGATATCGCGGCGCAGCGCCTGTTGAATGCTTGAAAAAAAGCGATAGACGACAAAAAGAAACAGCCCCAGACCGATGACGCCCATTTCAGAAATGAGCTGCAGCCAGTCGTTATGAGCCTGACGAAAGGTAACGGCTGTGAAAGTCTCTTTATTGTCTTCGCTGAAAGTTTCGCCTTCCTGGAAGGGGAAAAAATGCTTGAAGGCACCGAAGCCGCGCCCGAGCATCCAGCCGATGGGCGAGCCGTCGAAAGCCTTGATAGTGCCATACCAGACCCACATGCGCTCGTAGGTATTGCTCGCTTCGCGGTTCAGAGTGAACGTGTATTTGATTTTGTCGAGAATGCTTTCTGATTGAATGGTTTTAACCGAAACCGCGAACAGGCCGGCAAAAATAAAACCCACCGCGAAAATGAAGAAAATCGCGTGCCGGCGTATCAGGCGCTGCTTGCGGTCATTGAGAAACAGCATGATCACCAGATAGACCATGCCGCAGGCAATGCCGATCAGTGCCGCCCGGCAGCGGGTGATATACAAGCCATAGAGCAGCCAGCCGTAAAGCCCGAGCGAAAACGCCTTCATCAGGCGGTTGCGGTAATAGAAGAAAAAGGCCAGCGGCAGAAAGGCAGTGAACATGGCGAAGGTGCCCAGGTAGTTGCGGTTGCCGAAGGTCGATACTACTGAACCCATGTTGTAGTCTCGGTTGGCGAGCTGCGGAAACAGCGGCAGATAGAAGCCATTCGGGTCGATTTTGCCGTTCAGCACGTCTTCTTTAACGTAGGTAATCAGGTTCTGGGCATCGAATTTGAAGTAGAAATTGTAGGTTTCCATGATGCCGATCGTCGAGGTGGCCAGACCGGTGAACACGACAACCCAGAGAATCAGTTCGAGTTGCCAGCGGCTGCGCACCACGTTGGCGACCAGCGGAAACAGCATCATGATCGCGAATACGCCGCGCAGGTCGCGGATAGCGGATGGCACGTTGTAGTTCCACATCACAGACAGGGCTGCGAAGCCAAAAAACAGCACCAGCGGGAAATCAAGGCTGGTGCGGGCCAGCATCAGGTTGCGCCGCGTGAAGATGCGGGCGCAGTATATACCGGCCAGCAGTGCAATCGAGATTTTCGAGAAAAACTCTTTCGGGGTCAGAAAGTTTTCGGTGGTTGCCCGGCTGTAGAGAAAGGGCATGATCAGCACAACGAGCAGCAGGCCGATGTAGATCACCCAGTCGGTGGCCGATAGATTGGCCCTGGTTTCGTTGTTGCTCTTTCGAAACAGCTTATAAAGGGCATCTTCGACCATCTGCAGCAGCGATAAACTGGCCTGGGCAGCCCAGTCGGCGCCAAGGGTTTCGGTGGCGCCAATATTTCTGACCCGTTTTTTAGCCATGGATTTAGTTTGCCCTGATGATTACTGCATCGGCCGGGTATTCACCGGTAGTGCCATTGGCTTTGCGGCCCGAATGGTCTTTGATGCGGGTATTCAGCGGCGAAATTCTTATGGTCGAGGAGCCAGGAAAAAACGCCGTATCGCTGGCCAGAGCCGTGAAAGTGAGCAGCATTTCGGTGGTTGAGGCGTTGGTAAAGCTTGCGACCCCGAAGATTTCGGCCACATCGGGCGAAGCCCACAGATCACTGCCGGCGGCGGCCGGTGAGGCGTTTCTGAGTGTGATGCCGGTATCGGTGGTAACGAGATAGCGCGAGAATTCAAGGCGTAAAAAGTCACTCGGGCTGATCTGGCGGTTGTGGTCGGCGTCGATCCAGGTGGCACGCTGCAGGGTCAACGGCGGTTTGTAATCGACGATGATATCGTCGGTCTCAACGGCGTTATCAGGCCCGTTCGAACTGACCTGGCCCTTGATGTAATCGACCCTGTAGTCGCGGCCCCATGGGTCGCGCGGTAGATCCTGCATGTAGGTGCCGAGCAGCACGCGCATGTCGGTACCCTGAAACGGCTTTTCGGCCATGGTGTCGTGTTTGATCAAAGCTTCTTTAATGACATCGAGTTCATGTTTGGCTTTGGTCAAACGGGTCTGCCTGACGTAATCCTGATAGTAAGGCAGCGCGACGCCAACCAGGATGGCGATGATAGTAACGACGATCAACAGTTCAATCAAAGAAAATGCTCGTTTATTCATGGTTGAAAATACTACCACACCATTTTTCTCTCAACAACTAAAATGCTGCGCTGCCATTAATAGCCCATTTATGATACACGGTCAGCAGAAAACACTTTCAAAGGGGGGGGTTAACTAACTGACGAGCCTTGATCTGAAAACACTTAAAATACAATGAATTCAGGAAGCCAGGGCCTGCATAACAATT
>DAOPYA010000173.1:0-7822 GCA_035352635.1 Candidatus Rifleibacterium sp.
TGAGGTCTAGACCGGTGGTGTCGGCGTCAAAAAACGCGTCACGGCCGGCTTGCAGGGCAATCAGAAACAGCGGATCGAGTGAGTCGAGCAGTTCGGCAGGCAGATGCAGACCAGCGTAATTGCGCGGCAGCTTTTTAAGCGAACAGTTGCGTGGTGAGCGCACCCGGTCAGCGATGCCGGCTTTCGGGTCATGGTAATTCACGGCCGGTTCGGGCCAACGCCCGTCTGGAACCATATCAGCAGCGCTGCGTGCCGCGCTGATCATCTGCCAGAATTCATCGAGGTTGTCGGCGCCGGGAAATATCCCGCCAATACCGGTGATTGCTATGGCAAAAGGTGTCTGGCTCTGCTCGCTCGCGGTCATCAGGCTGCTCCATTCAGGGTTCGTAGTTTGAAGGCGTTTTTAAGGTTTTCGTTGAGGGTGCTTTCATAACCTTCAATGCGGGCCAGCAATCGGCCGTTGGCATCGACAAAGTCGATGTCGGCAGATGCCATCATCGCGCCCTGGCGGCGGGCGCGGGCTACCAGCACCACGTCAGCACCCTTGAAGGAAGTTACATACTGGCGATAATGCCGGGCGTAACCAGGCAGCGACGGGGCGCCGCATGCCTGGGTGGTCCAGAGAATCATCAGCTGGTAAGCAGCATCAATGGCCAGCGGGTCTGAGCACCATGACCCGAGCGGTGGCCTGGCAAACCAGGCGGCGGGCGGCTGCGAACTTTTGCAGACCGCGATAATACCGCGTTCTGACCAGCCTTCAATCGCGGTCAGCGAATTGAAGAACCCACCGTGAAACAGGTGCTGATTATAGGCTTCATTGATTGAGTCAGGGTAGACGAGCCGGGCATCGGTTTTTTCGGGAGCCGGCACAGCGGCCGGCAGACGGTCGGCCAGCAGCACTTCGGCCCGGGCGTTAACGGTTTCACGACCGGCATTGCCGGTTCGGATCTCGCAAGTTACGCGATAGCCATCAGCGCCTTTGACCGGGGCTGTTGCAAAAATGCTCAGGGTCGCCTGCGGGCTTTTAAGAACCACGCCCTTCAGAATGCGCATTTCATCGTAGCCAGTGAATTGCAGACCCGGGTTGCGCATCAGGGCGCCCTGCGACATCAGTTCGGCAGCAACCGCCATCGGCAGCACCGGGTCGCCGTTCAACACGTGATCTTTGAGCCAGACATTCTCTTTGACGTTCAGGTCAAAGTCGAATGCCTTAACGAACTTTTTTCCGGGTTCCGGCGCCCCCTGTTCTTCGAGAGTGCCCATAATGCCGATTTCAACAGCGTTTTCGGCAGGGTGACTTAATTCAATGACCGGCTGACGGGCCCCTTCGCGCAGGGGAATCAGGCCGATACCCTCAGCGATAAATACGTTTCGCAGGGCTGGCGTTACCATTCCGCCGTCCCACGGGCCCCAGTTAAAGGCCATGACCCGGCATTCAGGTCTGAGAATGCGCAGTTTCTGGGCAACTTTGTTCAATACTTCGTTGGCCATGGCATAATCAACCTGACCAAGTCGGCCACCACGGCCTGAAAACGAAGAAAACAGCACTACTGCTTTCAGATTGTCTTTGATGACAGATTTAAGAACGTTACGCAGCCCGGCGACCTTGGTGTCGATAACGTCGTCAAGCTGATCGCGGGTTTTATCTTCGATACGGCGATCGCGCAATACCCCGGCGCCATGAATGATGCCAGTGATCTGGCCGGCTTCACTGCGAGCCAGTTCGATGACTTTCTCGGTTTCTTCGGCGTTGCGGATATCGGCTGAATGATAGAACACCCGGCCACCGGTCTGGCGAATGCGTTCGAGATTTTGTCTGACTTCGCGGGCCGCCATCAGGTTGCGGAATTCGCCTTCGAGTTCTTTGGGGGTCAGTTTGCGGCCACTGTTTTTGAGAATGGCGCCCTTGATTGCCGGTTCTTCGGTCAGGCCGGCCAGCCAGGCCGGTTCTTGTTCGGGCACTGGCGAACGACCGATGAGAACCATGGTTGTCTGATATCTGGCTGCGAAGGCAATCGCGGTTTCGGCGGTGACGCCACGGGCGCCACCAGTAACGATTACCACGTCACCTTTTTGAAAATTGGCCGGGGTTTCAGTGTTTTCGCTGAGCGGTGCCACGACTTCTTCGATACTGTAACGGCACGAACGTGTCAGGCCTGTTTCAACCGGGCCGTGACAAATGAGTTCGGCGGTCAGTCGGCCCGCAGCGTCATCGTTGTTTTTGAAACGATAGTCGAGGTCGATAGCCCTCGGGGTCACCTCGGGCCACTCGTATCTGATTGTTTTGATCAGGCCGGCGAGGCCGCCCTGAACCGGGTCAACCGTTCGGGTTATTGATTCAAGGCCGAAACTGCCGTCGAGTCTGGCAACGGTAGCCACAAGACCGCTATTCTTTTTCAGAACGCTGCCGGCCTTTTGAACGGCCATGAATACGTCTTTGAGCCATTCTTCAGACTGGCTTTCCCAGAGGTTCATCGTAGCTTTTTCTGGGACCGGGGCAAGAATAATCAGGCCTTTGCAGTTCTCATCGACGCCCTTGGCGGCTAATTCAGTCAGGCCGCGTTTTTCGGCGGCAATACCCTGAACGGCAAAGTTGCTGATCACAGCGTCGGCGAGTTCTACGTCGTCGCTGGTGATAATAACGCGGTCGCCATCATGCAAAACGGTGCGGCCAGCTGGTTCGGCGGGCAGTTCGACTGCCTTGAGAATCGTGCGCCGAATCGGGCAGGCGGTCGCGGCCGGGGTGGTCGAGGCGACCTGAGGCGTGGCGAGTGGCGCCTGGGCTGGCGCTGCGCTGGCAGGCGCCCCGGCGGCTTTCAGATAGCCTAGAATCTGCGCGATGGTGCGGAATTTTCCGAGGTCGCCGGGTTGCACGACGGGCGCATCAGGAACCCGTTCCTGGAAGGCGGAAAGAATTTCGACACGCTTGATCGAGTCGATGCCGAGATCGGCTTCCATATCCATGTCGGGGTTGAGCATGTCGGTCGGGTAACCGGTTTTGTCGGCGATGACTTCGAGAAGAACCGCGTCAATATTGCCGCTCGATGCAGCGGGCGCCTGGCTGGCCGTAGGCGCAACCGCGTTGCCCGTATTGCCCTGCGCAGGTGCGTCAGCCGCGGAACCACCGATGAATTCGATGATCTGAGCCAGGGTGCGCAGTTTGCCGAGCTGGTCGGGCTGAATGACCGGCGCGTTCGGCAGGCGTTCCTGAACGGCCGACATGATTTCGACGCGCTTGATTGAGTCGATGCCGAGATCGGCTTCCATATCCATATCAAGGTTCAGCATTTCGACCGGGTAGCCGGTCTTATCGCTTACAATCTCTATTAATACAGGTTTGACGCTATTCGAAGCGGCAGCAGGTCTGGCGACCGGGGCGGGCGCCGCGTGGGCAGTTGCAACTGGCGCTGCCTGGCTGCTGTTGCCGAGGTGCTCGAGAATCTGGGCGAGGGTGCGTAGTTTGCCAAGCTGGTCAGGCTGCACGACCGGGGCTTCTGGCAGGCGTTCCTGCATGGCCGACATGATTTCGACGCGCTTGATCGAGTCGATGCCGAGATCGGCTTCCATATCCATGTCGAGATTCAGCATCTCAACGGGGTAGCCGGTCTTTTCACTGACGACGTCAAGCAATACCGGTTGAATATTAGCTGCCGGTCTGGCCTGGGAAGCAGCACCGCCGACTTTGCCCGCTGCTGAACCGGTGCTGGCCGGCCCTGCGTTGCTTGACGCCGCAGCGCTGAGATGTTCGAGAATCTGGCTGAGGGTGCGCAGTTTACCAAGCTGGTCTGGCTGCACAACCGGGGCTTCGGGCAGGCGTTCCTGCATGGCCGACATGATTTCGACGCGCTTGATCGAGTCGATGCCGAGATCGGCTTCCATATCCATTTCGGGGTTCAGCATTTCGACCGGGTAGCCGGTCTTTTCGCTGACGACTTCAAGAAGAATAGTGCGAACCCGACCGGCATCTACGGCAGGTTTAGCGGCTACCGGTGCCGGGGCTGTAACCTGGGGTCTGGCAACCGGTGCCAAAGCAACCGGAGTTGGGCTAACAACTGCACGAGCCTGTGCCGGAGCCGGTGCCGGGGTAGCTGGCATTGCCATGACCGGAGTTGTGTAAGCAATCACTGGTTGTGCTGTTGCAGGGGCATTCCAGGTGGTGGCAGGCTGGGGTGAATTAGTTGAAAGGCTGGCACTGCCGGTGATCAGCGCCATAATAGTTTTTTGCGCTTGATCCTGACCTTCAAGGAAACGGCGGTGCAGGTCGGCAGTCTGCTGCTGCAACTGCTGCAAGGCCGAAAGGGTTTCGCGTGAGAGTTTCAGGGTTTCCAGATTTGCAGGTTTCATTGAGGTTTCCGAATTGTTAGTATAGCCGGCGATTGCCGGCATAGCTGCCCGGGGCTGACTGGCTGCCAGCGGAGCAGCGGCCTGGGTAACGGGCGCCGGCGTTCTGGCTGCAACTGCTGTTGGAGTTGTTGCAACCTGAGCAGTCGGGGCAGCTTGGGCAACCGGGGCAGCCGGTCTCGCAGGCGCGGCCATGGGTGCGACTGGTGCTGGTCTGGCGGTAACCGGTTTGGCAAGGTCGGCGAGTGCCTGCAGCTGTGCCTTGTTTTTGTAGTTGGCGCCGCAAACCGGAAACGTCAGCTTCGGTTTGCCGGCCGGGGGCAGACTTGCAAGCCATTGTTCGCCATTTCGCCAGTCTTTAAGCTTGATCTCATAGCCAAGAGCAGCCAGCTGAGCAAGTGCACGTGCCAGGTCAGTCAGTGCTGAACGCTTGCCGGCCGAAGAATCGACGGCAATTACGTTGCAATCGCGACCTTCGAGGATCGCCTTGATCAGGCCGGCCATTTTCCCGCCGGGGCCTGCTTCGATAAAGGTTCTGATGCCATCGGCATACATTTTTTCGATGATTTCGACAAAGCGCACCTGGTTAGCGAGCTGAAATCCGAGCAATTTTTTGGCTGCTTCAGGTTTGCCGGGGTAAACTTCGGCGGTGGTGTTGGCGTAAACCGGGCATTTCAGTTTGCCGAATTTTTCGCCGGCCAGAAAGGCATGAAAAGGTTCGGCGGCATCAGCGACCAGCGAACTGTGAAAGGCACCGGCCACATTGAGAATCGTGGCACGCAGTTTGCGATTCTTGAAAACCGTCTTTGAGCGTTCAATCTCGGCGGTTGGCCCAGAAAGAACGACCTGCTGCGGCGAATTATGGTTGGCCACCACCAGTTGCAGCTTTTCTTCGGCAATAACGGCTTCTACAGCAGTTCTTTCGGCCGCTACCGCAATCATGCCGCCGCGATCACCGCTGCCCTGTGCCATAAGCTGCCCGCGTTTGCGTGAAAGTTTTGCCAGGGTCTGGGTATCAAAGGCACCGGCAGCGCACAGGCTGACCAGCTCACCGTAAGAGTGGCCGGCAAAGCAGTTCGCCTCAACGCCAAAAGCTTCAAGAGCTTTGTAGTGGCCGAGGGCGATGGCGCCGATTGCAGGCTGGGCGATATCGGTTGAACGCAGGCGTTCTTCGTTAAGCTTGTCGTTTTCGGGGTTGTAGGTTGGCCTCGGGAAAATATAGTCGTGCAGCAGATTGCCTGCTTCATCAAGGGCGCCGATTTCACGGGTTGATTCTGCCAGAACCGTAAAAGCTTCGGGCCCGGCGCAGACCAGGTCGCGACCCATGCCCGGGTATTGCGCACCCTGGCCGGGAAAAATTATGCCAATCGGTTTGGCTTCGTTCTGCTGGCTGAAACAGGCTCCATTTGGCAACGAAAAACCCTTGCCGTCAGTGGTGCGATCAAGCTGGGCGCTTAGTTCGCCTGCCAGTTTGGCCAGATCAGCCCCCGCTTCGACAACAAAAGTCAGGCGACAGGGGTCTTTGGCGTTGAAGCTGCTGCGACTACCGGCCGCTGCCTGCCGCAACGCTTTAGCATCTTTAAGATTGCCGATGCCGGTCAGGGCGGTTTTTAAATCACCGGCCGACTTGCCCGACAGGGTAAAAAGTTCAGTGCCGCGCTGCCAGTCCCAGGTGGTTTTGTTTTCGGTGTATTCTGAAAGCACGACATGATAATTGCTGCCACCAAAACCCAGGGCACTGACCGCAGCGTAGCGCGGTTGATCGGCTTCGGTAAGCCAGGGGCGCAGCTGGTCTGGCAGATAAAATGGAACCCCGGCCGTTGCGAGAGCCTTGGCCGGCTGGGTTACTTTGATTGTTGGCGGTATGACCTTGTGATGCAGAGCCAGCGCAGCTTTTATCAGACCGGCAGAACCGGCAGCCGCCTTGGTATGGCCAATCTGTGATTTAACTGAGCCGAGGGCGCACCATGGGCGGTCGTGGGCGGCAGTCCCATAGATTTCCTTGAGGGCGTTGACTTCGACTTCATCGCCGGCACCGGTTCCGGTGCCGTGTGCTTCGATCAGGCTTATGTCGCGAGGTGTGATGCCTGCCTGCTCGTAGGCGCGTCGCAGAGCTTTTTGCTGCCCATCGGCGCTCGGAGCATAAATCGCCTTGCCTTTGCCGTCGCTCGAAGAACCCACCGCGTTGATGCAGGCATAAATGCGGTCGCCATCGCGCTCTGCGTCAGAAAGACGCTTGATAACCACCATGCCGATGCCTTCGCCGAGAATGGTGCCATCGTTATCAACGCTGAATGGGCGGGCATGACCGGTGGGCGACAGAGCCGGCGTTTTGCAGAAACACATATACATGAAAATGTCATTGAAGGTATCAACGCCACCCGTAATCGCCATGTCGGTTTTGCCAGTCCAGAGTTCCATGGCAGCAAGATTGACCGCGCTGAGAGAACTGCCGCAGGCAGCGTCAACAACGCAGTTGGTGCCGCCAAGGTTCAGGCGGTTCGCAACCCGGCCGGCCGCAACATTGCCGAGCAGACCCGGAAACGAGTTTTCCTGCCAGCCAACATAGGCCTTACCAATGCTTTTAATAACTTCTTCGGTAATCTCGGGGGCAATGCCGGCATGCTGCATGGCACGCCGCCAGATCGGGTGCCCAAGTCTGGCGCCAAGTGGCACTACCAGCTCAAGGGTACCGGTCAGCCCAAGAATGACGCTGACGTTATCGCGGTTAAAATCGCGGCCAGCATGGTAACCGGCATCGACAAGGGCGCCCTGGGCTACCACAAGACTCAGCAGCTGGGAAGTATCGATAGAATCAAGATCAGAAGGCGCAATTCCCCATTCGCCCGGGTTAAAATCCACCGGATCAAGAAAGCCGCCGGTCGTCGTGTAAACGTGGTCAGGCCGTTTCTTGTCAGCGTCAAAATAGTCGCTGGCGTTCCAGTGGGTGGGCGGCACTTCTGTGATTGCATCGACCTTCTCTTTGATGTTGGCCCAGTAATCTTCAACTGTCTGCGCCTTGGGATAAAGGCAACTCATGCCAACGATTGCGAGTGGTTCAAATTTTTGTTTTGTGCGCTTCATACCGACCTTCCTGTGCTGTTAAATCAAACTGCAAGCCTGTTCACAATACCCACCATGCTCACATCTGCGTTTGCATCTGCATCTGCGGCCGACGGCGAAAGGAACGGGTTTGCCTCGTGTACCATGAAATTTGCTGAGATGTTACCACGGGCGGGCGTATTTTTGAAGTACTATTTAGCAGGCAAAACGCAAAACTCACCAGACCCTGATATTGGCTGCATGAACCAGGTTCTGGTGAGTATGCAAAAAAAGTTACGCCAGGGAAACTTCTGCGGTGTGGCCCATATCGCAAAAGCCAGTGCGCAGTAATTCTCGGTGAGTTCTGTAACTCTCATCAAAAGCCACTTGTATTTAACTGATTGTCTATTAAAAGTGGCAGCTTCGGCCTATCAGCCGG
>DAOPYA010000174.1:0-7802 GCA_035352635.1 Candidatus Rifleibacterium sp.
GTTCGTTAAAATAAAAGGCTGTCAGCTCGCTGTTCCAGAGTTTTTGCGCGGTTCTGACACCTGCTGCAAGCGGTTCACCAGCCCCTGGCCCGTTTTTCTGCAGACGGGCAAAGAGTCGGTTGCACAGAGCAAAATAAAAACTCTCTACCGAATTCGCATCGGCGACCTGCACGAGTTGTTCACTTAAGCGTCTCTCGATAGCTTCAACACGGTTGTTTTCGCGGTGCTGCAAGAGTTGCCCGATCACCAGAAACCCGGAAACGGCTGGCAAAAGGCCAAAAACCAGAACGACCAACAGCCTCGAAAAAAAAGATTTCATCGCTACCCGGTTTCAGATAAATCTTAAAACATCAGCCGGAAAATCGCAGCTCACCCATACAGCTTAGAGCAGCCAACCCCATTTGTCAAAATTCATGATGGCCATTGCAACACCATCACCACTGCCAACCTTCAAGGTTTTGAGCAGGTTAGTATAGATATGGTCATTAAAAAGACCAGACTGCGTGGCAAAACAAGCATGAGTAAACCCGCTTCTGGAAAAAGCGGAGCACAATTTCGGCCGGGGAGCAAAGACGGCAGACCGAGATTACCTGGCGATACTGTTGGCGCTGACGGCGACCCGATAGGCTTCGTAAGCATCGCGGTAGGCCTGAAGCTTCATCTTTTTGGCGGCATCAGTAGCTGATGAAGAGGTAACCGCATCAGTGTATTCGCGATATGCTTTTTCGTAGGCAGTTCTGGCTGCCTGTACCGAAGAGTTGCCGGCAGTTGCGCCAGCCTGCTGCAGTGATGACTGACTTATACCAGCATCATCAGCCGAAACAGGGTCTTCAATTTTTACCAGGCCAGCTTCAATACTGGCTTCTTCGGCTTCTTCATTTTTTTGTGCAACTTCACTCTTGTCTTCAGCTTCTGAAATGCCAGTGGCGGCGTAGGCTTCGTAACCTTTTTTAAGAGTTTTGCGGCCGATCCAGCGACCAATACCGCGGCCAATCGCCTTGCCGAGCTTGCTGCCAAGATAGGCTGCCGAAACGGTACCAATAAGCGGAATCGCAAAGGGCGTCGCACCGGCAAGCAGGGCTATGCCGAGCGCAGCACCGAGACTGCCACCTACCAGATCGCCAAAGACGGCACCAACCGCTTCGGCACTTAAAGAAGCCTTGTTAACCGATTTTATTGCATCAACCACCGCGTTAAAATCAACTTTGCGTTTTTCTTTGAGATTACGTTGAGCTACCAGCTCACCAACCGCTTTGGCAAAAGTCTTGGTCACGATATCGCCGATTCTGAAACCAACCATGCCACCGATACCAGCGGCAACCGGGCCGCCCACCGCAGCACCAAGCACGTAACCGACCGCGGCACCAATCGCACCGCCGGCTTTGCCGGCCACAAAACCCGTGGCCTTGCCGGCCGCCTTGGTGATCAACCAGTCACGTTGCTGAACCTGCTCGACCTTTTCGGCTGTTTTGAGCTTCAACCGGTCGAACAGCGAAACCTCTGCCGCCTCGGCAAAGGGTGCCAGCAACAGACATAGCACCAGCAGCAGACTTATATTAACAAACCGTCTTTGCGCAAAAAGCATACAAAGCTCCTGAAAGGCTTAACTTATTCTTAGAGTATAAGAAAAGTTACCCCTACCCGCAATGTACGAACAACAAAAACCGGCAAACGCATTAAACCCTGGTTCCGCGGCTACGCCTTCGATGGCAGAAAGGCGTTGCATCCTTCCGGCGAAGGCCAGAATCGAGTGCAACTGCAAATCTGATAAGCTTTTGAGCGATCACACTGACGACAAAAGCCGGGCAAGCCGCGGCAAGCTTAGCGGCGGGCGCTGGTGTTTTTTACCGGGCCTTCTTTGCTGAGCAGGGCGCTCAGGGTACTGTCAGCGAGCACGTCTTTGATATTCATGGGCATGCCGTCAATCATAACCTGATTGCTGATCAGTCTTATGCCATGACTGTAATCGGCGTAGGTATTCTCGTGGCCCCAGCCGTAGCCCTGAATTGGCTTGCCGCCGTTTCGGGCATCGTGCCAGCCATAGATAACGACATTCTTCTGGTGACTGTTGAGGTGGTTGCTGATCACCACATCTTTTTTGTGGCCGGCGAGCAACATGCCGTTCTGATGGCCGCGCTGGCGACATTGGCCCTCGACAAGGCGCTGATGTTCGCTATAGAATTCATTCTTCGTCATGCGGGCCTGCCAGTTGGGGTATTTGCCGCCCGACATCGGCTGCGGCAGCATCTTTGTCTGGGCACGCAAATAAATATCATCGACCATTTTCGTGGTCGGCAGAATGCAGTTAAAGCGCTCGGCAATGACCTGTGCGGCGAGCGGGCTCATCGGCATGCGCACAAAATCGGCATCAGTGCCGATCGCCAGATAATCTGGCATCACCTGATACCTGATTGAGTGGGTTTTGCCGTCTTTGAGCTTTTGAGTGACTTCAATTTCTTTAAAATTACGCAGAAACGATGGAATATTGCCGGCGAGAATCTCTTTGATTATCGCGGCTTCGCGCTGTGCAGGCGTCATGCTTTCGGTCTGCCGCATGAAAGCGCTGCCGGTGACGCCGCCCGCCCCGGCCGGAACCTGTGAACCCGCTGATGGCCAGGTAGTCGTCGAGCCCGGCACCGAAGGCTCAGTAACCTGGTCAGCACCTGGTTTGCCACCCTGAACCCGCGGGTCAGCAGTCTGACCGGCACCGGATTGACCGGCAGCAACCGCCGCCGGCCCAGAAGCCGGGCGGTATGGTTCCATATCTATTTCAGTGATACTGATGATTATCTTGCGAAGCATCGTTCTGAGAAACGAAACAAGCCTGTCAAAAGCCGGAAGGCCAAGCGGCGAGACTGGCATGATATCAACAAAGCTCCTGACCATGGCGTCAAAATGCGCTTGATCAGAACGCTGTTCGACCAGCGGTTGATTCTGCGGGTGAGACTTTTCGACAATTTCTTCAAGACTCTGCGAAAAAACCGCTGAAGAAAAACTGAACATCAACACCAGAACTAAAAACATGCACTGATACCGCATAATGCCTCCGGAAATCTCATAACAGACCTGCATAGCCCAAGGGTGCCACTAATTCTATATTTTTGCAGTAACCGACACCCGGCCCTGAAATTATACCATCCCCGCCTGATGAGAGAAACAAGTTTATCAACGACTGCTGGCAAGAAGTCGATCGAGCTGATTGGCAAAGGCCTGGCATTCCTTTTTGCCGTATGGCGGCGGGCCACCGGTAGTAGCGCCTGATTTGCGCAATGTATCCATGAAATCACGCATGAAAAGCCGCTCTTTGACATTTTCAGGGGTGTAGATGGCGCCGCGCTGATCGATGGCCACGCCGCCTCTGGCTACCACTTCTGCCGCCAACGGGATATCGGCGGTCACGACAAGATCGCCGGTTTCAACAAGCGCAACGATACGCGCATCAGCGACGTCAAAGCCCTGTTCAATCATCTCAAAGCTTATGAACTCTGATTCAGGAACCCGCAAAAGTTTGTTGGCAACCAGAATCATTTTGACCCGAACCCGGTCAGCGGCCCTGAATAAAATATCCCGGGCGGCACCCGGCAGCGCATCAGCATCAACAAGAATCTTCAATTACCCGAACCTGCCATTTCGTCAGAAGATGATTAACCCAGATTATCACACACAATACCTGCCGGGTCCCGCATTTTTTGCTTTGCCCGGTTGAGCGAAGAAATCAGTATAGACGGTTGCCGAGGTTGTCGTAGAGAATAAAAGCCGGCATATCTTTAACTTTGATGCGGTGCACTGCTTCCATGCCGAATTCGGGGAAATCGATAACCTCTGAAGACAGAATGTTTTCGCGGGCGATCAGGGCGGCTGCACCGCCGATCGTGCCAAGATAAAAGCCGCCATGCTGTGCACAGGCTTTTACGACACTTTCGGCCCGGTTGCCCTTGGCAAGCGTCACCAGCGCAGCACCACGGCTCATAAAAAATTCCATGTATTCATCCATGCGTTGCGCCGTGGTCGGCCCAAAACTGCCGATCACGTGACCGGCCGGGGTTTTGGCCGGGCCAGCGTAATACACCGGGTGGTTTTTGAAATAATCAGGCAACGGTTGCCCGGCTTTTACCATTTCATAGAGTCGGGCATGCGCCATATCACGGGCGACAACCATGGTGCCATTGAGCAGCACCAGCGACCCGGCGGCGTGCTTTGAAAGCTGAAGCAGAATTTCGGGCATCGGCCGGTCAAGATCGATGCTTCCGGCCTTGATGGCGGCCGCCTGACACCTGGGCAGCAATCTTGCCGGATTGCGGTCAAGCTCTTCAAGAAAAACGCCATCAGCAGTTATTTTAGCCGCCATATTGCGGTGCGCACTGCATGAGACTCCCAGCGAAACCGGGCACGACCCGGCATGCCTGGGAAGCCGCACCACCCGCGCCTCGATTGCCAGATGCGAGCCACCGAACTGGGCACCCCACCCTGATTCGGCAGCAATTTTCATGACGCGATTTTCCCAGTCGAGGTCGCGATAGGCCCCGCCTTTGCCGTCACCGGCAGTCGGCAGAGTATCGAGCCAGCCGGTAGAAGCGAGTTTCATGGTCTTGAGATTGTTCTCGGGTGATGTGCCACCGACGACGAGCACCAGCGTGTAAGGCGGGCAGGCTGCGACGCCCAGCCCGGCTATTTTTTCTTTTAGAAACGCTTCGAGGGCATGCTCGTTAAGAAGCGCCCGGCTGCCCTGAAACAGCAGGGTCTTGTTCGCCGAACCCCCACCCTTGGCCATGAACATAAAGTGGTATTCGTCGCCCGGAGCAAAAGCGATGTCGAGCTGCGCCGGCAGGTTATTGCCGGTATTGACCTCTTTGAACATGCTCAAAGGCGCGACCTGAGAATAGCGAAGACTGTTATGCTGCCAGGCTGAGGCAATGCCTTCGGTCAACATTTTTTCATCATCGCCGCCAGTCAGCACCCGTTCGCCGCGCCAGGCAAAAACTGTCGCGGTGCCGGTGTCCTGGCAGAGCGGCAGAAACCCTTCGGCGGCGATAACAGCGTTTTTAATCAGGGTTGTGCAGACAAAACGCTCATTATCAGCCGCACCTGGGTTTGCAGCGATTTCGGCAAGTTCATCAAGATGACCCGGGCGCAGATAAAACGACAGATCATGAAATGCTTCTTCGGCCAGCTGACTCAGCACCTCCGGCTCGATGGCCAGAAACTGACGGCCCATAATATTGACGCGGCTGACGCCACGGTCAGTAAGCTTTCGATAAGTGCATTTCATTTTCGTCATTCCTTTCCTTGATCAGGCTTTTTTTATGCTGCACCGACAGAACTCGATGCAGATACCATTATTACACCCGGATCATCATGATTTACTCGCTGAAATATGTGATACCTTCAGCACCAACGCCCTTTTTCGGGCCAACCATACCGACCAGCATGAATTCTTTCCAGATCGGGTCGTAGACGTAGTCCTGCCACAATCTGAAATTCTCGATCTGCCCTGATGACTTCACGTGAGTGCGCGTTCCGGTGCAGTACATCTGCCAGTCGCCAATGCTGATCTTGTCTTTGCAGGCAATACCAACCGGCACATCGGCTTTAATGACCTGCAAAACCTTCTCTTCAACATCGTGAATGTTGATGTCGGGTTTATCGGAGAACTTGATGACAAACCCGTGCTTTACGTCTGAATGCAGTACCCGGCGCGTGTAGTTGTAATCAGCCGCCAGAATATAACTGGTAATGTCTTCGGCGGTATGCGCCATGCGCCGGAAGATCGCGGTTTTTTCGGCGTGCGACTTGATTTCGGCCGGGAAAGGCCCGAAAACGGTCGGGCGGCAGACCACCAGTTCCTCGCCGATCGCGAAAATAATCTGCGCGTTGTAACCAAGTTGCTTGTAAAGCAGGTCGAAATGCTCGATCACAACGCGCCGGCCATTTTCTATAGCGCGGTTCACTGCCTCGATTATCTCGAATGGCTGTTTAAAAGCCAGTTCATAGCGCACGTCGATATGAAAGGTATGCGGAGCGAAGAAGTTCTCAGGTTGAAAGTCATAAATCGGCGTGCTTCTGAGGTTGACGCCATCGTCATCGTTCGTCAGTTCAAGGCCAGGAAACAGGCCCTTGATCAGGGTCGATTTTCCCGAACCTTCGCCGCCGATGATGCCGATCAGCAGGTCGGTCGGCCCGAGATACCTGCCCGCCAGAAGACTGCCGAGCATATAGAGCCTCGGCCGACCGCGTGGCGCGTAGTAGGTCGCGTACATCAGGGTCTCAAAATGCGACATGTTTGAGTGCAAAAATGAACCCTGCATATCAGAACTCGATGGCCAGCAGTGGCGCATGCTGCTGCGCCCCATAGATGTCGGTTTCGCCTGGGGCGCCTGAGGGCATGGGCCGTTTAATCGTGATTTTAACGGCATTGGCCGGTGCGAACCAGACGAGATTGAGAATGTCGCTCTCGCTGATTTTGAGAATACCGGCCATCTGCTTCTCGTTGATGAGTTTCTGCGTCTTGAACATTTCGAAGAATTCTTTGTTTTTGAACATGATATCGAAAGTCAGTTCATAAGGGCCGGCATTTTTCGACCTGATTACCTTGGCGGCTTCAAGAATGTTTCTTTTCATTTGAGCACTCCGTCTTTGAAGGTTTCGATGCGGTGCGTGAACAGCTTTTCACCGGCCGGGTCCATGAGATGATAGACCGAGAATTCGAATACCTGACCCATTTTGATATCAGAAGGCGAGAACGGGAACGCCAGATTACCGGCGGTGGAAATACGGCCTTCGTAACCATAGTGCAGCAGTGTGGAACGGGCAACGCTGCACAGCGTGTCGGCCTGATCCTGGGTGGCGCACAGGGCCTCGATGACGATGCAGAGTTCATGGGCCGGCGGGTTCTTTAATGGTTCGAGGGCGCCCATGACGCCGTTACGGCCGTAAACATGGAAAAACAGCTGTTTGTCGCGATCTTCATCGGGTGACATTTCTTTAAGATGCTGTTTAACTTCGCCGAGAATTTTTTCGATACTGCCGATCATGATCGGGTCACGGGTACCGGCGATGCTGATGCTGCGGAAGCCTATCGGTCTGGCTCCTTCGAGCTTGATCAGATATTTCGGGGTCGGTTCGAAAACACTGCCCTTAACTTCGACACGCCCATCACCAAGATCTTTAAAAGAGCAGCCTTCGAGGTTAATCGCGCCGCCCGGGCCGGGCAGATGATAAGGGTCTGATTTTTCGTAGAGGGTGTGAGCAGCAGCCGATTCGCAGGTAAACTTGCGTTTCGGGCTGAGTGCCTCAAGAATGAACGAATCGCCGGTCAGGGTGCCGAGAGCGCAGTCGGCGCCTGAACCAGGGGTGGCAGCGATGGCGGCGCATTCAAGAATCTTGCCCATGTGCAGCGCCAGACCTTCTGAATAACCCTTCATAACGGGCAGAGCGGCAAAACAGGCCGGGTCATAGCAACGACCGGCAAGCACGACATTGCAGCCGTCTTTCAAAGCCTCAATAATTGGTTCGATGCCAATCTGGGCCACCAGATAGGTGGTCTCATCTATAAGCTCTTCGGTGAGCTTGTGCACGCAGGCCAGTGGGCTGATGCGACCTTCACGCAAAGCCTTTTTGGCTGATTCCTTGCTGACATCTGAGGCAATGACGCCCATTTTAAAGCTCAGGTGTTCTTCAGCGGCGATTTCGATGACGATCTGCCGGCACCATTCAAGGTGAGCCGAGGCGCCTGAACCACCGGCAGTACCCACGACAACCGGAATTCCATTTTTGACGCCCTCGCGAATCATATAGCGCAGGTC
>DAOPYA010000175.1:0-7796 GCA_035352635.1 Candidatus Rifleibacterium sp.
GCCACAGCCCGGGCTCACAATGCAATTATCTGGACACAGGATCAACATTTTAAAAATGTTTCTGGCGTCAAATATAAAATTAAACGCAAGTCAGGCTGAAACATCTTCATTTCATCTACGCTGAGGCTTACCGTTCAACCACTTTCTGTTATGGTCAGCCACGGAATTTCCGGGTTTCACTCGTTGCCGAAGGCCTCTGGATAGATATTTTTTGATTGCTGACCACTTGATGGCAGGCTTTGCGCGCCCCTGGGTCACCGACCAGTGAAAGAAGAATGAGAGTTCTGACACGGTCTTCGTAAATGCTGTGACCGTTTATAACAGCAATGGCGGCCGCCATTCAAAAATGGCTTTTGAAGGCCAGCGTATTTATATTCGATTTGTCGGTACCCATCTACAATATGATCGTATCGACGTCAGCGGGATTTAATCAGGGAGAACCGTTATGAAACCGATCAAGCCGATAAGAACCGAACAAGATTACGCGGCTGCTCTTGCAGAAATAGACCTTCTTATCGATTCAGAACCCGGCACGGCCAAATACGACCGTCTTGAAGTTCTTTCTTTAATCGTAGAAGCTTATGAAGAGCAGGCCCACAAAATCCCCGTCGAAGATATCGACCCGATTGATGCTATCAAATTCTGGGCTGAACAGAACAATATGAGCCGAAAGGATCTCGAACCATACCTGGGCAGCAGTTCAAAGGTTTCTGACGTGTTGAACGGAAAAAGACCGCTGAGCACAACGATGATTCGAAAGCTGGTCGGCGCCGGAATTCCCGCCGAACTGCTGATTCGACCAATCAACATCGAAAAAGCCGCCTGATGCCATTACGGCCATTTCCCCAGATTTTATCCATGGAAAGAAGCAGTTTAGGGAAATTGTCGTAGAAAGGCCTCGATGATTGAAATTGATGCGGCCTGCGCCAGGCCCTAAATCAGGGGCACAATTTTAGATTGTTTATTGATTCTTCACTGCGATTTAAATGCAGTCTGGCCGGTTTCAGTCGATGAAGATTCTGACTCTGGCGACTCTGATGAGTTTTTCGCGAAAAGCGTAGCCGGGCAGGCAGACTTCGGCGATTTTGCCGATCTGGGTTGCGTTGCCGGGCACGCCGCCGACTGATTCGTGCAGGTTCGGGTTGAAAAGTTCGCCGGGCGCAGCAATTGCCTGCAAACCCTGCTTTTCGAGAATTTCTAAGAACTGGCGGGCCCAGAGCTCGAAGCCGGCGGGGAACTGGCCGGCAGGGTCGTTGCTGCCAGCGTGAGCCAGTGCGGTCTTGAGGCTGTCGATGGCGGGCAGGATCGCCAGCAGCAGGTCGGCGCGGCCCGCGTCGGCGGCGTCGGCAATTTTCCGGTCGGTGCGTGTCTGCAGATTCTGATAGTCTTTTATCAGAGTCTGGTAGCGGTGCATAAATTCAGTTGCAAGTGAGTTGTTGA
Organism: Candidatus Rifleibacterium sp.; assembly: GCA_035352635.1. Taxonomy (GTDB): domain Bacteria; phylum Muiribacteriota; class Ozemobacteria; order Ozemobacterales; family Ozemobacteraceae; genus Rifleibacterium. The sequence goes on from DAOPYA010000175.1 coordinate 1,441, forward strand.
TATCGTTGACCAAACCAGGCTCCTGTGGCCGCAAAACTTTGCTTCATTCTACAAACCAGCCGCCGGTTTTTCAACTATATCCCGGATAATAATTGCAGAAAGAGGCTGATTTATGGCTTCTGACGCAGCTCGCCATAGAAGCGTGCTGCCCCGGGGTGTAGACTGCCGGGCGGAACGCCCTTCATGAAGTTTTCGGGGGTGATGTCGCGGGCGCGTTCGTGAATTTTTTTAAGATAATCGAGGTGGCTGTACATATCGCGGCAGAGGCGGTAAGCCAGGTCTTCGCTGAGGTGGGCATCGCAGACCAGCATCGCCATGAGTGCCAGAGTTTCGAGGTTGCCTGAACCGGTTTTGTAGGTAGCTTCAGGCAGCGAGAGGCCCGAAAGATACGGCAAGGCCTGGGTCAGGCTGGCGATCTCGGCTGACGAAAATGAGATAATTCGCAACGGCAGCCGTTTCTGCAATTCGCTGATGGTCATGGTCGGAATACCGGCAATCACTATGGCCGCATCGTTTTCGCGGCGTTCCATTGCCTGAATCATATCATCATAAGAAATGTAAGCCGGCGTAAAATCGGCGGGGCCTATGCCACAGGCAGCGAGCAGTTCAACAGCCGTCAACGCGTTGCCACTGCCCGGCGGCCCGACGATGACCCGGCGGCCACGCAACTGCGCCAGATTCACGATGTCAGAATCAGCCGCCACTACTATCTGAACGACTTCGGGGTATAGCGCCATGAGCACCCGCAGATCGCTGAAGGTGCGACCGGTGAAACTGCCGCGACCGCCGAGCGCTGCAATTACGATATCGCTCTGGGCGATGGCCAGATTCAGCTCGCCCTGCTGCAGCAGCCTGATATTATCGATTGAACCACGGGTTGAATGCGACATGACACTCAGGTTGTCGGAGTGGGTAGTCCAGGCGTTGGCAAAGGCGTTGCCGAGCGGGAAATATGTGCCGGTCATCGCACCGGTGCCGAGGGTGAGAAAACTGATGAGTCTCTCAATTTTAAATGCTGCGGCAGGCTGGGCCGCAAGGTTCAGGGGCAGGCAGCAGCAGATCAGCAGCAGCAGGCAGGCAGCTTTTGTTTTCATTTTTGCGAAACCTCACCCATACCGGGGGCGTAGATGGCACTGCAATTGCGCCCGCCCTTTTTGCATTCATAGAGGGCTGTGTCGGCCTTGCGAATCAGGCCCAGTTCATCAGTATCGTGTGCCGGAAACTCGGAAATACCGATGCTGATACTGACATGCAGCGGCCTTTCGTAACCGGTAAAATCATGGCCGGCTATGGCGAGGCGCAGACGTTCAGCGACCACCATGGCGCCCGCCGCGTCGGTTTCGGGCAGCAATGCGATCATTTCTTCGCCACCGTAGCGGGCCGTCACGTCAATATCTTCGCGCACCGAGCGGCGAAACAGCATGGCAACCTGTTTGAGCACTTCGTCACCGACCTGGTGCCCGTAGGTATCGTTGAATTTCTTAAAATGATCGATATCGAAAAACAGCAACGAGAAAATTTTGCGATAGCGGCGTGAACGCTTGATTTCTTCGGCGAGGCGCAACCGGAAATGCCTGACCATGAAGAGACCGGTCAAGCCATCGGTAATCGCCAGCTTGAATAACTTGGTATTGTCGAGCACGAGGGCGGCCTGATTGGCCATGGTCTGCAACAGATCGGTATCGCGCTTGCTGAAGTCGCCACCGTCTTTGCGATTAACAATGTTAATGACCCCGAAGGTTATATTTTTAACTTTGAGCGGCACGCAGCAGAGCTGGCTGACCCGGTTTTTATCGCCTTCGTATTGCTTGAAATCAGGGTGGTGATCTGGGTCATTGATGGTCAGCATTTCGCCGGTCTCAAGAACCTTGCCGGCGATACCTTCGCCAGGCCTGATATTGATATTCCGCTTAAAATCGTTAACGGGAAGGGTCTGGCCGGTGTCGTCGTCCCAGATGCGCACGCGCTGCAGCTCGAGGGATTCCTGGTTTTCGTCGAGCAGCATCAGCGAGCCGCGCTTGGCATCAGCGGCCTCGATGGCCTTGTCGATAATGACGTCGAGCAGACGCTCTAGGTCGAGACCGACTTCAACCATTGTACGGCCGATTTTGTAGAGAACGCCGACTTCAAATACTTTGCGATCGAGTTCGATATTCTTGTGTTCGATAGTCTGGGCGCGGGTCTGCAGCTCAGCATAAGCGACGCGCAGTTCTTCCATTTTGCCGGCAAGACTGTCGGCCATGTAATTGAAATTACTGGCCAGCTGGCCGACTTCATCGGTGTTCGCGACTGAGATGCGCACGTCATATCGGCCGGCCGCCAGTTCATTGGCACCGTGAGTAACCTGCAGAATCGGCAGGGCGATGTTCTGCGAAATCAGCAGTGCAATGACTATCGCGACCAGCATGGTCAGGAAAAGGATCCAGTAGAGGTTGTGCTGAAAGGTTTCGACGAGCTGATAGACTTCCTGCTGATCCTGGAGGAGAAAAACCTTCCAGCCGTGGCCGATTACCGGCAGCAGCGAAGCGACCAGGGGCTTTTTCAAGGTGGGGGCGTCGATGGCAAAAACGCCGGTATCATGATCGGTCAGTTTCTGTTGAAGAATTTCGAGATCCTGGGGTTTGACATCAGCGGGCGAGGCAAGCACCAGACGGTTATTTTCGTCGAGCAGATAGACGCGGGTGCTGTTGCCGACCACGTTCTCAGCGAACAGGGTTGTCAGCTGAAGCATGTTGAGTTCGACGGCGACCAGCCCATAACGCTTGCCCAGTCTGTCTTCGAGCGGTGCCACAATCGTAACCGGGTTGCGCGAACCGGAATCGGCGAAATTGCAGAGCCGGAAGGGTTTTTCCTGGAGGGTGGCGAGCAGGGCGACGGCATCTATACTGTCGTTTGCCTGCAGATCGTTTGAAACCGCGAGTCTCTGGCCTTGCAAATCGTAAACGCGAATTCTTTCGATAGAAAAGTAGCGGTTATCAAACTCGCGAATCAGCGATTGAATGCCGTTAAGATCGTTATCGAGCACCGAAGTGCTGCGGGCCAGCAGCTGTATGATTTCGAACTGGTGGGCCACGAAACGGTTCAGGTCTATTGATGCTTTTCGGGCATGGGCAAGCGAATTGTTGACAATAACATTCAGAAGGCCGGCCGAGGCGTTGCTGAGCATAACGTAGCTGATGTAGATCAGCGGAGTCAGCGTAATGACAAGAAAACTGACGACCAGTTTGGTCTTGATGCTGTTGAGATATTTGAAGATTTTGCTTTGCAGCTCTTGTGTTGCCATATTATTTATGTACATGATTTTGCCATTTTTGTGCGGTTTACTCAAGCATTTTCTGTGATTTTTGCTATGCATACTGACCGGGTGAATTGCCGGTCTGCAATGTGCAAAATAGCGAAGGGGCTGGCATATAAGCTGGTAAAGGCGTAGAATGAATACAGAAGAAACATGCCAGGCAGAAAACTGCCCGTGCAGACAAGGAAAGCAATGATTACGACTGGCCCGAGCTGGCATCGGATTGTCCTGCCCTTTGCGGCGGGCTATTTTTTGTCGTATCTGCTTCGAAATGTCAACGCGATCATCGCACCCGAGCTGACCCGCGACCTGGCTGTTTCGGCGGCCGATCTCGGGCTTTTGACCTCGGTGTATCTTCTGGCGTTTGCTGCTTTTCAGCTGCCGCTGGGCATTTTGCTCGACCGTTACGGGCCACGGCGTGTTGAAATCACTCTGTTGCTGGTGGCTGCGGCTGGCTGTCTGCTTTTTGCTCATGGTCGCCACCTTCATGAACTGGCAGTTGGCCGGGCGTTGATTGGGCTTGGGGTTTCGGCCTGCCTGATGGCGTCGTTCAAGGCTTTTTCACAGTGGTACCCGGCGGGGCAGCAGGCTTCGCTTAATTCAGCAGTAATGGCTGCCGGCGGCCTGGGTTCGCTGACTGCAACGACCCCGATTGCCTGGGCCTTGCCACTGGCGGGCTGGCGCGGTATCTTTATCGGCCTGGCTGGCCTGGCAGTCGCGGTGGCCGCCGGTATTTTCACAACCCCCGAAAAGCCCGCCCCGCCAGCCGATGAATCATCGCAAGGCCAGTGGCGTGCCGTTGGCGACATCATTACCAGCCGGGTATTCTGGCGTATCGCACCCCAATCTGCGGTGGTCTCGGGTGGTTTTATGGCTTTGCAGGGCCTGTGGGCCGTGCCCTGGCTGATGACTTTTAACGGCTGTTCACGAGACGCGGCGGCTTTTCATCTGCTGCTGGCAAGCGTCGCGATGCTCATTGGCTTTATAACCCTTGCGGCGGCGGCGGTTCCTCTGGCCCGCATTGGCATAACTTCAGAGCGTCTGCTCGTCAACGGCATCGGTCTCGGAGTGCTCGTCATGGGGCTTATTGTCACGGGGGTCGGGCCAACCCACCTGTTGTGGTTCATTATGGGCCTGATCTTCTCAATCAGCAACCTGTCTTACGCGCTGTTGAGCGAGCATTTTCCGGCGAACCTGTCGGGGCGCGTCAACACCGTTCTTAACGTTTTCGTGCTGGGGGGCGCATTTGGCCTGCAATGGGGTATCGGTCTGCTGCTCGACATGCTGGGCGCATCAGGTTACGAACCCCGGGCCGCGTTTCGCATCACCTTCGGGGTGATGCTCGCACTGCAGGCAGTCTCGTGGCTATGCCTGATTCATGAGCGCAAGCACCACAGCCCGATCACCTCTTCCAAAGAAGTGCAGCACAGCCATCACTGAAAGTCATTTCAAGTTGATGGTAAGCTGCCGGTCAGATCAGTATTTTATGCCGGCCCGGCAAGAAATAATCGCCAGTGATTCTTTGAAACGGTTGTAAACAGCCCGGGCACGCTGGGCAAAAAACGCCGCCGGTCTGGCAATAGCAACTTTATCATTGCGTTTGCTCAAGTTCAGCGCCATGCTGTTCATGCCTTCAAGCAAAACGCCAAGACGGCTGTAGAGCATTTCTTTGAGGCGCACTTCTGATTTGTCGCACAGAGCGCGGGTGTTGTCAGAACGGCCGACCATCGCTTCGAGCATTTTGGTCATCATTTCGGGCTGCTTCATAAAAAAGTCTTCAACCTGATGCAGTTGCACGACAATGGCGGTCAGATCGGTGGCACAGACCACATCAGCGGTGCGCCGCATATCTGGAACCCTGGCGTCGAGATTGAGGAAGACTGCGATTTCGCCGACAATGCTGCCGGGGTTATCGATTCGAATATTCGGGTTGCCCCCACCGGTTACAACCTCGGCGGCCCCTTCGGTTATTATAAAAAGCTTGTCGCCGATCGTGCCTTCTTTGCAGAGCAGTGAACCGGCTTTAAAAGTCTGCATCTTAACATCCCGGCCAACATAATTGACTATACCGCAGGCAACTGAAGAACCGCCACGGGCAGACATTTCAGACTGGCGTGTGATTTCGTCGGCCATTGCCCAGGCCGGGTGAGATTTTGCTGCAACCAGGTCTTTATCAATCAATGATGGATAAACAATTCCGGCCAGTTCATTAACGCCGGCAACGTAATCGCGGGCTGCATTGCGAATAAAGGTTTCGAGTTCGACTTCTTCTTTTGCAACCCCGGCAAAGTGCGCAAAAAACTGCTTCATGTACCGGGCGAAAGATATACAGGCGCGAACCCCAATTTTTGGGTCGGTAGAAAAATAATTTTTAAGCTTTTCATGGTCATCGGCAGGCACCGTCTCAACTGATGATTCGTCAAGAGCGAATACCGAGAACCCCTGTGGCTGACCCATCAGCGCTTCGATTTCACCAAAAAGCTCATGGTGCGAAACGATACCGACCAGGTCAGCTTCGCTGAGCATGCGTTTAACGCCAAGTTCTTTAACTGATTTTTTTGAATACACTTTGGCAAAACGGCCAGAAGTCACTTTAAAAAAAGCTGGAACCAGTTCACCTTGAAGAAAGACATGATCGCCGGGCGAAAAAGAACTGCATACTGAATTAGACATCCCATTCCCTCTACTTTGCACAACTCTAAAAATACATCATATATAGCGAACAAATTATACGACAAATCGCCAAAAAAGTTTTCGACAATTAGTATTTTTTTGTAATATTTTTTAACATCGTCGGTACAATGGCATTTTTTCGCTCTTGCCCTTTAATGATGCCAGGCAGTGCCTGTCGAAGCCTGATTTTTCAGGGAAACCGCCGACAAAGCTTGCAGAAAAGAGGCAGCGAGCAGTCTGCATTTTTTCTGCTTCCTTTTGCACGCGTGCACTGACGTTTACCGCATCGCCGATTACGGTAAAATCGCGGCGGGCACCGAAACCCAGCATGCCGCAGCTGACTTCGCCCGCATTGACACCAATGGCGACCGGAAAACTCCACTCCCCT
>DAOPYA010000176.1:0-7680 GCA_035352635.1 Candidatus Rifleibacterium sp.
TGGGGTGCTCGACAAGCGTCGCTTATGCAATCGCCTGACCTGCCGAAACTTTCATATAGAGATAGTTAAGTAAACTTTTGCCATGCTTGTTTGAGGCGTTGCATGACAGACGAAGCGGCTTGTGATAAAATGCGAAAAAGAACTTCACGGAGAGCGCTCATGCCGGGTCGGCCAGAATGTCTATACGCCGCGTTCGATACTTACCCCGCACCCAAAGGGGCGGCAGTCCATATCAGGGAATTCGCCGGCGCACTGTTTGGCATGTTCGGCAATGGCCTGCTCCTGACCCTCGGAGCACCCGACCTGCCGGCCTGGCAGATTGAACCAGACTGCGAAATCAGGCGACTGGTGACTGACGAGAGCAACTTTCTCAAAAAAGCCGGCGAATATTCGGCATTTGTCGCTTTTCATGCCGATTTGCTCAAAGATAATCTTCGCATAGCGCATTTTCGTGACCCCTGGGGTGGCCTGCCGATTCTCAACAGTATTTCGCCGACCTGTCGCACTATTTATGAGGTCAATGCCCTGCCCTCTATTGAGCTGCCGACGCGCTTTCGCGGCATACCCGCCCCGACCCTCGAAAAAATCATTGCCAGCGAAAACGAGTGCCTGCAGCGTGCCGATGCGATCATCTGCCCATCCGAAGTAATCAGGGCTTGCCTGTTGCAGCGTGGCGTCGCCGACCAACGCATTACTGTAATACGCAACGGAGCCAGCGCCGTCGATCCGCTCGCTTTTTCACGCCCCGAAGGCGCACCAGAGCAATATATGCTTTATTTCGGGGCAGTGCAGACCTGGCAGGGAATCGAAACGCTCTTCAGAGCGATGCCCTTGCTGGCAGACCTCAGTAATCTGCATCTGGTACTCTGCGTTTCTGGCAACAAGCTCCGACTGAAGTTTCTCAATCGACTCGCCGAACGGCTGAAGATTTCTGAGCGACTGCACTGGCAGTATCGTCTCAGCCAGAACGAACTTTTGCCCTGGCTTGCCCACGCCGACCTGGCGGTGGCACCTCTGACCGAATGCGCCCGCAACCTGCAGCAGGGCTGCTGCCCCCTGAAAATTATCGAAGCGATGGCCATGGGGGTTACAGTGCTGGCATCTGATCTGCCGGTGGTCAGAGAGCTTCTCGACCACAATCAGACGGGCTGGCTGACCCGTCCTGACCGGCCATCTGAACTGGCACGCGCGGTGCGCATTCTCATGGCCCACCCCGAGGCACGACAAAGAATCTCGGCCGCCGGCCGCGAAAAAGCCAGACGCGATTTTTCGTGGCAGCAGGCTATCGAGGCTCTGCAAAATCTCTACCGCCAGCTGAACTGAATTGTTACAGCGGTTGTGCTATAATTCAAAATAAATCTTACGAGAGGCAGAATATGAAGCTTATATCAGCCCTGCGAAAATATTTCTCGCTGAATGCCGCGCAACGCCAATTCATCAACAAGGGCATCTGGGCCTGCAATAAGCCGGCCGCCGAAGTGCTCGATTTTATCAGACCCCTTGCCAGCTTTGATACCGACCTTGACCAGACCCGCAGCCAGTTGCTGAAGACCGGCTGTGCTGGCCTCATACTGCTGTTTATCGCGTTGATTCTGGCCGGCAACGAAGTCTTCAGTGAAGAGACCATGAACCTGCTGATGCCGTTTACCCTGGCGCTCGGCCTGGGTTCTTTTCTGCTGCGCTGGTTTTTTGGCAGTTATGACCTGCACAACAACCTGCGACATTTCATTTTGCCGGTGCTTGAATCAGTGAGTCAGGATGTTGCCCCGGGCGGCAGAATGATCATCAAGATCGACGTGCGTGGCAAGACCTGCAAAAGCAAGATGATCAACCAGAAACACGACAACCCCGGCTGGTTCAGCTACCCCAAGGTCAGCATCTGGAATTACCGCGACTACTGGTTTTCATGTCGGGCGAAGCTGGTCGATGGTTCGAATCTTTTCATAAACGTTGAAGATGCGGTGCGTGAACGCAAGCGCACCTACACGAGCATCAGCGGCAAAGTCAAGACCAAGACAAAAATCAAAATCAAACATAAAATTATCGCCAGCCTTGCCATGAAAACCAAAACCTACGATCTCAGCAACACCGACCCGCTCAAAAATGACTGTCACCGGCTCAAGGTCAAAGATAAACCGCAGCGCAAAGCGGTGACCATGGTAAACCGCGCGGTGTCAACCGATGCAGACACCCATCTTGACCCCATGTTCTGCCTGAGCCTGGTCGGCAAAATTCTCATGACCATCCCAACCGCGCCCGCCCAAGGAGCCAGCCATGAATAACTGCAGCATGAAACGCGGCTTTTTCTTTCTCAGACCCTGCGATCACCCGGCACGCAACCAGTGCAGCCAATGTGGCCAGTCTTTCTGCGACGAACATCTGCGCATCAGACCCGGGGCCGGGCTTCCGGTCTGCCTCGACTGTCTTGGCAAAAAGATGCAGCGACCAGGCAAGACAGGCACTGACGACGATTCATTCGAACCGGCCTGGAGCTACGGCTATCGCCGGAATTATTACGCAGACGGCTATCAGCCATGGTATTTCGGCCGGCAACCCCGCAGAAATGCCAACGACGGCTACGACGTCAGGGCTTTCGACAACGAAAGCGAAGACGGCATCGACGATGGTCCTGACGGCGAAGCCGGCAGTTTCGACAGCTGATGCGCCTCCTCTGGTTGACCGAAAATTACCCGCCCCGCCGTGGTGGCATGGCCCAGGCCTGCGATCGTATCGTTGATAACCTGCGAAAATCAGGGTTTATAATCGATCTGGTCTTTTTTTCATGCACGGCAGGTGAAACCCGGCTCAGCGAGCGCCGGCATGGCCGTGAAATGGTGGTCGCGGTTGGAGACAGCCCCGGTCATGATCTGAATTGCCTTTATAACCTGCTCACCCGGCCCGGCATCAGAGAAAGCTACGACGGCATCGTTGCCTTTGGCGGCAATCTGCCGGTTCTGGCTCTGCCGGTCTTCAAAGCCTGGTTCAAGTGCCACGCCTTTACGCTGCTGCGCGGCAACGACTTTGACCTTGGCATTTTTGTGCCTCAGCGCCGCCTTGCGCTTAGCGATGCCATCAAAGCCTCGCAGACCGTCTGCGTGCTCAGCGAAGAATTGCGACAGCGCGTTGCTGATTTCTACCCCGGTGCCGTGGTTGCCACCATACCAAACGGCATCGACCCCGATCTCTGGCACGCTGAAACATTTGATCACGAAAGTGCTGCCGCCTGGCGGGCTACAAACCTTGATCCTTCACGGGTTCTGGTCGGCATGATCGGTCAGTTCAAAGCAAAAAAAGGCGGGCTCTTTCTGCTCGAGAACGCTTTGCGGGCTGGGTTCGCCGGCAATTTTCACTTTGTTATCATCGGCGACATTGAAGACCCGCTGCAAGAATGGCTCGAAGCGCACCATGAAGAACTATGCCTGTCGAGGTTTCCGTTCACTGACCGCTTCGAGCTGATCAGCCATTACCTGGCCTGCGATTATATCGCATTGCCTTCGCATTACGATGGCATGCCGAACGTACTTCTTGAAGCCGGCGCTCTCGGCAAACCGGTTATTGCTGCCCGTACCGGCGGAATAGCCGAAGTGCTGCCACCGGCCATGCTGCCTCTGACCTTTCACCCAGGCGATGCCGGCGAATGCCGGCAGGCACTCAATAACGCCCTCAGTCTTAGCCCCGACCAGCGTGAATCCGCGGGCCTGGCCTTAAAAATCAGAATCAACGATGAGTTCAATGCGACCCGCGAAACCGCTGCCTATAAGCGAATTTTTTCCGCCCCCCCGAAAGGAACCACCCCATGAAAAACACCATGTTACTGACTGTTCTCGTCATTATTAGCGCTGCCGTATTGCTTACCGGTTGCACAAGCGGCAACCAGCCGGCGCCGGCGACCTCTGCCCCTGCTGCCAGTCAGTCTGGGCAAGCATCTTCCGAGAAAGCGCCCGAAGGCAATGCCCCAACCTGGCTGGTCAGATACAAATTCAAAAGTGCTGACGGCGCCGAAGCCCTCAGCATCAAGCGTTATGCCGACCACGACAAGATTGAACTGAATAGCGAGGGTGTCACGGCTGTCTTTAAAGGGCGAACCGATGTGCCTGAACGCGTAAAATACAAAGAACTGGCCGGCGAAGCGGGCGGCGAAAAACAACTGGTCGCTGAGGTCAAGATCAAGCCCGACAGCATCAAGCTGGTCGATGAAAAAGAAGCGCTGCTCTGGAAAGTCAAATTCAACGACGATAAAATCAAGATAAGCAACAATGAAGAAGGCACCAATTCGTGTGAAATCAAACTTAAAGACCCTGCCAAAGGCGAGATTCGCGATGCGAGCGGCAACGAAATCGGCAATGTCAGATTTTACCCCGATAACGGCAAACTCAAAGTCAAAGACGCCGGTGGCGCCGAAATCCTGATCAGCAAAGACAGTCAGTTTTCGATGGGCCCGGGGGTTATCCTGTTCAAACATATTCCGATTCAACACCGGGCCGTCATCATCTCTGAAATCATGCGCCGGGGTCGATGAAAACCGCCTATTACTGCTTTGGCGGCGGGCTTGGCCACCTGACCCGCTTTATCGCCTGGTGCCACACGACAGGCACTCAGCCGCTGCTGCTCACTAACTGTTCCGCAGCGGGCATGCCGGGTTTATTGCCAGCCGGGGTGCGCTGCCAACAACCATCAGAAGCTGACCAGCAAAACAAAGACACGCTGCGGTCATGGTTGAGTCGGGTTATTACAGCCGAGAACCCCCAGCAGCTTGTGATTGATGCTTTTCCTGGTGGCATTCTCGGCGAACTTGCCGGTCTGCCTGAACTGACCGGGCTCGACTGCCTGTATCTCGCGAGAATTCTAAAGGTCGATGCCTACCTGCCAAGACTGGCCGGAGCGGTTCTGCCAAAATTTGCACAGATTTACCGCGTTGAAAAGCTGCATGAAGAGCACGAAAGCTGGCTCCATGAGTTAAGCGACCACATTACCGGCTTGCCCCTGCGTGACCCACCGCCACCCGCGATGACTGCCGCCATGCTGGCCACTTTACCGCAAGACTTTGAATTGATCGTTCATTCAGGCAGCGAGTCTGAATTGCGACAACTATACAACTTGTTACACGAAACATGGCTGATCGAGGGAACAAGCGGCTCGGTCGTCGTTGTCAGCCCTGGCCCGCGCCCGGCGTTTCTTGCTGATGATGATTTTCATCTCGACTGCTACCCGGCTGGCGCTGTTATAGAACGTGCCAGACGGGTTTTTTCGGCTGCCGGCTGCAATATCATGCGCCAGATGGCCGCGCAAAAAAAACCTCACCAGGTGCTGCCGCTGCCCAGAGCCCTTGACGACCAGTTTTTCAGGGCCGCATGCCAGATCAAAAATAGCCGCGATCACGCAATGTCGCAGTAAGAATCGAAAACTGCTTTTCGAGAATCGCGAATTTTGGCCCCAGCTGCTCAGTGCGCTTTGCTTTGATCTCATTCTCAAGGTCTAGAGCCGCAAGGTGCAGTGCCTTCGCGGAAATATTGGCTGAAGACCCCTTGATACCATGTGCCAGACGCCGGGCTTCCACAAAATCGCCCGAATCGATGGCCTTTTTTAAATCGCTGATATGCAGTGGCGTATCGCTGTAAAAGGCTTTAACAATATGCCTGGCCAGCGCAGAATCCTGCATCATCCGTTCCTGCAATTCATGTTCGGCAAAGACTTCCGGCTCATCGGTTGCTTCTTTTGCCTCTGTGGCTGCCGGTTCTGGCATTACCACTTTCTTTGTCTTTCGCTCGCGTGTCAGCCACAAGCTCAATTTATCAACCAAATCTTTTGGCTGCACCGGTTTTGCGATGTAGTCATCCATGCCGGCCTCAAGACATCGCTCGCGATCGCCCGCCATGGCATTAGCAGTCATGGCCACAATAGGCACCTCAGGGTCAAGCACATGCCCTGCCCCGCTCCTGATTGCCCGCGCCGCTTCAAAGCCATCCATTTGTGGCATCTGGCAGTCCATCAGCACCAGATTATAACGTTGCCGTTCAAGTGCAGAAAGGGCTTCCTGGCCGTTGGTGGCCAGATCAACCTTGTAGCCGAGCTTGCGCAGAATGACCAGCGCTACTTCCTGGTTGGTGTAATTGTCTTCAACCAGCAACACGCGCACATTATGCCGCACCGCATCAGCGACCCGATGCCGGGTAACCAGATTGCCGGGCATAGCGCTTCCATTCATGCCGGCCACCATCGCCAGGCAGTCATATAGCTGTGACTGACGCACCGGCTTGGTCAGATAACCCGAAAAACCGGCTTCTTTGATCCAGAGCGAGTCGCCCCGACTGCCCAGCGACGTGAGCAGAACAAGGCGGGTAGCTGCAATTGCCGGGTCGCCTCTGATGTGCGCCGAAAGTTCGCGCCCATCCATTTCGGGCATCTGCATATCAAGAAGAGCAACCTTGAACGAATCGCCCTCACGATTGGCTTTTCGCATAATTTCAAGGGCGCTGCGACCGTCGGCAGCCTCGGCAAACCTGCAACCCCAGCCCTTGAGCAAAGTGGCTACCAGCAGGCGATTGACCGGGTGATCATCTACCACCAGAATATGTAACCCTTTGATATCAGCCATCACGATATCTTTTTCGCCGGCTGCCGGAACCTGCTTTTTAAATCTGGCAGTGAACCAGAATTCTGAGCCAACCCCGGGCTGACTGCTCACGCCGATTTTGCCGCCGAGCATCGTTGCAAGTTGTCTGGAAATGGCCAACCCCAGCCCGGTACCACCAAACCGCCGTGTGGTTGAGCCATCAACCTGCGTAAAAAGATTGAAAAGCCGGCCGATCGCATCTGCAGCAATGCCAATGCCCGTATCTCTGATCGTGAACTTGAGAACCCCTTCCTGATCGCTTTCGCATTCAGCGGCAACCGAAAGCACCACTTCACCCTTGCTGGTGAATTTGATAGCGTTGCCAACCAGATTGAGAATGATCTGCCGCAGTCGCCCAGGGTCGCCAATCAGCAACGACGGCACTTCAGGCTCGATAAAACATGCCAGTTCAAGGTTCTTCTCGTGCGCCCTGACCGCCAGCATTTCAATCGCATCCTCGACCGTGGTGCGCAGGTCAAAATCAATCTCTTCGAGCGATAACCGCCCGGCTTCGATTTTTGAAAAATCAAGAATATCATTGATCAACGCCAGCAGATTCTCAGCACTCGTTCTGACTACCGAAGCAAACTGGCGCTGTTCTGCAGTCATGTCGGTCTCGAGCAGCAGGCTGCTCATACCAATAATGCCATTCATGGGGGTACGAATTTCGTGGCTCATGTTAGCGAGAAACTCACTCTTGGCTTGACTGCCAATCGCCGCCTGGGCAGCCAGTTCTCTTGATCTTGCCGTAATTTCCTGGAGTTCTTTGTTGGCTTTTTCAAGCTCTAGAAGGGTTTTGTTCACCTGCTCTTCAGCAAGTTTGCGCCGGTTGATATCAATAATGACCCCATCGATCCACAATAATCGCCCGGCTTCGTCATAGATCCCCTGGCCACGCTCAAATACCCAGATAAATTCACCATCGCGGCCCAGCATGCGATATTGCATCTCATAAGGAACTCTGGCCGTCAAAGCCCGCTGCAGATTCCCTTCGATGGCCGGAAGATCGTCAGGGTATATCAGACTCGCAAAACTCCGGCCATCATCGCGCATAAAGTCAATCGCCG
>DAOPYA010000177.1:0-7611 GCA_035352635.1 Candidatus Rifleibacterium sp.
AGGCCGAAAACTCCAAAACCCGTTCCTCAAAAAATAGCAACGCTATTTTTCGGGACAAACACGGTGTTGCTTAATAATATGTATTTTGTTAGAATTCATTGCAAAGGTTAAACAAATCTGAGTTGGGTTTAAATTTCGTAGGTCAGCGCAAATACCACATAGTACTGAATTGCCTGATGCTACCTGTTGTGACTTGTAAAAATAAACCCACTGAGAGGCTGTGCGGTCTTCAAAGCTGACCTTAAGTGCTTTGCAGGACTCAAAAATCTGAAGGAGCAGGGTTTTGTATGAGCGTAGTTGAGCGACTGAGAAGCCAGGCTTTTGATAATCTCCCTGTTCCTGTAATGTTCATCGATGTTGAAACCAGCCAGATTGTTGATTGTAACCCTGCTGCGATCACGGCTTGTGGCTTTTCATCACGCGAATCAACCCTTGGAAAGACTATTCTCGATTTTTCGGCTTCTCATCAATACGATGGTTCGCCCTCTTCGCAAACAGTCGGAGTATTTTTAAAAAAAGCCCTGGACGAGGGCGTTGCGGTGTTTGACTGGCAGCACCGGAAATGTGACGGAACGCTCTGGGATGCTGAAGTTCACCTGCATACCGTTCGTTTTGATAACCGTGACTTCTATCAATGTACGATAATTGACATCACTGCCAGAAAAAAGCAGGAATTTGAGCAACGCCAGAGCGAAAGCAAGTTTCGGAAGTTTTTCGATCTGCCGCTTGTCGGCCTGGTAGTCACTTCGGTGGATATGTCGTTTATTGAAGCTAATAACCGTTTCTGCACGATGCTTGGCTATGAGCGTCATGAACTAAATTCCATTACCTGGGCTGATTTAACCGCACCCGATGGTCGGGCCGATGAACAGGCAAAATTCGAGCGATTTATAGCATCTGAACTTGATTCATATCTGCTGGTTAAAAAGTTCATGAAGAAAGATGGTTCGCTGGTTGATGTCATTCTATCCGGAACCTGTCTTAGAAACCCAGACAACAGTGTTTCCTGCCTGGTGGCGGCAGTTCAGGATATTACTGAAATCAGGCGCATGGAAAGTCTTGTGAGCGAAAATCGTGAGATTTTTTCGCTGTTCATGCGCAACTCACCGATCATGGCCTATGTGAAAGAAATGACCGAAGATGACTGCATCGTTCTGCAGGCGAGTGACAGCTTTGTCAGTCTGATTGGCCGTGGCGGGCAGGATATTCTTGGCAAAAACATGTATGACCTGTTTCCGGCTGAGTTTGCTGCCAAAATTATCGCTGACGATCATGCCGTAGTTGCAGGCAAAAAGATTCTGCACCTTGAAGAAGAATTTGATGACCGGTTTTTTACCACCATCAAGTTTCCGATCTCTCTTGGCAAAAGAACGCTGTTGGCTGGCTACACCATCGACATAACCGAACAGAAAAGAATCTCTGCCGATCTGCAGAAAGAGAAGCAGTTCGTCGAAAAACTGCTAGATTGTCTGCCAGCGCTCTTTTATATATACGACAGCGACTTAAAGCTCCGCCGCTGGAACAGGAAGCACAGGGAACTGCTGGGTTACACGGACCAGGAACTCAATGGTATGCCTCTTGATGCTTTTTATGCCTCTTCAGTCACACTTGTTAAAGTAAAAAATAAAATCAGGGCGGCGATTGAAAACGATTCGTTTGAGCAGATCGAGGCCTTTCTGGCCACGAAAGACGGCGGGCAAATACCTTTTTTGTTGACCGGAATGAAGCTCGATACCGACAAAGGCCCGATGTTGATGGGGGTGGGCGTTGATATATCTGAACCCAAGCGCATCGAGAATGCGTTGCGCCGCAACGAAAAATTGCTGAGCGACGCCCAGCGCATCTCAAAAATAGGCAGCTGGAGCTACGATTACGCCTCGAAGCACAATGAGTGTTCCGATGAAGTTCTGCGTATTTTTGAATGCGAGCAGACAGGCATGCCCTCAGGGCTAGAGAATTTTCGTTCGAGGGTGCACCCTGACGACCTCGCCATGGTTAACTCAGTTGCTGACAGGCTGCGCGAAATAAGGCAACCCTATGAATTTGATTTTCGACTGCTCTTCGCTGATGGTCACTGCAAGTATGTGCATGCCCAATGTGAAACGACCATTGCAGAAAATGGCAGGCCAGTTGTTTCGATTGGCACAATTCAGGATATAACCGACCGCGTTCTTCTCGAACAGACATTGCGCGAAAATGAAGAGAAAAGCCGCGAACAGACTCGAATTCGTGAGGCTTATGACCGTCTGACCACCATCATGGACAGCATGGATGCGCTTGTTTATATCGTTGATCTGCAGACTCATGAACTGCTCTTCGTGAATTCATACGGCACAAAAATCTGGGGCAACATTATCGGGCAGGTATGCTGGAAATCAATTCAGAAAAACCAGACCGGGCCTTGTTCCTATTGCCCCAACTCCCGCCTTGTTGATCAGAATGGCAAACCGACCGGTGTTTATCAGTGGGAATTCAAGAACACTATTAACAATCGATGGTATGACTGCCGCGATGTGGCAATCAGGTGGATTGACGGCCGGGTTGTAAAAATGGAAGTCGCTACTGATATTACGATGCATAAAGATGCTGAAAACGCGCTTCGCGAGGTCGAAATTATTCGCGAGAGCGAAACCAGGATTCGCAAGGCTCTTGAATATCTTCCTGTGCCTATTGTTCTAACAGATAGTGCTGCCAATCTTGTTTTTCAGAACCGGCAGTTTTTTGCAACTTACGGGTATCAGCTTGACGAAATTCCAACGGTCAGCAGTTGGATGGAACGTGTTTTTCCTGATGCCGGCAAACGTGCCGTCATAGAAAAATCTTGGAATGAAAAAGTTGAAAGCAGCCGCCGGGGCAATGGATTGATCGCTCCCGCTGAATATGAGGTCACCTGCCGCAACGGCGAGGTTAAGACCGTTGAAATTTCTGCCTGCATCGAGAAAGACATGGCGATTGGCATGTTTGTTGATATTTCAGAACGAAAACGTATTGAAATTGCGCTAAGAAACGTTCAGAAACTTGAATCACTTGGGGTTCTGGCGGGTGGTATTGCCCACGACTTTAACAATCTGGTTGGTGGCATTTTTGGTTTTATAGACCTGGCCAGAACGTGCAGCAAAGAAGCCAGGGTTACCGATTACCTTGATAAGGCAATGGGCACCATGGAAAGAGCCAGGGGTCTGACCCAGCAGCTGCTGACCTTCGCTAGGGGCGGCGTTCCGCTGCAGAAAGTGGCCAGGCTGTTTCCATTCATTCAGGAAACCGCGCAGTTTGCCCTTAGTGGTTCGAAAGTTTCTGTCAGCTTTGATATTCCAGATGATATCTGGCTCTGCAATTATGACCGGAGCCAGATCGGGCAGGTCTTTGACAACCTGATAATCAACGCCCAGCAGGCGATGCCGCTTGGCGGAACGATTGTGCTGAGCGCCCGCAACGTCACTTTTCCTGAAAAGGGGCACCCGTTGCTGCCAATGGGCAATTACGTCCGGGTCTCGGTTCAGGATTCCGGGATCGGCATTTCCAAAGATTTGCTGTCAAAAGTATTTGACCCGTTTTTTACCACGAAATCCAAGGGCCACGGGCTGGGTTTGACGACCTGTTATTCGATTGTCAACCGGCACGGGGGTTGCATAGATGTTGAATCAGAACCAGGCCGGGGCAGCGTTTTCCATGTTTTCCTGCCGGCCACCCAGGAAACGGCTGTCGAAGATGCCAGGGTTGCTGACAGCCCGCATCATGGGGTTGGCAGGATTCTGCTGATGGATGACGAGGAGACAATCAGGGAAACGGTTGGCGGCATGCTGGAGAGCATCGGATACTCGGTTGTGGCGAAGGATAACGGGCGTGCTGCCATTGAATTTTACAGGGCCGAGAAGCTTGCAGGCCGGGATATTGCCGCCATGATTTTTGATCTAACTATTCCCGGGGGCATGGGCGGCATCGACGCGGTGACTGGCATTAGACGACTTGACACAGAAATCCCGATTTTTGTAGCGAGCGGTTACGCAAATGACCCGGTTATGAAAAATCCCTCGGTTTACGGCTTTACCGCAAGTATCAGCAAGCCTTTCCGCCTCAAAGACCTGGCCGAAATGCTTGCCAGGCATCTGAAGGCGAAAAAGCACTAGAAGAACAGTTATTGCCCGCAGATATGCCCTGCCACAACAGAACAAGGCAATTCATGGATTCTTGGTCTGCGGCGGCAACGACTGATGTGCCGTAATATCACTCCTGGAAAGAAAAAGCTTTGCACTTGCCATGGGCTGTTATGAAAATCTGTTGCCTGCTGCGGGAGTTTCTGGTATTATCATTTCTGGTGACCCTTATGCGATGGTGGCGGAACTGGCAGACGCGCCAGACTTAGGATCTGGTGGTTAACACCGTGCGGGTTCAAGTCCCGCCCTTCGCACCCTTGCTGTTGTTGGGTTTGTTTGCGGGAGTAACTCAATGGTAGAGTCTCTGCCTTCCAAGCAGATGGTCGCGGGTTCAAGTCCCGTCTCCCGCTTTGTTTAAGCACCGGGAGTCGCATCTTTTCATGATGTGACCCCCGTTTTTTTTTGCCGGTTTTTTCAGCTGATCTTGGCTAACCGTCGTCAGCATCTTTACTTTTGCGGCGGACTACTTTATAATAAAGAATCCATTCTGTCTCTTCTCGGGCTGATTGAGTCATTGGTCTCTTTCGGCGCGGGTCTGGGGTTTCAGATAGTCCGGTCCGTTGAAATTCTCTCCACAAGGAGTTATCGCACATGTTAAAGACACAAGTTCAGGAACTGGAAGCCAACAAAGTAGCGTTGACCGTTGAAGTCGAAAAGGAAAAAGTTAACGCCGCCTATGCCAGCTTTTATAATCGCGCTGCCCGTTCGGTTAAAATTCCGGGCTTCAGGGCTGGCAAGGTTCCGAAAGCTGTTCTGGTAAAATTTATTGGCCCCGAAGCAGTTCGCGAACAAATCGAAGAAGAACTCGTTCAGGAAGTTTATCCGCAGGCGATCAAAGAAACCCGATTGCACCCGGTCAGCCGCTTTGAACTCGAAGAATCAAATCTTCAGGAAAACGAACCCTTTACTTTTAAAGCTGTTTTTGAAGTCAGACCGAAACTCGGCGATTTTAATTATAAGGGCTACACCGCCCAGGTTCAGCACGAAATCGTTGATGAAGACAGCGTAAAAAAGGTTCTTAACCAGGTTCGCGAGCAGCAGAGCAAAACCGAAACCGTCGAAAATGGCGAATTGAGCGTTGGCGATTATTTTTCCGCCCATATTCAGGTCGCCCACGAAGGTCAGGTTGATGAAGAACTTTCTGATGACAAAGCAGCCCACAAGCTTATGGAAAACGATAAAATGTTTGCTCCGGCCCTTGGCATGAAGGTCGGCGAAACCCGCACCTGGCAGCATAAGGTTGACGGCGAAAGCGAAACCAATTCAAAGTATTATGGCAAGACTCTCGATTACAGCCTTACTTTGAATCGTATTTCCCGCCCGACTTTGCCTGAGCTTAACGATGAATTTGCCAAAAACGTCGGCGACTTCGAAAACCTCGCGGCTCTCGAAGCCAAGGTTAAAGAAGACCTGCACGAACGCGCCAGATATGATGCCGAAGAACGGGCCTTTGAAGAAATTCTCGGCCAGATCATCGGCGACTATCAGTTCGACGTTCCAGAATCAATGGTGCAGAGCACTATCGACTTTTTCATTCAGGGTCTTGATCGTCGCTGGCGCCAGTTTGGCACCACCATCCAGGACTACCTGCGCAATTCGGGCAAAGATGTCAATGAATTCCGTGAAACCTTCCGGGAACGGGCGGTTCGCCAGACCAAAACCATGCTGCTGATCGACTCGATTGGCAACAAGGAAAATATTGATATATCTGACGCCGACTATCGTGAAGAAATTGAAAAGCGTGCCAAAGAATATAATATGCCCGTTGACAAGCTGTTGAGCACGCTTGCCGAAAATGACGGTGAAGAAAATGTGAGATTTTCTTTGCGCAGTCAAAAAATTCGTGACTTTATGCTAAAAAATAACCAGATTAATTACGATATGGTTAAAGAAGCCGATGATAACAAGGGGGAAACTGAAGCGTGACTCTCGTTCCAATTGTAATTGAACAAAGCAGCCGTGGAGAACGGGCGTTTGACATCTATTCGCGCCTTTTAAAAGACAGAATCATTTTTCTGGGCGGCGGTATCGATGACGGCATGGCCGACCTGGTCGTGGCGCAGCTTCTTTTTCTCGAATCTGAAGATCCCGAAAAGGATATTTCGATTTATATCAACAGCCCGGGTGGGGTTGTTACAGCCGGAATGGCCATTTACGATACCATGCAATACATCAAACCTGATGTCAGCACTATCTGTATGGGCCAGGCCGCCAGCATGGGCGCTCTGCTGCTTGCGGCAGGAGCACATGGCAAACGCTACGCGCTTCCCAATTCTCGCATTATGATTCATCAACCTCTTGGTGGTGCGCAGGGTCAGGCGAGCGATATCGAAATTCAGGCCCAGGAAATCCTGAGAATGAAAGATATGCTCAACGATATTCTTGCGAATCACACAGGCCAGCCTCTCAAACGTATCAAGAGAGATACTGACCGCGACTTCTTCATGTCATCAAAAGAAGCGAAAGAATATGGTCTTATCGATGAAGTAGTTCAACGAAAAGTAGTTGCAGCAAAACCCAACGAGGAGTAAGCATGCTTTCTAAGACCCCTCAGTTCCGTTGTTCTTTCTGCGGAAAGAGTCAGGATCAGGTTCGCAAGTTAATTGCCGGGCCCGAGGTCTACATTTGCGACGAGTGCATCGGCCTTTGTAACGAGATCATTCTTGAAGAACTCGATGACGACGGCCCTCTGGTAATGCAGAATGCGCTTAAGCCCAAGGAAATCGCCAAGATTCTCGGCCAGTATGTTGTTGGCCAGGAACAGGCAAAAAAGACTCTTTCGGTGGCTGTTTACAACCACTACAAGAGAATTACCCTTGAGGAAACGCGTCGCGATGATGTGGAGGTACAGAAGTCAAATGTGCTTCTCATCGGGCCTACCGGGTCGGGTAAAACGCACATTGCCCAGACGCTCGCCAAGTTGTTGAATGTTCCCTTCTGTATTGCTGACGCCACCACGCTTACTGAAGCCGGTTACGTCGGTGAAGACGTCGAGAGCATTCTTCTTAACCTGCTGCGGGCCGCAGATTACGATGTGCAGAGGGCCGAACGCGGAATTGTCTACATCGATGAAATCGACAAAATCGCCCGCAAGAGCGAAAATGTTTCGATCACCCGCGATGTATCAGGGGAAGGCGTGCAACAGGCTCTGTTGAAACTTCTCGAGGGCAAGGTCGCTCACGTGCCGCCGCAGGGCGGTCGCAAGCACCCCCATCAGGAATATATTCAGCTCAATACCAAGAACATTCTCTTTCTGCTCGGCGGCGCCTTCGAGGGTGTCGAAAAGCTTATCGAGGCCCGTTCAGCCCACAAAACCATGGGGTTTGGTTCGACACCGGTGCTCAAGAGTGAACGCCGGGTTGGCGATCTGCTCAAAGACATCATGCCCGAAGATCTGCTACGCTTCGGCATGATTCCAGAGTTCATCGGCCGCGTGCCGGTGATGGCCACATTCAGC
>DAOPYA010000178.1:0-5122 GCA_035352635.1 Candidatus Rifleibacterium sp.
CGCGGCACCCGACTCCCCCACGCGTGGGAGGCCTTTTGTGGTTAATATTAAAACAAGGACAGAAATATGTAGGGGTTGGTAGGGGTTCAGCATGCTGAACCCCTGGACAAAATAAATGCCTGGTGATTATTGCGATCGAATGCGTCAGCAGTGAGGTTCGGTTTTGTCTGGGGGTTGGGGGGTGCTTGTAATTTGATTGCAGCTACTCGCACAATTTTGCGAGTTGTGATATCTTGAGTCACAGAGAAATTCACAATATTCAAACATTCAAGACATAGAGATATTCAAATGAACACGTTTCGAGTGCGGATTGACCAGCTGCAGCCTTCGGCTCCCTATTTGAGCCGCGCCAGGCTCGATACCATTATGAGCAATACCGCCTTTATATTAAAGCCGGTCGCGGTTAAAGAGCGCCACGGCCGCCTCTGCATCATCGAAGGGCACGAACGTCTGCTTGCACTTCAGACCCTCGGCCTCTCAGAGGTCGAAGTCTATCTCGATGATTCACCACCCGACCCCGCACTCTTGGAAACCTGCATAGAACTCTGCGAAAAACAGGGTATCGCCTCTATTCTCGACATGGAAGACAGGCTTGTATCCCTTTCAGGCTATCTGCAGCTCTGGATCGAGCGCAAGCGCGAAATGCGCCGCGAGTTGCAGCAATCGTCAATGACAGCATAAATCAGGCAATCTGGCCGGCCGGCCTGCTGAACCGAAACAGCACCTATTTTACGGCTTCGTTGCTGGCTTTCTGCCGCAAATCACGCATCGACTTCTCTGTCTGGGCAATACGCCGCTGCAAGCCCGAAATCTCTGCGCGTATCTGGTCGAGCTGGTCCTGCTGACGCCTGGCCCGGCCGCGATAAACATAAAAGCGATTGAGAGCCGCATCACTACTGACGCCAGTGTCTGGCTGCCCGGCATAGGGGTTGGCAACCTGCCCCTGATTTGGCGAATTATCACCACCCCAGCTGCCTTCCGGAAAAGTCGCGGCGCTCGGGTCTGGGGTTCCGGTCTGGTAAGCCCCGGGGTAGTAGTGCTGGCGACGGTAGCGGGCCGCGCTGCGTACTGACGAATACATGCCCTCTAATGCTTCCTTTTCCTGCTTCTGCAGGTAGGCAAGCCGTTCCTGCAGCTCTTCGAGCTCACCAGAGCCATCTTCGAGCTGATCCTGCAACTCGGCAATCCGCCCGGCCTGCTCGTATTCAACCAGATCTCTGGCCCGCAATTGCCGGTTGGCCTGCTCTATGCCCTTCTGCCACTCGGTAATATAGGAAAGCTGCTCGCGTAACCGCACTGCTTCATCTGCTGCCAGCTGCCGGTCATTGTCTGACGTCGCGACCTGCGCCGCTTCTTCGTAAAACCTTATTGATGACTCAAGATTGCCGACCAGAATATTTTCAAAGAAGCCCCGGCGGCACAGGGTGGTGAGATCGTTACTCCGCGCCGGGTCACGATATTTTTCGAGCAGCGCCATTGCCAGTCCGTGATCTTCATGGCGCAAAATGCTGTGATCGGCAATAATAGCGCTTTCATAGAGTTCGAGCGCTTCGCTCTTCTGCCCATGATTCCAGGCTTGCATAGCCTGTTTGAAAAATTCCCGCCCCCGGGCCGGGTCGGCTTCCTGCCCGATTACCAGACATTGCAGATTTGACTGCTCGACCGGTTCGCCGGCCATGCACGGTGTAATACTCATTAAAACCGCCGCCAGAAGCAAAACTGCCCTTTTCATCAATAGTCTCCTGTTTTAAACGCATTCTTCGCTCTTAAAATCATACCACCCCAGCCCAAATTCGCAAATGCAAAGCTTCGGGGCCATGCGCTGGCTCCGACTGAAAATTCATTGAGTCTTTGCCCGCTGCGCCCCTTATTGCAGCAAACGCCATGAATCCGCACTGCTCTTAGAAATTGCTTCAATCTTGCACTGCTGCCTCACTGCCCTGTTTTGCCGACTCTGGCGGCTCAGCCCTGCAGGTTCATCGGCTGGTCAATGAAGATTTCAGGGTGCATCAGACGCGGGGCGCTGCTGATCAGCGGCTTGAACTTCATTTGATCGAGAATATCGCTTTGCAGATCGATACCAGGTGCGATTTCGATGAGACGCAACCCGTCTTTTTCGAGTCTGAACACGCCCCGTTCGCTGACATAAGTTACTTCGATGCCTTTTTCAAGCGCGTAACGGCCGCTGAAGGTAATCTGCTCGACTTTTTTTACGAATTTGGCAGTCTTGCCTTCGGTGAGGATCTTCAATCGACCGTCTTTTTGCTCGGTTTTGAGGCCGTCAGCGGTGAAAGTGGTGCAGAAAACTACCCGGCGGGCATTCTGGGTAATGTTGATGAAACCGCCGCAGCCGGCGAACTTCGGCCCGAACTTGCTGACGTTCACATTTCCCTCTTCGTCGATCTCGCCGGCCCCCAGAAACGCGATGTCAAGACCACCGCCATCATAAAAATCAAACTGCGAAGGTTGCGGCAATACCGAAGAAGGGCTGTAAGATGCCCCAAAAGATAAACCCGAAGCCGGCAACCCGCCTATGGGGCCGGATTCCACCGTCAGAGTCATTTTATCGCGCACGTTTTCTTCGCGGGCAACATTGGCTATGCCCTCAGGCATGCCGATGCCCAGATTCACAATACAATTGCCGAGTGGCAACAACTCAACCAGACTTCGCCTGGCGATAATCTTGCGAATGCTCATTTCCATGGGCTTGAACAGAGAATCTTCAGGAAACTGCACCTGCCCTGAATAATAGGGGCAATACTGCTCGAGAAAAGTCTGCATGTGCAGATGCGGCTCTTTAACCATATCTACAAGAACCACGTAATCAACCATGATGCCCGGAATCTGCACGAAAAGGTGGTTGATACCGCCGCCGCGGGCAAGGCGCATCACCTGCACGATGACGATACCCCCCCGTTGTTTGGTTGCCATGGCCTGCGAAAGCGCGTCAAGCGGTGCTACTTCCTGTTCCATGCTGATGTTGCCGAATTCATCGGCCGTGGTGCCGCGAATCATGCACACGTCAATGCCAAAGTGCTTGTAACGAAGGTAATCGCGCTTGTCAAAATTAACAACTTCAACGATATCTTCGGTGGTGCAACTGTTGATTTTACCACCCTGCAGACGCGGATCTACATAAGTCTGCAAGCCTACATGGGTTATGGTGCCAGGCTTGGCGGCGGCGATGTCGCGGAACATGTGCGACATGACGCCCTGCGGCAGGTTATATGCCTCAAGCTTGTTCTCGAGCGCCAGCTTGCCCAGGCGCGGTGCCAAAGCCCAATGCCCACCAACGGCCCGTTTAACCATGCCTTCGTTGCCGAAATGGTTCAGGCCACGGGTTTTGCCGTCACCCTGACCGGCCACAAAATATAATTCGAGGTTGCGTGGGTGCCCTTCGGCAAGAAACCTCTGTTCAAGGGCCGAAGTGAGTGCTTCGGGGTGCCCGCTGCCCACAAAACCGCCGACCACAACGCGGTCGTTATCTTTAACCAGTGAAACTGCCTGTTCGATGCTAATTAATTTTGATTTCATTTTTTACCTCTCCGTTTGTCGGGTTTTCAGGGCGCAATATCAGGGCCGTTATCATGGTGCGCATTGTTGTGGGCAAATTTTCAGGGCCGCATTCGTAGGGCGCATTCGCAAGGGCGTAACCGTATGGTGCATTCGTATGGGTCCATTCGTAGTGGCGCAACATGTTGCGCCCTGCCGGCAATTATTCATTAAGATATTTCTGCATCGGTTCGATCAGATACCCGGTTTCGAACAGACACGACAGATGCCCGTTGCGGCTGTTGTAGTAGCTGACCTGGCAATCAGAGAGCAGCGGTCGTGCTTCTTCGGCCTGTTCGCGGGTGAACATCAGGTCTGATTCATCGATGATCATGCGCGTCGGGGTTTTGATTTTGCCGAGCGCGGCGGCCAGCGATTCACCAGGCTGGCAAAGGTCGAACAGGGTATTGGCCTTGGCGATGTAGATGTAGGCGTTCGGGTCGAAATACTGCATGCGGGTGACCACCGATTGTTCGATGCCCTCTTCAACCAGAAACCTGCCCTTGAAGCTGAGAAACGGGTTCTCTGTAGTCAGAAAAAACGGGTCAGAAACCTTGCGGGCAAAGCAGGTTTCGGCCCAGTGGTCGGTGCGGGTCGCAGTCAGCAGCATTTTAAAGGCCAGCAACAACCCTTTGGTCGGCGCTTCGCTACCGTAGTAATCGCCGTTGTTCCAGCGGCTGTCGAGCATGATGGCTTCGATGCCGAGCTGATTCGGAACCATCAGACAGGCGGGGCGCACCATCGGAGTGGCGACCACCGCGATGACCTTTTCGACCATTTCGGGGTAATATTTGGCCCATAAATACGCTTGCAGACCGCCCATCGATGGCCCCATGACGCAACGCAACGTTTTGATGCCAAGGTGGTCGATCAACCTGCGTTGCAGCATAACCACATCATCAAGCGTAAAAATCGGAAAACTCATGCCGTATGGCTTGCCGGTTTCAGGGTTGATGCTTGCCGGCCCGGTCGTGATAACCGTCGGGCTGTTGTAGTTGATGTTACTGATGCAGTCTGAACAGACGACGAAATATTTATCGGTGTCAATCGTCTTGCCAGGCCCGATCAGGGTGTCCCACCAGCCGGCGGTCAGATCGGTCTCGGCATACTTGCCGGCCGCGTGCCCGTGGCCGGTAAAATACTGGCAAACCAGAATGGCATTGTCTTTTGCGGCGTTAAGCCTGCCATAAGTTTCATAGCCGAAGGCCACCGGAATAGTCTTTTTGCAATGCAAAAAAGTGTATTGACCCGCATCAAACCTGATCTTTTCGGTCAGCATCCTCGCGTTTCCCTTCGCAGTGTTTTTAAATTCCCGGCCATTTTAAACCATTTCTCGTCTCAGAAGCAATTCAAAGATTGCTGCAAAATTCAAGATGCCACCTGGTTAATTTCCCACGGATGAGCCAGAAAAGATAAAGAAAGAGAAGATTTACCACGGATGAACGCGGATGAACGCAGATTGAGGCAGTTTTGGCTTAACTGGCCTGAAGAGAGTTCCCACGGATGAGCCAGAAGAGATAAAGAAAGAGAAGATTTACCACGGATGAACGCGGATGAACGCAGATTGAGG
>DAOPYA010000178.1:5222-7553 GCA_035352635.1 Candidatus Rifleibacterium sp.
CAGTTTTGGCTTAACTGGCCTGAAGAGAGTTCCCACGGATGAACCCAGGAAAAGAGAAGGAAAGAGAGGATTACCCACGGATTAACGCGGATGAATTCAGATAGAGACAATTTTGGTTTAAGTGGCCTGAAGAGAACTCCAATGGATGAACGCGGATAGACGCGGTTGTTATCAGAACTCTTTGTTAACGTTATTTATTGATAACTGCTGAATTAAAGCCGGTTTTACTGACTTCTTAGGAAGAATAGTCCAGGCGTGTACGGAAGGCGGGATTGTTGCGCCAGGAGGGTGGCAAGCGACGCCTGACTGATGGCCGCGCCGGTGCAGTAAGTTGGTTTTATTTTTGCAGGATTCAATAATGAATAAATAATCATTACCGTTTGGCAGGGGCAACCTTTGCATCAGTTCAACATTTTATTGCATGCTTCAATTTTTTTGCCCGATTGCAGCGTTTTAAATTTTTGTTACTTACCTTTAGCTATGGTTGAAAACATTCGGCAAAAAAAGTTGCAGAGTTCTTCGGCAATAAAAATAAGTCTTGTGTGATGTAGTTGTTTGGGTCTATTATAAATAAGAGATCGCCAAAGGCGACAAATGCATTAACCGGTAGATTATAACAGATAACACACTCTACCTCCGGTTATGCCCCAAGGGATATATTGCAGGTTTATTGTTGCTGGTCGGCCAAAAGTTGGTTGTCTGGCGTTGTTTTGGTCTGCATATATTGTTACGATCTTTAAGGGGCCATCTGATAGAACAGATGGGCAAATCGGGGAGTATTTTATGATCAGTGAGAGATGCTTCTTTTATATCAGGGCGGCTTTTTTATTTTTTCTGCTTTGTATGTTTTCTGATGCTGGTTGCATCATGGCAAAAGACTGTGTTTGCGGCACCCGCCGGGTTGCGGCCGCTGATCAGAAGGCCATCACACAGCTGAATCTTGCCCGCCAGTATCGCGAAGCCGGTAATATGACTGATGCAAACATGCTTTACTCGCAAGTTGCTGCGACCCATAAGGGGCAATACCGCCCGTCCTGGCTTGACGCAACGCCGTCACAACTTCGAGAGCCACCACCAATGCCACTCGACGAGCGTCTGGCCCGAATCAGTCTGCTGCCCTATGAGCTGGCCAGCATACTTCTCGAAGATCTTCTGCAGCGTGAACCCGGCAATTTAAAAGTGCGCCAGCTCTACCTGAACCTCGCCACCGCCAACGGCGACAAACCCCAGATCACCCGCCACCGGTCAATTCTCGCATCATGCTCCCAAAACGGCTGGCAACCCTGCATCTGGTATGCCGCCGGAATTATTCTGCTGGGGATTATCATTTTCCAGCTTTACAGTCTCTCAAAACGTCTGGCAGCTTAGTCAGCAACGATTATTTTACTTCGTCAAATAATAAGGATATAGCAGTGAAAAAGCACAAAAAATACAAGGCATTTCAGGCAACCAGGGCTGTTATAAATACTTCATTACTTTTTCTGCTTTTTATATTGTTCACTAATGAGTCATATGCTCTCAACCGTATTCTAAATTCTATTTTCGACGGCAATTATAACAACTGGGCTAGAGACCGCAATATTGATACTACTGTTGCACCAGTTACAGATTCGAATTCTAACGTCAGCAATTATACCAATACTACGGTTGGCGGTGAGGATTGCTTTTATGTCAACCGGACCAATACAGTCAACAGAGCTAACGCCTTTTTGACGCAGAATTTTACAACTCCTGCATCCCCGGCAAATATCCGCGTTGGTTTTGATCATATGGATTTCGGAAGCACTTTTACTGACCATTGGCTTTATGGAATAATCAAGAATAATAACGGGACACTTCCAAATGAAACGAATGCCGTAACTTTTTTCTCAGACACAGCAGCTGCTCATATGGGTATCTGGAGCAGACAGACTTTTGATATCAGTCTTTCTCCAGGAACAACCTATAAATACAGGGTCATGTGGTATTTATCGGGAATTTCCGGAGGGGCTGCCGGGGCCTATGTTGACAACCTGCGCGTAGATATCAGCCCAACTGGGTTACTTGGAGACCCAAACGGCGCAGACAACCTTCTCACGTGGGATGCAAGCTCTGTGCCTGCCGGCCAGCTGAATGTTGCGACCCCATATAAGGTTTATCGCAGCACCAATCCTGCCGGGCCCTGGGATGCAACGACCCTTGTGGCCAATTCAAATACCAACAGTTTTACCGATTCAGGGCAATCAGGCCAGACGGTCGTATATTACGCTGTTTCAGATGTCGATACCGGAGACGTCGAATCGCCTAAATCGGTTGTCTGGCCGATAATTCGTACGGATGTCAGGGATGGTG
>DAOPYA010000179.1:0-7492 GCA_035352635.1 Candidatus Rifleibacterium sp.
GCAATTTTATAGATGCCACACCCTTAAATGCCTGATCGGTATCAGGAAACAGGCAACCGATGTCTCCGAGAGCCAGAGCGCCGAGCATCGCATCCATGATGGCGTGAATCAGGGCATCGGCATCAGAATGCCCCTGCAAACCAAGGTTAAAAGGTATTTTAACGCCACCAAGCCATAACTCACGGCCTTCGACAAGGGCATGAATGTCGTGCCCAATGCCGACTCTGAACGGAATATTCATGGGGCCGCCACCAGTTCTTCAGCCTGCCGGCGGGCGGCGGCATCTAAAGAGAGCAACTGACCAATACTGACGGCCGGCTCAACCCTGAAAGCCCGCATTGTTTTTTCTATAATCGCCGGAATAGCAACAAAAGAAACCCGGCCATCCATGAACGCCTGCACCGCCACTTCATTAGCGGCATTCATAATGCAGGGCATGGTTCCACCCTCTTTTCCGGCGGCAAATGCCAGGCGCAGGCATGGAAAGGCGTCGGGGCGCGGCGCCATAAAAGTCATGCCGGCAACCTTGAGCAGATCGAGAGGCGGCAATGGCGATTGCCAGCGTTCTGGCCAGCTCAAGGCATACTGAATCGGCAGTTTCATATCAGGCCAGCCGATCTGCGCAATTACTGAGCCATCTGAGAATTCAACAAGACTGTGAATAATCGACTGGGGATGCACTACCACATCAATCTGTTCGTAAGCAATGCCAAACAACCAGTGGGCTTCGATGACCTCAAGACCTTTATTCATAAGGGTTGCAGAATCGATTGTGATCTTGCCGCCCATATTCCAGTTCGGATGTTTCAATGCCTGTTCTACGGTAACGGTGGCCATTTTATCGGCCGCCAGTTCGCGAAATGGCCCGCCAGAAGCGGTGATAATAATCTTGCGGGGCGGGTTGGCGTCAGCCCCCTGCAGGCATTGAAAAATCGCCGAGTGCTCACTGTCAACCGGAACCAGTTTAACCCCTGCTCTGGCAACCGCATCCATTACCAGACTGCCGCCAACTACCAGGGTCTCTTTATTTGCAAGGCAGATCAGGTGTCGGCGGGAAATTGCTTCCATGACCGGTTGCAGGCCGGCGGCTCCGACAATGGCCGCAACAGTTGTATCAACCCCGGCAAGCGCTACTGCCTCGATAATGGCATCAGAACCTGAGCCAACCCGAACGCCGGTATCGGCAAGTGCGAGTCGCAAATCTTCTTCGTGTTCAGGGCAGGCGGTCGCAACAAATTGCGGGCGGAATTCGCGAGCCTGTTCAGCGAGGAGGCGCCAGTTTCTGGCACCCGTGAGCGAAACAACCCGAAGTTTTTCGGCGTTGGCCCGCACCACATCAAGGGTACTGCGGCCGATAGAACCAGTAGAACCAAGCAGGGCAATATTTTTCATTTTAAAAATGTTTCTTGGCGGTGTGTTCGATGAAAACGTCCACCGGCAGGCCATCGAGAGTCTTAACAGCTTTCATGGCGCTTCTCTTATCTGAAAAAAGACCGAACACCGACGGCCCGCTTCCTGACATTAGTATTACCCCTTCTTCAGTTGAAGCCAGGCGTTCTTTGATTCTCAGAACTTCGGGATAGCGATGCAGGGTAACAGATTCGAGATCGTTAAAAACGGTTTTGCGAAGCGTATCAAGGTTGCGGGCGCGGTAGGCATCAAGAATTATAGCAAAACTGCGTTCTTTAGCCTCGTTGTTGCCAGGGTGGTAGTTTTCATAGGCCCATCTGGTGGAGACCTGCACTCCGGTGGGAATTGCCACCACAACCGTCAGTGGCGGTCTGGGCGGTTCGTGAAAAGTGACCTGCTCACCGCGACCTTCAGCGACTGCAAGACCGCCATGAATGACAAATGGCACATCAGAACCGATCAATGACCCCATCTTCATCAGATCAGCCACTGACAATGATTTATCATAGAGCCTTGCCAACCCCGAAAGAACGGCAGCCGCATCGGTGCTGCCACCGGCCAGGCCTGCCGCCACTGGGATCTTCTTTTCGATGTGGATTGTCAGGGCTGGCGGAATCGCCATCTGATCGAGAAAAACAGTTGCCGCGCGGTGCGCCAGATTTGTTGAGTCGAGTGGGACATCCGGGTGGTCACAGGTTACCCTGATACCAGGTTCTGTGCTTTCATTAATTGTTAAAATATCTGCGAGAGAGATGGTTTGCATGATGCTGGTGAGCTCATGAAAACCGTCCGGGCGTTTGAATTTAACCCATAAGCCCACATTGATCTTGGCTGGTGCCTGAAGAATAAGTGTTTTTTTCATTTTTGTTCAACAAAATCCTTTTTAAATAGGGCTGCAAACATAGCCAGGTCTTCTGGAGTGGTTATTTTAGCACTCATTTCAGAGCCTTCGGCAAGGTTGATACGATAGCCAAGTTCTCTTACAAGAGATGCTTCGTCAGTGCCAACCAGGCCTTTTTCGCTGGCGTTCTGCAAAGCCTGCCTGAGAACACTCAATTTGAAAATCTGCGGGGTCTGAATTCTGTAAACCTCGTCACGATTTAGCTGGCCAACAATTTCGTTATCGACCACTCTGACCAGGGTATCGTGCGATGGTAGAGCGCAAACCGCGTTTCCGTGGGCAAAAGCTTTATTCAAAGCTTTGCTGATCAGTGAGGGGGTGATTCCGGGGCGGGCGGCATCATGCACTGCCACCCAGCCATCTGTTGATTCAATCGCTCCGACGCCTGATCTGACTGAGTCCTGACGAAGGGCGCCACCTGATACAACCTTGAATTGCTTCGCCGGGCAAAAACCCCTGAGCCGGGTGCGGCCTTCTTCGATCCAGTCTTCGGGTAGAACTAGCACCAAACCGGTAATTTCAGGGGTTGCATCAAAACATTCAAGGCTCCATTGCACCACCGGGCGGCCTTCAAGCAACATGAACTGCTTGGGCAAAGATGCTTGCATCCGCTGCCCCATACCGCCGGCAACCACTACCGCTACCACAGTTTTTCGGTCAGACATTCCCGTTCACTTCCAGGTTAACTTTTTCGATGAAGAATATAATCGGCCATTTCAGCAAGGCGAGGCCTGGGCACCGGCAATGAAGCAAGCAGGTCAAGAGCTTCACGATGCACGGCCAGTGCATAATCTTTCGCACCCTGAACGCCCAGTAAAGCAGGATAAGTTGATTTCTCGAGAACGGCATCACGGCCGGTGTTTTTGCCAAGACTCACCACATTGCCTTCGATGTCGAGCAGATCATCGACAATCTGGAAAAGCAAACCGATTCTGGCTGCGTATTTTTCGAGAATCGCGGTTTCTGTGGCAGTAGCGTTGGCAATCAGGGCGCCGACCAGCACAGGAGCGATGATCAGGGCACCGGTTTTGCGGCGGTGAACACCTTCGAGGGTCGGCAGGTCGGCACGTTTTTTTTCGCAGGCGAGATCAAGCATCTGACCGCCAACCATACCATTATGGCCGGCAGCATCGGCTGCCAGTTGAATAATTTTCACAACTTTTTCAGCGGCGATGTCGTAATCGGTCAGGCTGGCAAACCATGAAAAAGCAAGAGTTAACAGGGCATCGCCGGCGAGAATTGCGGTTGCTTCGCCAAAAACCTTGTGGCTGGTTGGTTTTCCACGCCTCAGGTCATCGTCATCCATGGCCGGCAGGTCATCATGTATCAATGAGTAGGTATGAATAAGTTCAAAGGCGCACCCGGCACGCAAAGCCCCCCCGGAAGCACCGGCAGCAGCCATGATGCACAAGGCTGGTCTTATACGTTTGCCGCCGGCCAGGCAACTGTAGCGCATGGCTTCGTGCAAACGGTCAGCAGAAGAGGAGTGCTCTTCGGGCAACCATTCTGCCAGCGCGGTTTCAACTATTGCCGCCGTCTGGTCGAGAAATTCAGCAAAACCTTGGGGTTGCATTGTTGCAGAAACGTTCATCTGCCGTCTTTTTCGGGATCAAATGGTGTTTCTGAAGGGTTCTCGATTGAACCGCGCAGTTGAACCATTACTTCTTCAGCGGCGTCAAGCGCCAGGCCACATTTTTTGGCCAGAGCATTACCTGTTTGATATAGCTGCAAGCCAAGTTCAAGGGGGGTTCCCTCTTGTTCAAGGGCGTCAACAACGACTTCAAGTTTCTGCATCGCCGACTCATAATCAAGTTGTTCAATCTGCGCGGCAGTTAGCTGAACCAGTTCTGCGACTTCCTGTGGGTTAATGCGTGGCATCATTGTCTCCCCTTTGGTTGGTTTTGAGTTCATTCACGCTGACGCCAGCCTGGCCGTCGGCAAAATGCAGGCAAAGTTTCTGCTGATTCTGGAGCAGGTTTACAGAATTCACGACGCGTCCATCAAGGTCGGTTACCATGCTGTAACCACGGTTGAGAAGCGCCATCGGATTTAACGAAACAAGGCGGGCGCTCAGCAATGAAAGTCGATGCACCTTGCGGTCAAAAAATCTCTTGTAAAGTGACTCCAGTTCACGCACCAGGTTCATGATCCGGGTGCGGCGTTCAACAACCAGCAACGAAGGTTTCACGAGAAACCTGCAACTTGCAGCCCGGCGGTATCTTTGCCGCTGTACAAGAAGCATACCGCGCATTGAGTGTTCAAGGCGCTTTTTCTGGCGGGCAATCAAGTTGAGCAACTCAGCCTTAACTGGCACCACCAGCTCGCCGGCAACAGAGGGAGTTGCGGCGCGACGGTCGGCAACCATATCAGCGATGGTGGTATCGGTCTCATGGCCGACTGCCGAGACTACCGGTTTGGTTGAAGCGCTTATGGCGCGGGCGACGACCTCTTCGTTAAAAGCCCAGAGATCTTCAAGGCTGCCGCCGCCGCGGGCGACGATAATTACATCGACGCGAGGCTCATTATTCAGGCGGGTGATTCCGGCGACTATTTCAGCGGCAGCGCCCTCGCCCTGAACTTTGACCGGAACCAAAAAAATCGGCATATTCTGAAATCGACGCCGGATAACCCTGAAAATATCTTGGATGACGGCACCCCGGGGTGAAGTCACAACACCGATGCCACGAGGTAATACTGGCAGTGGCATCTTGCGTTCAGGCTCAAAAAGCCCCTCGGCTTGCAGCTTTTTTTTCAGCTTCTCAAAGGCTTCATAGAGAGCGCCAATTCCGGCGGGCCTCAGGTCCTGGACGGTGATCTGATATTCGCCGCGCGGTGCATAGACTGACAGACCGCCAAAAACCATAACAAAATCACCATTTTTGAAGTCAACGGCAATTTTGCGGCGACTGCTGGCCCAGAGAGCGGCCTTTATGACTGCCTGGTCGTCTTTGAGTGTGAAATAGCAATGACCGGATGCGGCTTTTACCAGATTTGAAATCTCGCCCTGAACCCAGACAGCCGAAAGCAGTCTGTCGTTTTCGAGCAAACCCTTAAGGTGCTTCGTCAGGTCATTGACGCTGAGAACCTTTGCCGGGAAAGGAATTTCGGGCTTGAACAGATTCATTTATTACCTGACAGCGGCTTTTTCAGCAGAAGTTTTCGGCGACTTCAGGGCCTGGCGTTCTTTGATAAACGCGGCAAAATTTCGCTCTACAAAGCTGGTTGAAAAGCTTCCCGATCTGAAGTCATTATGTCTCAGAACAAAAAGCTGAAAGGGAATAGTGGTTTCGATGCCCTGAATCTCGAATTCATCAAGGGCGGAAATCATGCGATCCATGGCTTCTTCACGGGTCCGGCCCCAGACAATCAGCTTGGCCACCATCGAATCATAGCTCGAACTGATAAGGTAGCCCTGATAAGCGGCAGAATCTACTCTGACCCATGGCCCACCCGGAATGAGATATTTTTCGATCAGACCTGGGCATGGAATGAAATTCAAATCGGGATCTTCGGCATTAATGCGGCACTCAATAGCCCAACCGACGGGTTCGACGAGTTCACCCTCGATTGGAAGTGGTTCACCAGAGGCAACGCGCAACTGCAATTCTACGAGGTCAAAATTACAGACCATTTCGGTGACCGGGTGTTCGACCTGCAGGCGGGTATTCATTTCCATGAAGAAGAAGTTGCCATCGCTGTCGAGCAAAAACTCAATCGTGCCGGCGTTGTGATAATTAATGGCTTTGGCAGCCTTGACTGCCGTATCGGCCATGCGGCGGCGCAGGTCAGGTGAAACGGCTGGCGAAGGTGATTCTTCGATCAGTTTCTGATGACGCCGTTGAATTGAGCATTCGCGTTCTCCGAGGGCGACTACTTTGCCGTGCTGGTCGGCAATGATCTGAACTTCAACATGTCTTGGATTGCGCATGTATTTTTCGACATAGACGCGCCGATCACCGAAAGAAGCTTCGGCCTCTCCCTGAGCCACTTTAAAGAGGCTGGAAAAATCTTCTTCTTTTTCGACCAGACGCATGCCTTTGCCGCCGCCACCTGAGGTTGCCTTGACCAGAACCGGGAAACCAATTTTTCGCGCGATCTGCAAAGCTTCGTCAACTGTTTCAACGCTGCCCTGTGAGCCTGGCATCACAGGAACACCCGATCTGATCATCAGATCGCGCGCCACCGATTTCTGACCCATGCGCTCAATTGCTCGATAATCTGGCCCAATGAAAACAAAGCCGCATTTTTCAACGATCTCGGCGAAACTTGGGTTTTCTGAGAGGAAACCGTAACCGGGATGAATAGCATCGCAGCTAGTTGCCTGGGCAACTGAAAGAATATTAGGTATATTCAGATAGGATAAATCAGGGCGGGCCGGCCCAATGCAATAAGCTTCGTCAGCCATTTTTACATGCAGGGCATTTTGATCGGCTTCAGAATAAACGGCAACTGTGGCTATTCCCATTCTTTTGCAGGTTCTGATAATGCGAACAGCTATTTCACCACGGTTAGCGATCAATATTTTTGAAAACATCCAGTTGGGGTTCTCCTGTGTAAGATGGGCTATTAATGAGTACAGAAATCAATCTATATCGACTACAAACAGCAGGCGGCCGTAATCAACGACGTCATCTGCTGCAACTTCAACACGGCTGATAATGCCGTCAAGTGAACACTTGATGCGTTCCTGAAAGCTGATACCCTTAACCAGGCCGATGGTCTCACCCTTCTTGATGTGGTCGCCCGGCTGCAGGCGGCGCTCAGAGAAGGCAAAGACACCCACCTTATCAGATCTGATCTCAACCTGGGTTGGGTGCGGCGGGTTATCATCATCAAGGTCAGCGAACTCGAGAATAGCACTGGAAGAGTGTTCAATGACCGGGTTGTCGGTGACTATCTTTATTCGGTCGCTTTCGCCGAGTTTCAGGTCCAGGCAGGAGAACCCGTGGTCAGTCATGGCCTGATAGAGCTTTTTGATCTGTTTTGTTTCCATGCGGTCTGTATTCCTGTCTTAAAATTTCAGACAAGGCAAATGCTACCACAGTGACCCACGGTATTCAATACCCGATGCCAGACGGCGAAGAACAAACGCTATTCCCCGCTGGTGATCTATTAATATTATGGAGACCCTGAAATAGATATGGGGTATTGAAAAACCCTCTGGAATGTGTTTTAGTAATG
>DAOPYA010000180.1:0-7489 GCA_035352635.1 Candidatus Rifleibacterium sp.
GTGCACTGACCAGTGTCGGCGGCAAAACCTCAGTCATTTCGAGTGAATATACGCAGAATGGCTTTTATCTGGCTCACAGTGAAATCGACAACGTTCTTGACCCGCAGCGGCGAATCTTTCTTAACTCACGCGAGCCAGAACTTCAGGATCACGCAGAACGAATTGTAACCAACAAAAGCGGGTTTCATGAATTTCTTCTGGCTGAGAAAGCAAACATTCTGCTGGCAGCGTCTCCGGTGCAGAATTACAGCTGGGTTTTGCTGACGGTTGTCGATACCCAGGGGTTGATGGGGGCTTTGAACAAGGCACAGAATTTTTCTTTGTTTCTGATTATTTTTGGCCTGGTGGTCATGACCGGCATAACCATGATCGTTATTAATGGTGTGGTCAAGCAGATTCGCGGGGTATCCCAGGGCCTTGAAGAAATTTCACGCGGCCGTGGCGACCTGACCAAGCGCCTTGCCATTATCGGTAAAGACGAATTGACCGAAGTATCAGAACGATTTAACAAGTTTATCGGTTACATTCAGCGGCTGTTGCTGCAGATTCAGGATGTTATCAACCGTCTGTCGCACATGGCTAATGGGATTTCCAATCTGACTTTTCAATCGAATGAATCAATTCAGAATATTTTCGGCAATACCCAACGCATCACCAAAGCTACCAAAGACTCGGCCACCACTCTTGAATCAACCGCTGCGGCCATTGAAGAAATCTCAGCGAACTCACAGCTGATTGCCAAACGATCTAATCGTGCCTACGAAGAATCGGTACAGAACCGCCTGAAGGCGACCCAGGGCATGGAAGCAGTTCGGGAAGCCTCAACCACCATCAAAGAAATTGAACGGGCGGTAGGTGATTCATCGAGAGTTCTTGAAGAGCTGAAAGGCCAGTCACGCAAAATCGGAAAGATCGTTCTCACGATTACCGCCATTTCACGACAGACCAACCTGCTCGCGCTGAATGCCGCTATTGAAGCTGCAAGAGCCGGTGAACAAGGCAAAGGGTTTGTTGTTGTTGCTGCCAACGTTAAAAAACTGGCCGAGCAAAGTGCCAAAGCTGCTGAAGAAATCGGGGCACTGATCGGCGAAATTCAACATAAGACCAACAAGGCCGTTGAAGAAATGAGCCTCGGCAAAGACAAGGTTCAGGAAGGCGTTAAGATTATCAATCAGGCCGGCGGTTATCTTGATGAGATTGGCATGGCTTCTGAAAGCGTCAATGTTCAGGTCCAGGATATCAGCAAATCTTCGGTCGAACAGAGTAAAAACATCGAAGCAATCAGCCTTTCTATTGAAAATTTGTCGATTACCACCAAAACGACGACCAAAGAAGTCGATGGCGTTCTTGAGTCGCTTAAGTCGCAACGCGATTCAATTCAGGATATGGCAAAAATAACCAAGCATCTGAGTATGGTTGCCGACGAAATGAACCGCATGCTGGCTCACTTTGTTCTTGAAACCCGCGAATTTACTTCAAATGTAGCCGAAATCACCGGCGATGAAATAAGCCTTCAAGAATTAGACCCGACCAAAGCCAACATGGCCCTGAGCATTCCGGAAACGACGCCAGATGCTGCTACCGCAGGCCCTGCCAAGGCAGCCTCGGCAACAGAAACCAGAAAACCGGCCGGGAAACATTGAAAAAATAGATTTAATGTGTTAGTGTAGCACCGTTTCAACTTGGAGCAATTATTTCCAGGAGATGGTGCTAATGCAAGAACCACGAAGCTTCTCCGGCGGCCTGCATCCGCCAGGTTTAAAAGCAACGGCAGATAAACCAATAATTAACCTTCCATTACCCTCAAAAGTAATACTGCACGTTTCTCAGCACATCGGCGCTCCTGCGAGACCTACCCTTAAAATTACCGATCAGGTAGCCTGTGGGCAGTGTATCGCTGAACCAGGCGGCTTTGTTTCAGCCCCTGTGCATGCTACAATCAGCGGTACTGTCATTGGTGCAGGTAATTTTATGCACCCCTTAGGGGTGCCAAGTCAGGCCCTGGTCATCGAGCAGGCCAGCCAGACAGCCGAACCGGTCTACACAGCCGAAGATGGTATGCAGCTATCTCCTGAAGAAATAAAAAAACGAATTCTGCAAGCCGGAGTCGTAGGCCTCGGGGGAGCGACTTTTCCGACACATGTCAAGCTTTCACCACCAGAAACCCGTCACATCGATACGGTAATTCTGAATGGCGTAGAGTGTGAGCCGGCACTGACTGCTGACCACCGCCTGATGCTCGAAGAACCGGATCGGATAATCAAAGGTCTCAAGCTGATAATGCGGGTTCTCAAGGCCGAAAAGGGTATTATCGGCATCGAGAACAACAAACCCGATGCC
The DNA here is from genome assembly GCA_035352635.1 of Candidatus Rifleibacterium sp. Lineage (GTDB taxonomy): Bacteria > Muiribacteriota > Ozemobacteria > Ozemobacterales > Ozemobacteraceae > Rifleibacterium. Next base: position 2,341 of record DAOPYA010000180.1, read on the forward strand.
ATCGCCCTCTTCACTGAAAAATTTAAAAACGAAACCGCCCTGCAGGTTCAGCCACTGGCGGTCAAGTACCCTCAGGGTGGTGAAAAACAGCTGATTTTCGCTTGTCTGGGTCGTGAAGTCCCTTCAGGAAAGCTTCCCATGGATGTAGGGGTTGTGGTTCAAAATGTTGCTTCAGCGGCGGCGATCGCCGATGCGGTTAATTACCAGAAACCCCTGCTTGAACGAGTGGTTACTCTTGCCGGCAATTGTGCAGCCAAGCCAGGTAATTACCGGGTGCGCATTGGTACTACCGTTGGCGACTTTATCGAAATGGCAGGCGGGCTGAAAAGCGATGTGCCCCTGAAAAAAGTAATTATGGGCGGCCCGATGATGGGTTTCGCTCTTTTTGATCTGAATGTTCCCATAATCAAAGGAACAAGTGGCGTGCTCTGCTGGGACGAACACGAATCAGTTGTGCCGGTGCAAACTGCCTGTCTGCGGTGCGGCAACTGCATAAAAGCCTGCCCGATGGGCCTGATACCTCAACAGATGAAGCAACTTATCGATCACAAAAAATGGGAAAAGGCCGATGCCATTGGCATGCTTGACTGCATCGAATGCGGTTGCTGTTCTTATGCCTGCCCGGCCGGTTTGCCACTGGTTCAGACTTTCAAACTTGGCAAAAAGAACGTCATGGCTGAGCGCAAAAAATCAGCCGCGAACAAAGGATAACTTGAATGAGTGCCATCACAGCATCAAATACTGCCGCTGTTCCAAGGCTTTTAGTCACCTCCTCTCCGCACATTCAGTCAGGGCTTTCTTCTGCCAGAGTAATGTGGGATGTTAACCTTGCCCTGCTTCCGGCACTGGTTATGGCCCTCTACAATTTCGGTCTGCGGGCAGCACTTGTAGTTGCCTGCTCGGTTCTGGGTGCGGTGACCGCCGAATTTCTTATCCTTAAATTCCTCAGAGGGAAACCCTGTGCGCTGGCTGATGGCAGCGCTGTAGTCACCGGGATTCTTCTGGCTTTTTGCGTGCCAGTAGCGCTGCCATTGTGGATAGCGTTTATTGGCGGCTTTGTGGCGATAGCGATTGGCAAACAGGTTTACGGTGGGCTGGGTCAGAATATCTTTAACCCGGCGCATGTTGCTCGTGCAATGCTGTTAACCAGCTGGCCAGTCTATATGACTACCTGGCTCAAACCAGGCATGAGCAGCGGAATCTCATGCGCTGACGCGATTACCGCCGCAACGCCGCTCGGCCTGCTCAAGGAAACAGCCGGCAATTCAGAGTTAATGACTCAGCTCAGCACTTCAGGTACAACTATTGTTGGCCATGTTTTTCAGAAGTTGCAGATAACTTTCGCCGATCTGTTTCTCGGAGTTAATTTTGCCGGTTCGCTTGGCGAAGTTTCAAAAATTGCCTTGCTGATTGGCGGAGTCTATCTTCTGCTGAAGGGTCACATCACCTGGCATGCTCCGGTTGCCATGGCTGCGACGGTATTTATTGGTGCCTTCATCTATGGCGGTTCTTTTGAATACGCTCTTTTTCACCTTTTGACCGGTGGGCTGACTATTGGCGCACTCTTTATGGTCACCGACATGGTCACCTCGCCAATGACCAGTAACGGACACCTGCTTTTTGGCTTCGGCTGCGGTGCAATCACTCTTTTAATAAGGCTGAAGGGCGGTTACCCCGAAGGCGTATGCTATTCGATACTTATAATGAATGCTTTCGTTCCGTTGATTGACAAGTTTTTCGTGCCGAAGCGCTTTGGTTCATCTCAGGAGGCCACGTCATGAAAGACATGCTGCACATGGGTTTGTTTTTGTTTGTCATTGCCGCCATTGCCGGGGTGCTTCTGGCTTTTACTGAAAGCTTCACCGCTCCCTACATCCTTGAAAACCAGAAAAAGCTTGAAGAACAAGCCAGGCGCGAGGTTCTCCCGACTGCTGCCACTTTCAAAGAAGGCAGTTTTATCGATACGAGCGCCAGCCAGACATTAAGTTTTTCTTCAGGCTTTCTGCCCAGCGGCGAACTTGCCGGCATCGTTGTCAAGGTTTCCCCAAAAGGCTTTGCCGGACCCATTGAAATGATGCTGGGCATCACCGGCAATGGTCGGGTAAATGGCTTTAAAATACTTTCACTTAAAGAGACCCCCGGCCTCGGAAGCAAACTTACAACCGCAGCCTTTGCTGAGCCATTCAAAAAGCTGATCAGTGAAGTCAGTGATCCGATATTCAAAGTTAAAAAAGATAATGGCAATGTTGATGCCATTACGGCAGCAACTATAAGTTCGCGTGCTTTTTGTTCAGGAGTCCGCCAGGCTCTCGACATTTTCCACAAAGTTCAGCCGCAGTTGCCAACAACTGCTCAGCCACCTTTAATCACTGCTCCCGGTTCAGAAACCACAGTGGTTTCGCCCGCCGCAGCCGGAGGTAATAAATAATGCAGATGGATGAACTGACCAAAGGTATCTGGAAAGAAAACCCCATATTTGTCATTTCTCTTGGCTGCTGCCCCACCCTGGCAGTATCTTCATCACTGACGAATGGCCTGGGTATGGGCATCGCTGTGACCTTCACCCTGATCTGCAGCAATCTTTTCATTTCATTAATCCGCAACATAACCCCGGGTAAAATCCGGATCCCGGTTTATATTGTGGTTATCGCGACTTTTGTAACCATGGTTGACAAGTTCATTGCGGCCTTTTCGCCAGCTCTTTCAGCCAGTCTTGGCATTTTTATCCCGCTTATTGTTGTTAACTGTATTATTCTCGGGCGTGCTGAAGCATTCGCCTGCAAGAACGGCCCTCTGGCTTCAGTTCTAGATGCCATCGGCATGGGAATCGGCTTCACTCTTGCCCTGCTTTGTCTGGCATTTTTCCGTGAGTTGCTCGGCGAGGGCACGCTTTTCGGGTTTCCGATACCAGTTTTTCACGCTGACCCTGCGCTGATAATGATCATGGCCCCGGGCGGTTTCGTGGTATTCGGTTTGTTGATCGCCCTGAAACGCTTCCTTGAAGCAAAAGGAGCCACAAAATGACCGCCAGTCTCATTGGTATTTTTGTCGTTGCAGTATTCATTGAAAACTACGTCCTCAATCAGATCCTTGGGCTGTGTCCATTCATTGGCGTATCAAACAAAATTGATTCTGCTCTTGGAATGGGTCTGGCGGTGACCTTCGTAATGGTAATGGCTGGTGTGGTCTGCTGGAGTGTGCAAACCTTCCTTCTTGTTCCGCTGCAGCTTGAATATCTGCAGACAATTTCTTTTATTCTGGTTATTGCCGCCCTGGTGCAATTTGTTGAAATGGTGATTCGCAAGACGGCCCCTGGTCTTTATCAGGCGCTTGGGGTTTTTCTGCCACTGATCACCACAAACTGTGCGGTGCTTGGGGTAGCACTTCTGAACGTGAAGAAGAATTACGGCCTTCTTGAAAGCGCTGTTAATTCATTCGGAGGCGGAGCAGGTTTTCTTTTTGCCCTGATTATAATGGCTGGTATCCGTGAACGACTTGATATTTCTGATCTTCCTGATGCCATGAAAGGCTCTCCGGTAGCTTTTGTTACCGCCGGTCTTCTTGCCACTGCCTTTATGGGCTTTTCCGGGCTTGTATAAAGGAATAAGATAATGCTGATTCAGATCATTTCTGCGGTTCTTGTTCTCGGAGTACTTGGTTTTATTTTTGGCGCCATACTCTCATACGCTTCAGTTAAGTTCGAGGTTCATGTTGACCCGCTGATTGAAAAAACGCTTGAACTGATGCCTGGTGCCAACTGCGGAGGCTGTGGCTACCCTGGTTGCGCTGCCATGGCTGAGGCTATTGTAAAAAAAGGCGTACCGGTTGAAACCTGCCCGGTAATCTCATCTCTGAACCGGCGCCGGGTCGAAGAACTTCTTGGCCTCACCAAACCAGGCGATGAAGCCAAAAAGCCGGTTTTTAAAGCGGCGCTGATTAAATGTAACGGCCTTGATTCTGATGAATACAAAAAATTTGAATACCTCGGGGTTGCAAACTGCCAGGCGGCAGTTCTATTGCAAAACGGCCCCTGGCTTTGCCCCCACCGCTGCATGGGTCTTGGTTCCTGCGTGGCTGCCTGCCCCTTTGGGGCGATAACCATTGGGCCACATCATCTGCCGGTAGTTAACGAAGACAAATGTACAGCCTGCGGCAACTGTCTGAGAGCTTGCCCCAAACAAATTATTGAGCTGGTCGATAAAGAAAAAGTCGTGCACGTCAAATGCAACTCGATCGAACGAGGTCCTGACACACGAAAGGTCTGCCAGGTTGGCTGCATCGGCTGTGGAATCTGCGTAAAGAATTGTGCTTTCGATGCAATAAAGGTCGAAAACAACCTGGCTCATATCGACTATGAAAAATGTGTTGGCTGCGGTGCCTGCGTGGCAAAATGCCCGCAAAAAACCATTATCATGGAAGACAAACCTGCCTTCAAAGGGCGTCGGGCGGTTATCAGGCAAGAAGAATGCATCGGCTGCACCATCTGCTTCAAAGTCTGCAAGTTTTCGGCCGTAAACGGTGGCACCCCTAAGGAAAAGCATGCAATCTACCCGGAAAAATGCGTGGGTTGCGGGCTTTGCGCTGAAAAATGCCCCAAAAAGTGCATCGACATGGAAGATAAGGCATCTTGATGAACAATCTGATCTTATACCTGCTGTGCAGTTATTTAATTGGCAGTCTGCCGATCGGCGAACTGGTTGCCCGCCTTAAAACCGGGAACAGTCTTATTCAGCCCGGCAGTCGCAACACCCGGCCGCCGGGCGAAATGTTTGCGACCCTTGGAATTTTTACCGGCATTCTGGTCTGCCTTATTGATGGCTTGAAGGGCTTTTTAACGGTGTACCCCCTTGCTATTTATTTTCTTGGCGAAAATCCCTATCAAAACTGGCTGGCCGTAAGTCTTGCGGGTTTTCTGACTGTCTTCGGACATTGCAACAGCCTGTTTCTGGGCTTTCGCGGGGGGCGCGGGCTGGCACCGACTTTTGGTGTCATGATAACCCTGCTGCCGATTCCAGCACTTCTGGCATCGCTGCTGGGCTTCTGGCTGGCGTTCTGGGGAACATCAAGCAAACCCGGGGCTTTGAGTGCGGCCGGTGCCATGCCGCTTTTATCGATCGCCTGGGTCATGCTTATCAGGCCAGACGAACTT
>DAOPYA010000181.1:0-7419 GCA_035352635.1 Candidatus Rifleibacterium sp.
GGAATTGACCGCCGGGCGTGCCGATGCGGTGCTCACTGGCGGCGTCTGCCGGCCGTCTTCCCAGTTTACCCAGATGGGCTTTTCGCAATTGCACGCCCTGTCGCCCAGCGGCGTCTGCCGACCTTTTGACCAGAACGCCGATGGCCTGGTGGTTGGCGAAGGAGCCGGGGTTTTCATGCTCAAACGCCTCGACGACGCCCTTGCGAGACACGAAAAAATTTACGGTATTATTCGCGGCATCGGTCTGGCCAACGATGTCGGCGGCAGCCTGCTCGCCCCCGACACTGAAGGGCAGTTGCGTGCCATGCGTGCCGCCTACCGTCAGGCCGGCTGGCAGCCCGAAGATATTCAACTGGTCGAATGCCACGGCACCGGCACCCCGAAAGGCGATGCCGTCGAATTCGACAGCCTGCGGCAGCTCTGGCAGGGCACCACCCCACCCGACCGCAAGTGCGTCATCGGCTCGGTCAAATCAAATGTTGGCCATCTGTTGACAGCCGCCGGTGCCGCCGGCCTGATGAAACTGCTGCTGGCCATGAAAAACCGAACCCTGCCACCGGTAGCCGGTTTTAATAACCCAGACCCTGCAATCAAGCTAGAAACCAGCCCGTTTGCGATTCTGAAGCAACCCCAACCCTGGGAACCCGTGCGCCCCGACGCACCGCGTCGTTGCGCCCTGAGCGCCTTCGGTTTTGGCGGTATCGACGGCCATGTCCTTCTCGAAGAATATCGCGATGATATTGGCAAATACGCGATCCCGGTCGAAGCTAACAGCCCGGCCAGGCGGTCGCCCCCCCCGGAAATCGCAATCGTCGCCCTCGAAGCCCGCGCCGGCGATCTGAAGAACCTCGACGAATTTCAGGAAGCAGTCTTGCACTGCCGCCCGCAACGCAGAAAAATCCCCGAAGGCCGGCACCCATGCGATCTGCATGAAAACTGGCTCGCCGAAGGCGCCTACATCGATGAACTCCAGATTAAGCCCGGGCAGTTCAAGATTTCGCCCCGCGAAATCCCCGAAATTTTGCCACAACAATTACTGATGCTGCAAACCGTCGATGGCGCCCTGGCACGCCTGACCGGCAACCGCGGAAACCACCTGCGCTGGGGCGTTTACATGGGCATCAGCCTCGATTTCGAAAGCACCAACTTCGCTTCACGCTGGTCAATGAAAACCGATCTGCAGGCCAATAACATCACCGGTTACCAGGCCGACAAACTCAGCGATGCCATTACCCCACCCCTGAACAACCCCCGCACCGTCGGCGCACTTGGCGGCATCGTCGCCAGCCGTATTGCCCGCGAATTTCAGGTCGGCGGGCCATCTCATACCTTTTCCAGCGGCGAAAACTCAGGGCTTTCAGCACTCGAAGCCGCTATGCGCGCACTGCAGCGCTACGAAACCGATACGGCCATCGTCGGCGCGGTAGATTTTGCCGGTGACCTCAGACACCTGCTGAACGCCGATACCCATCGACCCTTTGCCCGGAACGGCGTCACCATTCCTTTCGACAAGACTTCTGACGGGCCCTTCCCCGGTGAAGGCGCTGTTGCACTTGTTTTGAAACGAAAAGAAGATGCAATCAGCGATGGCGACCAGATTCTCGCCGTAATTAAAGGCATCGGAAAAGCCGGAACCACAGCCCTGAACGATGATAACGCCAGATCAGCCGCGGGCAACCGCGCCATGCACCAGGCCTGGAACGAAGCCGGCCTGCCGGTCGAAAAACTCGGCCTTCTTGAAACAAACGGCAGCGGCTCACCCCGCGAAGACCAGCTTGAAGCAAGGGCCATGCGCCAGTTCATGCCTGAACGCTCAACCGACGACCGCGATGCGTTTCAGGCTAACGACCAGCTTTGCGCCCTGTCGAGCACTAAAATGGTTATCGGGCACACCGGCGCCGCCGCAGGTCTGTTTTCACTGGCCAAAACCGTCATCTGCCTGCACCAGCAGATACTGCCGGCTTTTAAAACCTTAAAAAAGCCGGTTGACGACCTCGCCGATCGTCGTGATTTTTTCTTTACCCCGGCTGCCCCGCAATACTGGCTGAGAAACCGGCTCAATGGGCCGCGCATCGCGGCAGTCAATTCTTTCAGCATCGACGGGTCTTTTTATCACGCGGTTTTAGCAGAGAACGATGCCGAACTGCAACTGAGCGAAAAAGCCCAAACGGCCTGCAACCGCACCCGGATTTTTCCGGCCGGCGCACCTGCCGAAGCAATTTTTCTGGTTGACGGCGTCAATGCTTGCGACCTGCGTGAACGTCTGTCGGCTCTGAAGAATCTCGAAGCCGCCTCGGTGCACGAACTGGCCCGCGAATACTGGCAGCAATACCCGCCACGCCACGAAGCCGAACTCACCTGCGCCATCGTTGCCGAATCGTTGCCAGACCTGCGAAAACGTGCTGATTATGCGGTTCGCCATCTGTATAATAACGAAAACAAGCCAATTACCGCCGGCCCTGAAACGAGCGACCGCGTATTCTTCAACCCCGCGCCCAATGCCCGGGGCGGCAAGGTCGCCTTCGTTTTTCCGGGTTCAGGCAATCACTTTCTCGGCATGGGTTCAGAACTTGGCCTGACCTGGCCTGAGCACCTGCGCCGCCTCGACTCCCAGCATGAACTGCTGGCAGCCCAGTTTGCACCGCGGCAGATCATGCCATGGCGCCTCGACTACGACTCAGACTGGGAACCCTCAGCAATGCGCGATCTGATTGCCGATCATAATTCTCTGGTATTCAGTCACGTCAGCTGCTGCGCTCTGGTCAGCGATGTGGTGCGCAGCTTTGCCATCGAACCCGAGATAATCATGGGTTACAGCCTTGGCGAAACCGCCGGCAATTTCGCAACCCGCACCTGGCGCGAACGCGACAAGATGGTCAAGCGCATGCGCGGCTCGAATCTCTTCACCAGCGAACTCATCGGCCGCTATAATGCCCCACGCAAGCACTGGGGTCTTGACGAAAATGCCCCCATCGACTGGTTGCTTGGCGTCATCAGCTGCCCGGCCGCCGAAGTCGAAAAACTCATTAAAGATTACCCACAGACCTACATTCTCATTGAAAATACTCCCGAAGAATGCGTTATCGGCGGTAATCGCCCACAGGTCGAAGAACTTGCCAGAAAAATAGGCAAAACATTTTTTGCCCTCGAAGGCGTTTCGTCGGTGCACTGCCCGGCGGCCCTGCCGGTGGCCGAAGAATACCGTGCTCTGCACCTCTACGACTGCCACCCGCCCCGCAATATGACCTTCATCAGCAGTGGCTTCGCCAAAGCGTTCACACCCGAACGCGAACTCTCTGCCGACTCAATCAAAGCCCAGTGTATCGGCAAAATAGATTTCCCGAAAGGCGTCGAAGCAGCCTGGGCTGCCGGTGCACGCCTGTTTCTCGAAATCGGGCCCCGCGCCTCGATGTCACGCATGATCGGCAATATTCTCGGCAACCGCCCCCACTTTGCCCGGTCAGCGCTGCTGGCCGGCCAGAGCCAGACCAGCACTCTGCTGCGCTTTATCGCCAGCTGCGCCGCCGAAGGTCTGCGTGTCGATCTCAGCCCGCTCTATCGCCAAAAAGACGCGCCAATGCCTCGCATCAGCAGCAAAGCAGCACCCATTATCGTCAAAGCCGGGTATCGGCTGGCGAAAGACCTGCCTGCCATGCAACTTTCTTCCCTTTATGCCCCGCCCCCGCCATTCTTCGAACCCGGCCTCAAAAACCACGGTCACGAATTATCGGTGCCCCAGGTCGAAACCATCGAGCAAAACACCATGCCTAAACCCCTTGACCTTAAAACCACCCGAATCACACCGCCCGCCCCCGCGTATCAGACCGCTGCAGCACTCGTCAGCACCGAACCCTCACCGGCATCGCAGATTCTCAACGACTGGAAAGCAGCACAACTGGCCACCGCAGGCGCTCATGATGCTTTCCTGCGCCTCAGTGACAGCCTGGGTCAGTCTCAGACAACCCTGCTGGCCCGGCAACTGCAATTACTCAACGGGCTGCCTGCCGAAGAGATCACCGCCCTCGAACAAGCCCTTTATCAGGGTTCTACCCCGCAGATCCCCCGGGCAATGCCTTTGGCTAACACGGCCCAGCCGCAGGTTCCTGCTGCCGCCGGCCCCAGCCAGAGTTATCTCGCCCGCGCCCGGCGGCTTCCCAAACCTTACACCGGGCCAGTCTTTCTTGACTGGAAAGGCTCCATGGAATACGCCATCGGCAAAATCGGCAACTGTCTCGGCGAATTTTTTGCCCCGATCGATGCCTACCCAACCCGTGTGCGCCTGCCTGATATTCCACTTAATTTCGTTGACCGCATCGTGCTCGTCGAAGGCGAAAAAGGCTCGCTCGGCAAAGGCCGGGTAGTCACCCAGCACGACGTCCAACCCGATGGCTGGTATCTCGACAATCTCTGCATGCCGACCGGTCTGGCAGTTGAAGCCGGGCAGGCTGACCTTTTCCTGTCAGGCTGGCTCGGAATCGACTTCAAAACCCTCGGCATCGCCAAATACCGCCTGCTCGACGCGGTGGTAACCTTTCACGGGCCATTGCCACGCCCCGGCGACACCATCAATTACGATATCAGGGTTGATCGTTTCATTCGCCAGGCCGACACTTACCTGTTTTTCTTCGAATTCGATGGCAGCATCGACGGCAAGCATCTGATAACCATGCGCAAAGGCTGCGCCGGTTTCTTTACCGATCAGCAACTTGCCGACGGCAAAGGTATCGTGCTGACTGCCGACGATACCAGACCAGAACCCCGCCCCAATCTGCCCGGCCGCTCATCGCTGCCCCCCATGCGTATTGAAGCTTTTAATGACCAGGCACTGGCGGCACTGCGCTCCGGCGACCTGGCCGGCGCTTTCGGCGAGCAATTCGCCGGGCTGGGCATCGTTCCTCAGACTATTCCGACCGGCAAAATGGCGATGATCGACCGCATAACCGAAATTAACCCGACCGGCGGGCGATTCGGTCTCGGCCAGATCAAAGCCGAAATCGACATTCCGCATAATGCTTGGTTCCTGACCCAGCACTTCTGCGACGATCAGGTAATGCCCGGTACCCTGATGTACGAATCATGCATGCAGTCACTGCGCGTCTTTTTGCTGCGCATGGGCTGGGTAGCCCCGGCTGAAAACTGCGCCTTCGAACCTATCCCCGAAATCCAGAGCCAGTTGCGCTGCCGAGGCCAGGTAATTCCGGGCGTCAAAAAAGCCCTTTACGATATTTCGATCAAAGAAATGGGCTATGACCCCGAACCATACGTGCTCGCTGATGCCCTCATGTTCGCTGACGGCAACCGCATCGTGCAGGTTCTCAATATGAGTATTCGCCTGACCGGCGCCAGCCGCGAGAGCATTGAAGCCCTGTGGCAGAACCGCGCAGGCCAGGCGGCCGTTCAGCCAGTCGGGCTGCCAACTGCCATGCCAACTATGCCAGCCGCGCCAGTCGTCAATTCTGAAATGCTGCCAGCGCTCTACACTGCCCAGCAGATTCTTGAATACGCCATCGGAAAACCCTCTTTGTGCTTCGGTGAACCCTTCAAGGTCTTCGACAGCGAACGTTTCCTCGCTCGCCTGCCGAACCCGCCGTATCTGCTCGTTGATCGTATCACCAGCGTCAATGCCGAATTTATGAAAATTAAAACCGGCGGCACCGTGCAGGGTCAGTTCGATATCCTGCCCGATCACTGGTTCTTCAGAGCGAACCGCCAGACCAGCATTCCATTCGCCATTCTGCTTGAATTCCCGCTGCAGGTCTGTGGCTGGTATTCGTGCTATATGGGTTCGGCCATGTCGAACACCAAAGACATGCATTATCGCAATCTCGACGGCTCAGCGATTCTTTATGAAGACGTCACCATGGCAACCGGTACCCTGACCGCTACGGTCAAGGCAACAAAAGCCGCCAACTCGGCCGGCATGCTGATTCAATCGTTCGACCTGCTGGTAACCCAGGGCAGCCGCAAAATCTACGAGGGCACTACGACTTTCGGCTTTTTCTCAAAAGAAGCTCTGGCCGATCAGGTTGGCCTGCGCGGCATCAAACCCTACGAACCGGCCCCTGCCGAAGCCGCACGCCACCTGCCCGTCAGCCTCGAAAAAACGGCACCCCTTACCCCCGACGATCTTAGCCCGGTGCCGATGAATGGCCTGGTGCTGCCCGGCAAATGCTACCTGATGCTCGACCGCATCGAAATGTTCGTTCCTGATGGCGGCCCAGCCGGGCTTGGCTTCATCAGAGGCACCAAAGATGTCAACCCCGACGAATGGTTCTTTAAAGCCCACTTCTACCAGGACCCGGTAATACCCGGTTCGCTCGGCCTCGAATCTTTCATTCAGCTGATGAAGGTCGCGGCAATGCACCGCTGGGGCAACGAACTCGCCGGCCGCCCCTGCCACTTTGAGCCGATTGCCACCGGGCATCGCCACACCTGGTCATACCGAGGCCAGGTTGTACCCCGCGACCGACTGGTGACGGTCGATTGCTGCATCAACCGTATCGACGATAACGAGCACCTGATCGTTGCCGAAGGCTTCCTCAAAGTTGATGGGCGCATCATCTACAGCATGAAAGATTTTACCCTCAAAGTTGTAATTGACGGCTGAGTCTGTTATGCTGCCACGACAAAGAATAATATGAAATTCACCAGGGTGTTTTTAGAAGCTATCGGCTACGAGCTGCCCCAGCACATTGTTACTTCGACCTGGATCGAAGAACAGCTGGCACCCCTGTACCGAAAACTCTACTTGCAGCCTGGCCAACTCGAAGCCCTGACCGGCATTCGCGAGCGACGCTGGTGGGGCCCAGGGCACGTCAATGCCGTCGAAGCAGCCAAAGCCGCCAAGCGTGCCCTTGCCGAAACCGATGTACCCCCCGAAGATATTGGCGCGGTAATTTATGGCGGCGTCTGTCGCGATAACTACGAACCGGCGACCGCCTGCCATGTAGCCGCAGAACTAAAAGTTAAAGCCAATACCGTGATTCACGATGTTTCGAACGCCTGCCTCGGTGCCATGACCGGCATCATTGATGTCGCCAATCGCATCGAACTCGGCCAGATCAAGGCCGGGGTAGTGGTCGCCTGCGAAACCGCCCGCGAAATAACCGAGATCATGATTCAACGCATGCTCGACGAGGGCAGCATGGAATTCTTTAAACAGGCGCTCGCGACGATGACCGGCGGTTCTGGAGCCGTTGGTATCGTGCTCAGCGATGGCTCGTTCGGCCAGCATGGCCCACGCCTGCACGGCGGCATCACCCTTGGCGCTCCCGAGCACCATCGCATGTGCCGCTGGGGTGCCGATCAGCGTATTCCGGCCCGCGCCCCGCAGATGATGGAAACCAACGCCATTGGCATGCTGCGGCACGGTGGCGATCTGATTCGTCGGGTTGGCGATGCCTTTTTTAAAGAGTTAAA
>DAOPYA010000182.1:0-7323 GCA_035352635.1 Candidatus Rifleibacterium sp.
GGCTGGCTATCAAAAAGGAATTTGAACCTCTACTTCTGCTTCCAATAGGTTTTGGTGGTATTCTTGCCAATATTCCTGTGGCCGATATGACTGCCAGCACAGGTTTTTTAGGTATTATCTATAAAATAGGAATAACCAGCGGTTTGTTTCCCTTGATAATTTTTATCGGGGTTGGCGCCATGACGGATTTTGGGCCGCTGATTGCCAACCCCCGGACCGCCCTTCTTGGTGGGGCCGCTCAATTTGGTATTTTTGGCACGCTGGTGGGCGCTCTGCTCCTTTCTGAATACGCCGGGTTCGGTTTCACCATGAAGGAAGCTGCTTCAATTGCCATTATTGGCGGGGCTGATGGCCCGACCGCAATTTTTCTTTCTTCGACGCTGGCACCGCATCTACTCGGGGCTATTGCCGTGGCAGCTTACTCATATATGGCATTGGTTCCGATTATTCAACCACCAATCATGCGCCTTTTGACCACTGAAAAAGAGCGTTGTATTGAAATGCATCAGTTGCGTGAAGTATCGCAGAACGAAAAAATTGTATTTCCGCTCGCGGTTCTCTTTCTTTGTATTCTTTTGATTCCGACGGCGACACCACTGATCGGTGCTTTGATGTTTGGAAATCTTCTCAGGGAATCAGGGGTTACCGGGCGATTTTCAAAGACTGCCCAGAATGAACTTATAAATATTGTCACTATTTTTCTTGGCCTGGCGGTCGGCTCGAAGTTATCGGCGGCTGAATTTTTGCGACCCCAGACCCTCGGCATTCTTTTTCTTGGTCTGCTGGCTTTTTCGCTTGGCACCGGTGCCGGTGTTGTGCTTGCCAAGGTAATGAATCGCTTCTCATTGGTGCCGATCAACCCCTTGATCGGTGCTGCCGGTGTTTCGGCAGTGCCGATGGCAGCACGGGTTGTCAACAAGGTCGGGCTTGAGTATAATAGCAACAACTATCTTTTGATGCATGCCATGGGCCCGAATGTCGCCGGGGTGATTGGTTCAGCGGTTGCCGCCGGGGTATTGCTGGCAGTGGTCAAATAACATATCTGAATACACCTGACGGCAAAAAAGTTATCGTGATGGGTTTTGGCGAGTCAGAAGACCCGCTGGCCGATCGACCTCAGTTGACCCGTTATCGGGTTTTTTCGGGGCATTGTCAGAGTTGTGGTTGTGCTGGTCGTAAACTGCTGCCGGCAGGGCACGGGTTATCTCTGATCTGTGATGCCTGTGGTGACACTCAGAGTACAACTCTCACCGTCAGTGATTATGCCGAAGTAACCTATGTGTACTGGTGTAACAGTTCTAAGTTCGCCAGCGATGATGTTATTCTCTCGGCTGCTGATAGTGCCGCAATCAATGAATTTCTGAAAAATTCAGGTGAAGATTTTGAAATACCACACTGGGCAGTGCTGGTGGTTGGTGGAAGGTGCAGCAGCAGCGATCATTGCCTGCGACGTGCCTGTCCGTATCTCATAAAATCACAATAACTGGAGCAGGAAAATGACCCCAAATAATATGCTGATCAGCGATGAAGTCAAAAACGCACTGAGCCGGGGTATGGCGATTGTTGCCCTTGAATCGACAATTATTTCGCATGGGATGCCATACCCGCAGAATGTCGAAACGGCAAAATTGCTCGAAAAAACAGTGCGCGAAAACGGCGCGGTACCTGCCACAATTGCGATTCTAGACGGGATTATCAGAGTTGGTTTGACCGATGATGACCTCGAACTTCTGGCGACCGCAAAAAATATCCGCAAGGCCTCACGGCGCGATTTGCCTGCTATTCTCGCTTTAAAACAGCACGCCGCCACAACTGTTTCTGCAACCATGATTTGTGCCCGACTGGCTGGTATAAGATTTTTTGCCACCGGCGGAATCGGTGGTGTACACCGCGGGGCCGGCGAGACATTTGATATTTCGGCCGACCTGCCCGAATTTGTGCACACATCGGTGCTGGTTGTCTGTGCCGGAGCCAAGGCAATTCTCGACATCCCGCTGACTATGGAATATCTTGAGACGCTTGGTGTACCGGTTCTTGGTTTTGGTACCGATGAAATGCCGGCTTTCTATTACAGATCAAGCGGCGTAAAAATTCCACAGCGCGTTGATACCCCCGATCAGGCGGCCGCTATTTTTCATCGGGCTATTCAACTTCAATATCCGGGTGGTATATTGGTTGGGAATCCGGTTCCGGAGGCGGCTGCATTGGCAAAGGACAAAATTGAACAGTGCATAGCGCGTGCCATTGAAGAAGCGAAAACCCGGGGAATAACCGGCCAGGCAGTTACCCCTTTTCTGTTGGGAAAACTGAATGAGATAACTGGTGGTGAAAGCCTCAAAACCAACATTGAGCTGGTGCGCAACAATGCTGCTGTTTGTGCACAGATCGCGGTAGAATTTGTACGGCAGGCTGGTTAATCACCCGCCATTTTGAACCACAATCGAATTTGACAACAGGTCATGCCAGGTCAGACCGTTCTCATCGTATAAGAACCAGAAAAAGCCGATGCCCAGACAGGCCAGCGAAATCATTTTTGCGATGGTTTCGCGAAACAGAATCTGGCTGAACCCAGCTTTGCTGCTATCGGTGGTTCTGACGATCATCAGACCGGTGGCACTTTTGCCGATAGTGGTGCTGGCGCTCATAAAATAGAGCTGTATTGCCACGAAAAACACCACAAAAAGCAGACCAGAAGCGTCAGGAAAATGGAAAAATGCCAGTGCCGATGCGGCCATGAGAGTGTAATCGAGCCAGAATGCCAGTGCGCGGCGTACCACTGAAGGGCGACGCAAACTGGCGTTGTTCATCAGGGTATCGCACCAGACGCAGAATTTTGTCTGATAACTGTGGCGGCCGCAGGTCTTGCAGAGAGTGTTGTCGAGCAGACTGCTACAGTGCCGGCACTGTGCGGCATCTTTTTCGATGCCGGCGGCACAAAATGGGCAAAGGCGTGTTTTGCCGTCATTGACCAGTGTTTTTTCGCGAACCGGGTCGCTGGTTGAAGCGGTTTTTGCGGCAGCAGGATTGCGCAGGTGCTCAATGACCGGTTCAGAAGTAAGAAAGTCGAAAGAAAACTTTCCGGGAAACTGCGCCTCGAGCTTGCGGCAGACGGCCCGAACCTGAATTGCAAGATTGACATCAAGCCCTGTTTCGAGGATCTGAAGAATGCGATAGACGTCTTCGGCGTTTTTTTGAGAAAGCTCAAGCCGGGATAGCTCTTCAACGCATTCACGCTTGTCGTCTGGCGAAAGGTTGCCGAGAAGATCTTTAAGTGCTTTGGTATCAAGCATCCTAACCCCCAAAAAATACTCTCATGCACGGGAAAACCAGAGCAGATCTAATTTAAGCCCTTTTTCACGATCCGCGCATTTTTTTAGCTCACAACAGTAATTTTATCTGAAATATGTTATTCTGCCAAGAGATTTTTTTTGTTGTTCAGCATTGTGTTTTCATCATTCTTTTCAGAGGTCAGCCATGAAAGAGCGCATTAAAAAGGCTATTGAGACAATCTTGTTGAACCGTGGCGAAGACTGGTTCATCATCATCGAGGAACCAGATGGCGAAAGGTTCGTGCAGTTCACCTTTGACGAAGGTTGCGGGTTATTCTTTGACCTTCCGTTTCAAGCGCTTGATAAGATCGAACTCGAAAGAGCACGCAACCTGATGACTGAATTCTCGATCAGTGCGGTTAAAAACCCGGTATTTAATGAACCAGGTGGTCGCGAAACCGGCACTCAGGAATCATTTAACCATCATGTCGGCCTTGACGCCAATCTGGCTGTCATGCTGGCTTTCAGAGTTTTTACTGAAGTGTATGAGCTGGCTGAAACAACGGCTCTGAATGTTTCAATCATGCGCTAGAGGTGCTTATGTCAGAGTCTGAGAAGTCGGTTGAGATAATGGTGCCGTGTCGTTTCTGCCGCAGCGAAATCCCCGAAGGGTCTCTGAAGTGTCGTTTTTGCCGTGAATGGCTGAGCGGTTCTGAGATTTCGTCTCTCAATACCAGTGCCCCGCCGGCAAACGAAAACGGTTCGGCGCCGATTCCGGCGTCTCAGGAGCTTCCGCCAGCTGGATTTCAAAGCCGTCTGGCGTCTAACGTTCCTGGTGTCAGCTACTGGATTTTCTATCTTTCGGCCAGCATGCTGCTTTATTTTGCTATCGCCATCTACTGGACCTTCAGCAATGAAGATCGAATTTTCCTGATTTCCTTTTTTTTCAATGCCATGCAGATGTTCTTTTCGTCAGCCGGGCTGGTCTGGTTTGAGAAGCTGCTCGACCGCTTTCGTTTTGAAATTCCGTTGATCACCGGCTGGACAAAAGCGCGTAGCGAAGAATATTATCTTGCAGCCCGGGCGCGGGTTTTTTCGCCGACCTTGCCGATTGCTATTGGCTTGACAAGCTGTTGCATTGCGGTGACCGGCGACCGTTACCTGATCGGCACCCCGTTCAAAACCAGCGGAGGTGAGCTTGCCTATCTTGCCTATGAATTCTGTTTTCTTTTCTGGAGCGCATCAGCGATCGTGTATTTTATCAAATTTGCTGCGTTCATAAGAGAGTTCGGCGATCTCGATCTGCGCATTCTCATCATCCAGGAAGAAAATTCCGGAATCAGACTGCTCGGCAAGTTCATCTTGCAGACTGCCTTTTTTGCGGTTATTCCGTATATCTGCAGTATCCTTGCCAGGCGTATCGGCGGCTGGAATTTTGGCTCGCTGCTTGCCATGTGGTTCGGGCTTTTTGGCCTTGCCATTCTGGTCTACCTGTTCTGGCCCATTTATAACATTCATCGGGCGATGGTGCGCGAAAAAGATCGCAAGCTCAGCCTGATATCATTTGAACTCAACGAATTGCTTTCCGGGCAGCGACTTGAGCAGGAACGCATTCACAAACTGCGCAACCTCATGGAAATAAGAACTTACCTGCACGATATCAATACCTGGCCATTTGATATGAACAAGGTGATCGGGCTGCTTTCGGCGGTAATTATACCGTTGGCTTCAGTTCTGGTTGACCGGATGCTCAAGGGCGGGTCATGAGAATAGCAGCAGGCTGAGGGCCATGACCATCATGCCCGAAACCACCCCGTAGGTGCACAGATGATGTTCGCCATATTTTTCGGCGGCGGGCAGCAGCTGGTCGAGCGATATGAAGACCATGATACCGGCAACCCCTGCGAACAGCAGACCAAACATCGTGTCATTAAAAAATGGCATGAGCACGAAGTAGCCGAAGATTGCCCCGATCGGTTCAGACATTCCAGATAGAAACGAATAAAGAAAAGCCTTGCGCCGGCTGCCGGTTGAAAAATAGATTGGCACCGAAACCGCGATTCCTTCTGGAATATTGTGAATTGCGATGGCGACAGCGATGCTGATACCCATGGTCGGGTCTTTCAGGGCAGCGGTAAAAGTCGCGAGGCCTTCTGGAAAATTGTGAATCGCGATTGCCAGTGCCGAAAAGATTCCCATGCGGTGCAGCGCGGCTTTTTCGGATTGCATGGCGACGATGTTTTTGGGGGGGCAGTGCTCGAGCTCGCTGACTTCGTGAGCTTCGTGAGGGTTTTCAAAGTCTGGAACCAGCTTGTCGATCAGGGTGATGATAAACATGCCGCAAAAAAATGCCAGGGTTGTGTACCAGTAGCCACGGGTTGGGCCAAGCGTCGCGACCAGAGATTCTTTGGCCTTGAAAAAAATTTCGATCATCGAGACATAGATCATGACCCCGGCAGAAAAACCCAGAGCCACTGCGAGAAAGCGCTTGCTGGTACTCTTTGAGAAAAAGGCGAGCATGCTGCCTATTCCGGTGGCAAGACCGGCCAGCATGGTTAGCATGAAGGCTGAGAGCAGGTTTTCTGAATACATTTTTTCTCCAGTGGTGATGAGCGATTATTACCGATAGGAAAATCGGCACAAACGGGTTATATTTAGAGTAGAGGAACCGGGAGGCAATTATACTACAAACAGCATTCGGTTGCAGCAAATTACCCATCTGCCTCGATCAAGCAAAGGAGAGGCGTCATGTCCAGAAGGACCGTTTTTGTCGGCGATATCCATATCGGTTCAGGCGCTGAAACGAACTGGTATCAAAAATCAGTTCATGAACCGTTGCTCAAATGCCTGCTTCGCTACCTTCGCGAAAATGCGAGAAACATCGAAGAACTGGTGATTCTCGGTGACTGGTATGACCTCTGGAACTACCACCCCTTTTGTTCCCCGCCAACCATCGGTCTGATAATGAAGCAGAATCCCGGGCTTTTCGAACGGCAAAACGATGGCGACTTCATCAGTCTTCTCGACGATGTCAACATTCGCTTCATTAACGGCGATCACGACATGGAAGTGGAATTGCGTGACATTAACCTTGAACTGAGCCGGCGCACTGACCGAAAGGTGTTGCCAGGCCACGGCTCTGACCACGAAAAACCCGCCGTCGCTAACACCTATTATCTCAATGACGCGGTCTGGGCTGAGCACGGCCACCAGCACGATTTATTCAACAAACCGGCGCTGAATGATGATAACCCGATGGCACCACTACCGCTTGGTTATTTTGTCGCGAGAATCTATTGCCATTTTCTGCAGAAAAAAATCGCCAGTCTGCACCGCATGGATGCGGCATGTGTTTCCGGTTGCGGCAACCCGAACTACGAAAGCTATGGAATCAAACTTCCCGACCTGATTGCCGCCTTGATGCAGCAATCACGCCAGGGCGAAAAGTTCAACCCCGCCAGAATCATTCTCGACCTGATGCTGCAACATAATCGCAACAATCTTATCGATATCAAGATGGCGGGCAAAAACCTCGCTGAGGTGCGCACTGACGGTATTGCGCGGTTCTACCCCGGTCTGATAACTGAAGACAATTTCTACGAAGCTCTTTGCGAGGCTGAAGTCGCCTATGACGGCCTTGGTCATTTCGTTCGGGCGCATTTTAGCGAAAACCCGCACAACCGGGTGGTGGTCATGGGCCATACCCATTGCGCCAGTCTGACGCTTCTTGGAAATGGCCGCTCGCAAGCCTATGCTAACCCCGGGCATTTCTGCCCCGGTCAGGCTGAAATCCTTGAGGGCCGGGCTTTTCCAGGGTTTGTCGAAATCGAAAAACTTGGTGACGGTTCATACAAAGTCTACCAGAAGGCAATTCGCGGCACCCTCAGCGAAGATATCGTCGAAGTGTCAGCAATCAGGGTGTTGTAGGCCGCGCCAGGTTTCAAATCTGGCTTTTGTTTCGCAAATTATTGATAACTTCACAATTAAAGCCGGTTTTACTGACTTCTTACGAAGAATAGTCCAGGCGTGGACAGAAGGCGGGATTACTTTTTCG
>DAOPYA010000183.1:0-7207 GCA_035352635.1 Candidatus Rifleibacterium sp.
TTCGCGCTTTATTTCTATCGGAATTTCGACCGGCTTGATGCTGGCGACCTGCAAGAGCGGCACCAGCATCCCACCAGGCGTTCTGATCTTGAGGTTCATGATATCATCCTGGTTGCGGCGCAGGTTCTCGGGGTAACGAACCTGCAAATCGAAACGACGCTGCCCTTCAATAATCGTGGTTGCGACCTTGCCGCCGACCGCGGTCTCGATCAGCTCGTTTATTTCAGAGCAATTAAGACCATAGCGGGCGGCTGCGGCCCGGTCTATCTCAATATCGAACTGCTGCATACCTGATAACTGAGCGGCTTTGGCATCATAAGCGCCCGGGGTAGACCCAAGCACTCCGGCAACTTCGGTGGCAATCTCAGCGAGTTTGTCGAGATCGTCACCGAAAATTTTGACGGCCACATCGCTTTTGATGCCAGAAATGAGCTCATTGACGCGCAGGGCAATCGGTTGAGAAAACGAGTGCCGCAAACCGGGCACTTGCGCAAGCACTTCCCTGATGTGATTGATGATTTCGGCTTTCGGGCGGCGCTGCGGGTAAATTTCCTTAGACTTCAGCATGATAACAAAGTCGGTCTGCTCAGGGCCCATCGGGTCTTCAGAAATCTCGGCCCGACCAGTTTTGCCGACCACCGTTTCGATTTCGGGCACTTCTTTAAGCAACATGCGGTCGATTTCGTCGGCAAGTTTGACCGAACCGGCCAGCGAGGCATTCGGCAACCTGACACTGTTGATGGCAATGGCGCCCTCGTCGAGCTCAGGCATAAAGTCGGTTCCGAGGTGGGCCGCCAGTGATGCGGTCGCCAGAAGGCCCAGCACCGATACAATTATAGTCACCCACTGAAATCTGAGCAGCAGATTCAGTGTGCGATTGTAGAGGCGGTGAAACCATGCCACAAACGGAAACTCATATTCCTTGCCATGGGGAAGCAGGCTTTCGCAGATACCCGGAATGATAACCAGAGCGATAAGCAACGAGACGAGCATGGCGATCAGCATCGTCTGAGCCAGCGGAATGAACATTTTGCCTTCCATGCCCTGCAGTGTGAACAGCGGAATAAGAATAAGGGCAACAATAAAAATCGAGAACGAAACCGGCCTGATGACTTCCTGAATGGCGGCGTTCACTACTGAAATTCGCGTTTCACCCGGTTTGGCATGCGCGAGATGCCGGCGGGCATTCTCAGTAACGACGATGGCAGCATCGACTACCATGCCGACCGAAAAGGCCAGCCCACCAAGACTCATCAGATTCGACGACATACCGGCCAGATCCATAAAAATAAAACTGGCCAGAAAAGTGAGCGGAATCGAAAACAGAACCACGATCGCGGTGCGAAATTCAGCGAGAAACAGAAAAAGAACGAGAATTACACAGATACCACCTTCGCTGATGGCGTCAACTACCGTAGCGATGCAGGCCTGAATCAGAGAAGTGCGATCATAAAAGGGGTTGAGTCGAACACCCTCGGGCAGCGACTTCTGAATTTCCGGAACCCTCTTTTTAACCTGATCGACCACTATCTTTGAATTGGCGCCCTGAAGCATGATTACCATGCCGGCAACAACTTCTCCCTGGTTATCGCGGGTTACGCCACCCTGGCGGGTCTGGGTGCCCATGGTGATTTCGGCGACGTCTTTGAGCAACACGGGCGTACCGGTGTGGTCTTTAAGAACAATGTTGCCGATATCAGCAAGATTGTTCAGCAGACCAAGTGACCTGATAAAAGTCTGCTGCCAGTCTTTGACGATGAACGAACCACCTGCGTTGGCGTTATTCGCTTCGAGCGCCTCGACAACCTCACGCATTGAAATATCGTATTTTTCAAGGGCCACCGGATTAACCAGCACATGATACTGTTTAACGAAACCGCCAAAACTGTTGATTTCAGTCACTCCGGGGATATTGCGCAGTTGAGGCGCCACCACCCAGTCTTGAAGGGTGCGCAGTTCGACCGGGTCGAGTTTATCGCTGTCGAGAGTGTATTGAAAAATTTCGCCGAGTCCGGTGCTGATCGGCGTCATTTCGGGTTCAGAGCCGGGCGGTAACGACTCTCTGGCTTCGGCCAGACGCTCAAAGACCTGCTGGCGGGCGAAGTAGATATCGACGTTGTCTTCAAAAATCACCACGACCTGCGAAATTTCTGACTTCGAAACCGACCGCACCTGCTTAACCCTGGGCAGGCCACCCATGTGCTGTTCGATCGGGAAAGTGACGCGCTGTTCGACGTCAATCGAGGTCAGACCCGGAACCTTTGTAAGAATCATCACCTGCACGTTGGTGACATCGGGAAAAGCATCGATCGGCAGGCGGTACCATGATATCAAACCGGTAATAACCAGGACTGCCGTGAGAAGAAACACGAAGAAACGTTGCGTCAAAAGGAAGTTTAAGATGCGATTCATGGTTTTATCCTCAGTGAGCGCAACCGGCGCCCATTTTGCCGCGCAGGATATCTGACTTGAGCAAAAATGAGCCTTCAACGACTATTTCATCACCAGCACTGATGCCGGAAGCGATGAAAATCGTGTCGCCCTGCTGCCCCGCAAGCTTGACATCGCGGCGAAAGAACATTGGGCCTTTTCTGACAAAAACGAAATGAACGCCTTCGTCCTCGAGAACGGCCGAAGAAGGCAGACTGGCTTTATCGCCCTGGTCGCCCACCTCAAGAATGCCCTCGATAAACATTCCGGGGCGCAGCAGTTCATCAGGATTCTTGACTGCAAGTTGAATTTCAAGCATGCGGGTCGTCGATTTCAAACCGGCATCAGCGCTCACAGCCTTTGCCTGAAACAGGTTGCCCGGAAACGCCTGTGTGGTGATATAACCAGTGAGCGGCCCCCTGTTCAATTCACTTATCACCACCGGCATATCCGCTTCCTTGATCTGACCGGTTGCCCGCAGATCGCTGATGTTGACGATGTCTGCCAGTGCCTGTTGTTCATTCACGGCGCTGCCAATATTTGTGTGAATAGTTACCACGCGGCCTTTGATCGGCGAAACAATTGGCAGGCGACCCTTTTGAGCTGGGTTAGCACGCCCTGCAGCAATTGCGTCAACCTCTTTGGCAGTTAAGCTGAAGAGCATGAGCTGTTCGCGGCTGCATTTTATCTCGAGAGCTTTAAGATCACGGGAGGCGCGGGCTTCCTGAACCGCCTGCAGAGCGCCAACCTTCTTCTCGTTCAGCATCTCTTCACGGGCGAGTTTTTTATCAGCCAGTTCAAGTTCAGCAACCTGCTTCTGCAGTTCGAGAGCCAGGTGTGATAGCTCTCTACTTTCGATCATCGCGATTACCTGACCTGCTTCGACGAGTTCGCCCTTTCTGACCGGCATACTGGTAATAACGCCCGGAACCAGGCTTGTCACAGTGCGGAACAGCTGATTATCATACTCGAGTTCACCACGGAAAGCGATTTCCTGTTTATGGCTTGCCTGCGACATACTGCGGGTTTTAACCATCTTTTCGACCTGGGCGGTGATTTTAACCGCGCCAAGTTCATAACGGCATTCGTCACAGTCAATAGTGCTGACCTGGTGCTCACATTTCTGACTCATCAGCTCTTCAATCGGCATACTGCCTGCACTGGCATGCGCCGCGTGGTCGTGCCCGGCATGCGGGTCAACGGCGGCAGGGGCTTCTTTGGCGTGGTCGTGCCCGGCGTGTGGGTCAACGGCAGCAGGGGCTTCTTTGGCGTGATCGTGCCCGGCGTGCGAGTCAGCATCGGCCGGGGCGGCAGAAGTCTGGGGGGCAGCAGAAGCCTCTTCAGCGCTGCACGTGGTGCCGGGCGGGTGATTGTGGGCCTGACTGAACAGCCGGTCGGTTGAAAGAAAGACGATCAAAGCAGGAATTGCCAGCAACAGGGCAACTTTAGATATTTTTTTCATGATTGTTCCTTTTCAGAAGGGCGATGTAATAAAAAAGCGTGTTATAAATTTTTAGCCGGATCGGCAGCAGCGCTTGAAAAATCGAATGACCCGGCGTAACCGGCCAGAGATTCGATAGAATTAACCGCTTCATATAGCTCTTCGAGGCGCTGCAGGTAATTTTCTTTTTCGGCAAGAAAATCTTTGCGAGCCTGCAACACCACGATCTGGTCGGTCTTGCCAAGCTGGTAGCCGGTCAGCGAAAGCTCAAACAGTTGCCAGGCCGCAGGCAGAATAGCATCACGCAGCTTTTTGACCTGTTCCTGCAGACGGTGACAGCGTTGCCAGTCACTTTGCAGCCGCAAACGCAGTTCACGTTCTGAATTGCTCCGTTCGAGAGTCAGCCGCCTGATATCTTCCTGAAGGGCTTTTCTTGCGCCACGGTTATCGCCGCTGCGCGGCAGGTCAGCAGAAATACCAACCAGAAAATCGCCGCGCCCGGTTTCCCGAGAATGGCGTGCCCCGGCGGTCAGATTCCAGGATGGGTGATTTTCGGCCTTAAGAAGTTCAAGCCGGGCAGCAGTCTGACTGATCTCGAGCTGACGGGCAACGATATCAGGGTGCGACCTGAAAATAATCTCTTCTAGTTTCGCCAGCTCAGGTATCTCAAGATCAGCAGTTGCTGAACCGGTAACCTCTGAAACTACCAGAGAATCAAGGCCCATGGCCTGGGCGAGTTCGGCACTGGCGTCTTCACGGATACCCCGAATGTGCTCGGCTTCGAGTTTTGCCTGCTGCAGAACCAGTTCGGCCTGAAAAACTTCCTGTTCGGCCACCGAACCAGACTCGACCATAATTTTGGAAGCAGCTAGAAGCTTTTCTGAATTTTCGATGCTTTCAGAAGCTTTCACCACAAGGTCACGCAGCACCAGCGCCCGATGAAAAGCGCGACTGGTCTGACTCATGATCAACCAGCGTGCTGTCGTTTTTTCGAGTTCGCTGAGCCTGACGTTTTCTTCGGCCAGCTTTTTTTTCGCACTGACCCTGGCAGAATTCTGCAATGGCAGAGAATATTCAACTGTGGTTTCAAGGTTGTCGAAGCCGGCTTCATCACCGAAGTTTTCTGAGTTGATCGCCAGGCTGCCCGGCCCCTTGGCTGTGGCATCAATTATTTCATACCGCCGGCCAGCAATATTCAGAGCATGCTGTTGAAGAACCGGGTGTTTTTCGGCCTGTTCAAGGGCTTCACTGAGAGTGAGGGCCGAAACGCCCTGAAGGAAAATAAAAGAGAGAATCGCCGGCAAAAGCCGTCGCAAAAACGAATGCATAAAAACCTCCGCATAAACTTATCAGATAAAAATCGAGTTCTGATCAGCCTGCGCAGGAAATGGGCGGTTTGAAAAGCCGTGAGGCAATCAACGGATTGCCCGGGTCATCAGCATTGGCGACGTATTTTTCGCTGCATGAAAATAGCTGCCAGTCGAATTGAGCACCGGTCAGAAAAAATTCACCATGGGAACATGAGAGTCGCGAACAACTCTGATGGTTGGAATGGCAGGCATCGCCATGCTCATGATCGCCAATCAGACAGACGGCAGAGCTGCCGCAAGCATGTTCATCCGCGTGGGCAATCTCATTGAAAACCCCATAAAAAAATACTGCGCAGCTGATGCACAGCAACAATGCCGCCAGCATTTTTCGGCAGACTTTTGTAAATTTCAAGGGGGTCTCCTGGGGTGAGTAGGGCTGAACACAAGCAGTACGGAATCAACGTCACTGATTACGAGTAATCCTGCAACGCATAAAGATTATAGCAGATTCCGACTCGGGTTTCACTATTTGAAAATAAAATCAGCCGCAGCTGATAAACAAGTTCGGGTTAGCAAGCCCGCTGTAGGCAAATTCGAACTTTTAAGTTGAGGGGGTGAATTTGCAGGTTAAAATTTCTCAGTGTGGCAGACTTCTGGTATAATATTGTCAGACGTTTCAGGAGGATTAGACAATGAGAAAATCTAAGTGCTCTGGTCTTGCCCTTGTGTGTGCTGTTTCACTGATGGCTTTTTTCTTCGGCCCGGTTTCGGGCCAGTCGCTCGACGAAATCATCGAGACCAGACCAGAGGTAACTCAACCGGTTGTCACTCCAACCCCTGACCAGCCAGCGGTATCAACAGGTGTTTCTACCGGTGCCGCCACTGAAGCCACCAACGACATTGACGCCATGCGCCGCAAAATCGTTGAACTGGCGGGCAGTATGGTCGGAACCGTTGTCGATAAGAGGGGTGATGACGGCAACAAAATCGGCTGGCAGAACCTGAAGAAGTTTTACGAAGTCGCCTACAAGATCAACGATCTCGAAAAAGAGCGTTCATGGTGGATGGCAGACATCAAAGGGGTCGGCAAAAAAGTCAACGACTGGTGTGGTATCTTTTGCATCTGGGCCTGGCGCAGCGCCGGTCTGCCAGTTCACTGGAACACCAAAGTAA
This sequence comes from Candidatus Rifleibacterium sp., assembly GCA_035352635.1. Lineage (GTDB taxonomy): Bacteria > Muiribacteriota > Ozemobacteria > Ozemobacterales > Ozemobacteraceae > Rifleibacterium. The sequence goes on from DAOPYA010000183.1 coordinate 6,355, forward strand.
TCGGCTGCAAATATCGCGGTCAGAAAAACCTTCTGGCACCCGGTGACATCGTTATCATGAAAAACAAAGACCCAGAGAAGCCATTGAATCACCATTGTATGATTAAATCAATCGATGGCAACAATGCCGAAACCATTGATGGCAACCAGGGAATCGATTCAATCATGTTTCGCAACCGCAAGGTCAGCGACATTGAAATTTTCTATTCAGTAGCCGAAGCGATGGGTTCTAAACCCCAGGCGCAGACTGGCAGCACCCAGGTTCAGAAGCCCTCAACCAGCAAGCCTTCAAGTGCCGGCCAGAGCACACCTGCTGCTACCAAGCCGTCAAGCAGCGCGTCAACAAGCCCGAAACCGTCTACTGGCAACCCAGCACCGGTCAAACCGCAACCCGCAGCGGCCGATAAGCCTGAACAGCTTACCCAGGAAGACATTGACACGCTGATTAAACAGGTTATGATGCTTATCAAGGTTACTCTGGGCCAGTTTTTCTGAATAACTGAACCGGAAACCAGCACTTGGCAGCCATTGAATCACTGATCGGCAACCTTTCGGCAGATGATCTGTCGACGCGGCTTTATGCCGTTTTAACGTTGCATGATCGCCGTGACGAGCCTGAGTTGGCCCCCAAACTGAAAGCCGCGGCCGAATGCGAAACCGACCCGGCTCTCAAACTTTATCTGACCTGGCTTGCTGACCCGCAGAGCAGCGGTGCGCCGACCACTCTTCAATCGCTGAACGAGCTCATCCGGCAACCAGTTATCGACTGGGTCGCCTTTTTTTACGCCCTGCACCGCATCGACCGCCAGACTGCCGCCCAGGCTCTGCCGCTGATCCGCAAAATTGACAGCGGC
>DAOPYA010000184.1:0-7133 GCA_035352635.1 Candidatus Rifleibacterium sp.
CATCTAAATTATTGTCAGACGTTATAATTTTTATTACTTTATTTGCGACTTTTTTTTCGGGCTTGGAAAGTCCTGTGAGCCAATTTTTAAACTCATCGTTATCTCTCACAACCCTCTCGCTTTCTTCCTGTCTATGTTTTCCATATTTTGCAGCCAATTTAATGACTTTTTCTCTACCCCAGTTCATAAGCAGCTGACATATCTCGTGATCCCAATAAATTGAGCATCTATTGGAAAGAATTAAATCCTCTTCCTCGTCCAGAAAATCAGCATGTATTTCTCCAACAATCCTGGATTTAGCAAAATTAAACCAGCCTTGGGAAGGGGCTTCAAAGAAAAACGGCTCTTGAACCAGCTTACCTCTCACCATTATTACAACGCCGGCAGTAACATCAGTAGACACGGCATCCTTCATAGTGCCAAGCCACCCGGTTACTTTAAAATCACCATCATCATTAACACACTCGTTTATTTCCTCAACAACAGTACAATTTTCTTTGACACAGCGATCTTCAGAGGATAATTCATTCCCATTTACCAAGATCTTAAAGTCTTCTGTTATACAACAAAATCTGCGTGCCAATTTCTTGCGAAAACTCTCGATGTCAATTCTGTTTTTTCGTGACAGTTTGCTCAATTTGATCTCAGTGCCATTTTCGCAACTGCTAGAAACTTTTTCATGATCAGGAGAATAGTTTTTACCCGCAGGAGTTGACTTTATTTTTGCCAGATCCATTTCAAACTTGATTTCTTCGGAGGCACGACATGTTTTTATTTGAATTTTCTGGGCTATCCCGAAGGCTGAAAGTTTTCCGATACCTTTTCGACCCATAACCTTTCTATTTAGTCTTTCAGAAACGCTTGATTCCGGCTCATCTCTTCGATTTCGACCAACTGTTAGATATTTTCGGTTCAGGTCTTCAAATGTCATGCCGACCCCATTGTCTTTAACTGTTATTATGGAATTTTCATCAATTTTGCCATCAGGCAGATTAATCTCAACAATTGTTGCATCAGCATCATATGCATTGGCGACCAATTCAGAAATCACAGGTACGATGTTGGAATACATTTTTATTCCAAGATTATCAATAACTGTCATCTGAACCTGCATTTCCAGTTTTTCGTTAGGATAAATCCCTGTTAGGTTTTGTTGAATCGGTTGATGCATATTTAAACCACCTTTACCTGACCATTCATAAGCATTGGCAAAAGCCAATCTCTGAGTGCAATAAGTTCTCTATTCTCAAACTCAATTTTATTTTGCATTTCATATGCCGGCTTCGTAGCACTCTGAAACCTTTTTAGAACTTGTTCACTTGGCTTTATAACTGCCAGCGAAAACAGGTCGTCTTTGGTTATGGCTCCAAATGTTGTTCCATCAACGTTTCGCCTCTCAAAAACCCTTGCCAAATGCCTTAAAATGCCCCACAAATATGATGTGTAGCCGTTATTGCTCTTTAGTGCTGCCAAACCACGGCCAATACAGCACTTTTCATTTGCAATATTTAATGAACCTACTGGTGCTCGAACGCTTAACAAAATATCTCCAGGATTGGCAATTCTTGACGGCATGTAAGTATACTGTCTAACGTCGGGGAATCTCACTCCAAAATCAGTACAGCCCTGAAAAAATGGTAAACCATTTCCTTTTTCATTGTAGGATTCGCCTGGTGGCGATTGCCCCATGGTTATTTTGGCGATAGAACTCAAGACACCATCAGTCCAATCAGCAGGAATGTCTCTTTTAATAGCTTCATTCCAGGCCATTTTGCCGCCGGAGGATTTATAGGGCTTGCCGTTTTCGTCTGGGAAGTCAAATTGCACAAACCAGTAATCATAAATGGTTTTTATCATTTCTTCCAATTCGACATTGATTTTGTTGTTAATTTCTATTTTTTGGTCGATTGCAAGCAGCGGTCTTACTAATTTTTTCTGCTCGCTTATCGGTGGAATTCGTATTTCGAAATTAGGAAGCTCATTTAATGCAATTCGATCAACCGTTGCTCCTCTAATCGTATTGGAAATGATTGTTTGCTGAAATGCTGGAGATAAGTAAGCATACAACAAATACTCAGGAATAACCTTCCCTTGTTTCGGCCTTAATAAGCCCATTCTGCGACCAAGGCATGCTCTAATTCCCCTTGGCATAATAGCAGCCTCGCCAAGACGAGTTTCGTATGAAAAAAGAATGTCGCCTTGCTGAGGAGTTACTCTTTTTGTCCATCTTTTAAAATCATCTTCACTCAAAAAAGCAGACTTGGTTAAGTCCAAACGCCCTTTTTCTAGGCTAGATATGCTCAAAAAAAATGGCCCAGAATCTATTTTTGTGGGTGTTGCGTGTGGCCCGTCAAAAATTTCAGCTATTTCACCTATTGTTGTTACGTAATTCATCATTAAATAAAACCTTTGTAAGCTGTTTGCTTATTTCTGACTCAAGATTATGAGTTTGATTAAAAAGCTCGGTCAGATTTTTTTTGAAAGTTTCCATTTTAACCATAAAAGCTTTAGGCGTCACTTCAACAAGTTCGATCTTTGCCTCAAAATACTGACCAGCGCTGAATGAATAATTCTTTCCAGCAATTTGGTCATAAGAAACAACGATGGAAAAGTCTTCGACAGCTTCATGACGATTGAATGTCTCTATGATTTTCTGCTCTTCTTCCGGCGAGAGAAGAGTTTTTTGATTTTTACCGTCTTTCACTGTTGTTCCCAACTTTGATGCATCCATCAACACAATGTTGCCCTTCTTGTTGGCTTTATCAATGAAGAGTACTGAAACATTCGTACCGGTTGTGGCAAAAATATTGCTCGGCATTGAAACGACACCGCGCAGCATTTTTTCGTCTACCAGCTTTTGCCTGATCTCTTTTTCAATTCCACTTTGAGCAGTAAGGAACCCTGTGGGCACAACCACAGCAGCTTTTCCCTCTGCTGACAATGAGTAGATAATATGCTGAATGAAAAGAAGATAAATCGCCATGCTGTCTTTTTTCTTTGCGGGTATTTTGGGAATACCCGCAAAGAAACGTGGCTTGTTTTCTTTCGTGTCGAGCTTGTTTCTAAAATCGCTGAAATCAAGCTTGAATGGAGGGTTTGAAACGATATAGTCAAATTTCATCAAATTACCGTTATCTTTGTGATACGGCGATTCAAGCGTATTGCCCTGGATGATGTTCTGGATTGAATGCACCAGGTTGTTCAAAACCAGGTTCAATCTCAGCATGGTTGAAGATTTCTGTGAAATATCCTGAGAAAAAATGGTGCACTTTTCTTCGCCAATGGCATGAGCCAGACTCATCAGCAAAGAACCCGAACCGGCGGAAGGATCGTAGCAGGTAACATTGCTGACTGACTTGTCAACAAGAATCGAAGCCATTATTTTGGCAACGGCATGCGGCGTGTAGTATTCGGCGTATTTTCCGCCACCGTCTTTGTTGTAATCTTTGATCAGATACTCGAAGATAGTTGAGAAAAAATCGAACTTCTGATCAAAAACCCTTTCAAAGCTGAAACCCAGTAGTTTATTGATTATAGCCCTACAAAATTCATCTCTCTTAGAAGGGTCTGAAATCAGCTGACTCAGCTCGTCAAATAGCTTTATTCTGGCACCAGTCTCGGTTTTTACCGAGAAAATATCGTTGTTTAAAACGGCTATTTCACGCAAAGTGTCGTCGAATAACCTGGCAAACTCAGGTTCGTTCTGCTTGTTGGCAAGATTCGCAAGAAAATGTTTCCGCTTCATTTTCGGACTGTCGGGGTTGAATTTGTACAGCAACAGTTCGAAGTCTTTTTCAGTGTATCTTTCAAGCACCTGTAACCAGTTTTCGGCCTTGGCAAGTTTGCCGTCAAGCCTTTTTACTTCTGCGGCAAACTTGTCATTCATGAACTTATACAAGAATGACTGAAGAATGATTTTGTATTCATTACCATCATTACCAAGACCGTATGAAGCGCACACGGTTTTCAGGTTATCAATCAGTGTTTTGGTGTCTTCTACAAAATTTCTTGTTACCATGCGTTTAATCCTTGGTATTCATTCTGGTATTCTTTTGCCAGACAGCTGTTGATGAATTTTGTTTCATCAAGATTCACGTCTATTTCATCATTCTCGTATTCTTCGAGAATCATCTGCATTAGCATCTGAGAAAAATACCCTTCATTGCTCAACAAGCGGTTATTATGAAGCAGTTTCTCATCAACTCTGCTTTTTATGCCCTTGAGCAGGGTGAAAATCTGACTTTCCTTATTGGAAATAAGCCCTTTCTCAAGCAATCGCTTATGAATCCTCGCGTATTTTTCATCATTCTCATACTTCGCTTTTAGCAAATTATTCTTTCGGTTCAGTTCACTGACTTTGCTCATTATAGAATTGAGCGAATCAATGTTCGCTTTCATTTCTTCCTGAGAAATTTCTTCAAGATTTTTACCTGCGAACAGCCTCTTCAACTCATCGTAAAGGGAAACAAAGCCAGGGTCTTTTCTGTCGAAATTTGCGGCCATGGCTTCTCTGGCCTTTTTTAGGGCATCTTTCAGCTGATCTGCGATAATAAGTTCTTTTTCAGAAACTTTTTTGAAGAGGAAAAGAATATTTTCCAGGGCTTCGTTCAAAAGATTGGTAGTATCTGTGCTGTTTTGCAGGTTCTCTTTAAGGTTAAGCAGGTCAAGGTGCCTTGAAGCCTCGTTATAAAGTTGATTCAGCTTTTTAAAATCAGCTCTGGCAAGCAGTTCGTCGTAACCAAAATATCGGATCACATTAAACAGATTTCTTGCATTATCGAGGGCTCTTTTAATCTCAAGAACCTTGCTGCGATCCTGAATTTCACTGATCTGCTGAGAGAAAATCTCGGCATTTTCAAGATCATAATGAAATAGCTTCTCATTAAAGTCTTTTATCTCTGCCTCAATTTCTTCTTTTGATTTAAACAGATTTGAATAGGTCTGAATTTCGTCGCCAAGTTCTTCCTGAAGTTCTTTAAAATAGGCTTTGTTTGTTGCTTCAAACTCTTTTCGGATATCTGCAAAATCAACTACGTAGCCATATCTGAACTTTTTGTAGGGTCGGTTTACCCGAGTCAAAGTCTGAAGCAGATTATGTTTCTTTATCAGACGGCCAAGATAAAGCTTTTTCAGCCTTTTGGCATCAAACCCGGTCAGCAGCATGTTGTAAACAAAAAGAATATCAATTCTTCCTGCTTTAAATTCTTCGACAAGATCTTTGCGAATATCCTTTGTGCCAACGTCGTGAAGAATTAATGAGGCAGTAAGAGGCCCCTTATCGCTTAAGCCTTTATACACTGCAACGTTTTCCGCTGCTTTTTGCAAAGTTTCACCGGCACTGGCAAGCACTGCCTCAGAACCATACTTTTGCTTGAACAGTTCAAACATTTTTTCTGCCTGATCAGAGCTTTCGCAAACAACCATGCAGCCGATGCTGTCGTCACCGAATCTTACCCGGCTTTTCTGAAAATCTTCGATGATATAGTTGAGCAGCGGGTTAACGAATTTTTCGTGCGAATATATAACTTTCCTGTCCAGGTCACCTTTGAGAATTTCGATTTCCTTCAGAGCCTGTTCAAGCTGAATTTTATATTTGGTTTCAATGCCTTCTCTGATCAGCTTGAGAGTATAGCCATCAGCAATTGAGGAATTGTAATAATACTTGTGGATGTAATCGCCGAATATGTCTTTGCTTCTTCTTTCCTTGCCCTCTTCACCGATGAGTGGCGTTCCGGTAAGGCCGATCATGATTGCATTTCTGTCTGAACTGACCAGATTTGCCAGAAAACTTCCTTTTGGGTTATAGCTTCGATGTACCTCATCCAGAAAATAAACTCTCTGAATGTTTACGTCATAGTCGTTCACATGCAGAACATTGTCATCTTCACTGAATTTCTGAATGTTTACGACAGTTATTTCACGCTGACCCTTTTTGTTGTGAATAACCTGATTCATTCTGAGGTCTTTCAAAAGTTCTTCTTTGGAATTTACCTGATGAACTACCAGACCACGGCTGGAAAACTCTTTGGCAGCCTGTTCCATCAAGTCTATTCTATCAACGATAAAATAGAACTTTGGCACAACCTGCTTTTTTGAAAAATAGTCGGTCAGGAAGTGTACGTTGTAATAAGCAAGAGCCGTTTTTCCGCTCCCTTGAGTGTGCCAGATGATTCCGCGCCTGACATCATTGTCGATTTTTTCCCTGATTGCCAGAGTGGCAAAAAATTGAGGGTATCGCATAATGTGTTTCTCAAGATTGGTCTCGGTTTGCGCGTAAGCGATACCGTATCTTAAGAATATCGAGAATCTTTTTTTACTGAACAACGATGTAATAAGCCTGTTGGTCGGTGAATCATTTTTTTTGTTCGTAATGAACTCAGGTGAAGCCTTGATAGATAGAAGATTATTGTCTTTGAGGACAAAGTTTTCAACATCTTCATCTTCAGGTCTCAGAATTGAAGCGGCATCCAGTTTTTCTTCTTCTCGAAAACAGTTGAACATAGCCGATTCTTTGGCTGTTGTTGAGTAGAAAGCGCCTTGAATTGGCTCGATTGACTCCGAATCGTATTCCATGTTGTTGGAGAAAACTATCAGCTGTGTTAGATTGATGAACTTTTTAAATTTCGGATTTCTGAAACGACTGTTAATTCGGTCTCTTTCGGCAAGGATTCCGTCATGATTGTTTGGCTTTTTAACTTCTATAAAAGCCAGGGGCATGCCGTTTACCAGCAGGGTTATGTCCGGTCTAAACTCTTCATCGCCGTTTTTACAGGTCAGTTCTGTGACCACATGGAAATCATTGTTGGAAAAGTCTTTAAAATCGACCAGTTTAATTCCGGAGGTAGCGGTCAGTTTTCTGTAAAATTCTCTGCCAAGGTCGTCATAGTCAAGGCAAAAGCATATTTCTTCAAGAGCTTTTTTAATGTCATTTTTTTTCACGTCGGGGTTTAACCTGCCAACGCTACTGAAAAAAATGTCAGTGAAAATATTGGTGCCTTCATCTCTCGCTGAATCTTTCAATGAGATATATCTGAAGCCCAATCTGCACAGATGGAGAATAGCCGGAATCTTAACTCTGGTGTTTTCATTAAATGCCATTAATTCAGTGTCCCCGGTTTTTATTTACACTGCAA
>DAOPYA010000185.1:0-7047 GCA_035352635.1 Candidatus Rifleibacterium sp.
GATACTACATCCTTACTCTTCCAAAATATCAGTTAAAGAAATGGTTGAAGCAATACGGCAGACCGAAAAGATTCTCGGTTCGCCGGTTAAACAGCATAGCGCTGCTGAGACCGAACTGCACCGCATTGCAAGGCGCAGCCTGGTGGCGGCAGTTAAGATCGCCAGAGGCACCACGATAAGTGAAGAATTGATTGCCGTAAAAAGGCCTGGGTTCGGTATTCCGGTCAGGCACATGCAGGTCGTTATCGGCCGCACCGCTAAAATTGATATCGACGAGGATGACATTCTTACATGGGAAATGATCTGAAACTCAGGCGTTGGCGAGCCGAAGACTGCCGTCTGCTGCATGCCTGGCGACTTCACCCGACGATTCGCCGCTGGGCCGGTGACCAGAGCGAAATCAGCTTCGAAGTCCACCAGAGCTGGTTCAGCCGCTTTATGGCTGACGACTCGCTTTACGGCTTTATGCTCGAAGAATCAGGCGTAGCTGTCGCCCAGATCAGGTTTGATCCGGCCGAATTACCTGGCTGCTACCGCATTTCTGTTTCTGTGGCGCCAGAAATCACCGGTAACGGCTACGGAAGCCAGATTATCAGGCTCGCCTGTGCTTCTATAGACATGCAAAAGGCTGCCTGTCTCTTCGTGGCTGAAACCATGGTCGATAATTTCCCTTCCCAGAAGGTTTTTCAGCGAAACGGCTTTGTTGAAGCCGGCAGAACCAGTCGTCAGGGGCATGAGATGCTCTGCTGGCTCATGCCATCTGCGGCGGGTTACCGGTCAGACACTCTGGCGCTGCGAATTATTGGTGCCGACGAGCAGCATGAAAATCTGCGACGCCTGATGTCGGTGACTGGTCTGGCCGACCTCTCAGATGATGCCGGTGTCTGGATCTTCTGCGACGCAGCCACCAGTGAAACCGAACTGGCCGGCCGGCCGGTTGTGCATCTGAACAATGCCTCAGCCCGCCCACTTCTTGACTTTGCCGGCAACGTGCCTGTGAGCATTACCCTGCCGGTCGAATTCGCCAATCTGCCGGTGGCCATCGCTCAAATCGCCGCATCATTCAGATTCGCTGTCGTGGCAGGCAATCACCTTTGCCCTCGATAATTTAGGGCAGATCAGGTATTTACCTGCCGCCTGACATGTTATATATTCTTCAGGTAATAAACAAAAAAGGAACCTGCCAATGAAATCCAATGTACTTGCGAGAAACATGAAAGCGCTGCGACGACGTATGCCGGTGCTGGCCAGGGCACTCGAGGTTTTTCCCGCTTCTGGCTGCGAGTATATTGTTGAAGACGCCAAAGATGGTTCACCAACCCTCGCCATCAAAAAGGATGACAAGGTTTATCAGGTGCACAGCAAGTATAACCCCGGCAAAGAAGCTGAGCAACAGGTGCAGAATTCGAAACTGGTCAACCCCAAGTTGCTGCTGATTCTCGGCCTGGGCCTTGGTTACCATGTTAGAGCCTGCCTCGAACAACTTAAAGGCGCTAACCTTTTTATCGTGCTCATCGAAAGAGATATCGACGCCCTGCGTGCCGCGCTCGAATCAGTCGATATTACCGACCTGATCGAATCTGACAAGATTCGCTGGGTTATCGGTGTTCCTGAAAACGAGGGTTTCGCCGTTCTTTCCGATATGATCAAGAGTACCGGCATTGCCATGCAGCTGTTTCTCAAGACTCTGCAAATCTTCGATCACCCGGTCATTGACAAGATTCACGGTGGTTACCACAAGCACATGCTCAAATGTTTCCGCGAGGCCGCCCAGGCGATAATCTTCAATTATGGCAACTGCCCCGAAGATTCGATGATCGGCGTTGAAAATATCATGAAAAACCTGGCCACCATCATCAGAAGCCCAGGCGTCAAAGATCTCTACGGCGCTTTTAAGGGTCTGCCAGGCATTATTGTCTCGACCGGCCCTTCTCTCGACAAGAACGTCAGGGAACTGAAACGCGCGGTCGGCAATTGCGTCATGGTTTCGGCCGATTCGGCTTTGCGGGTGCTTCTCAAACACGAAATCGTGCCGCATGCCGCGGTCAGTCTTGAACGCATCATGCACGTTGCCACCATGTTCAAAGAACTGCCCGACGACTACAAGCGGCAGATTTGGCTGGCGGCCACCCCGGTAATCCGCAAGGAATCGTATGATGCCTGGCCAGGGCCGACTTTTATGGTCTACCGTGCTTTTGCCCACTTTGACTGGATCAACATACCCAAGGGAACCTTGCAGGTCGGGCCGTCGTGCTCAAACATGGCGTTTAAAATTCTTGAGGCCCTGGGTTGCGACCCGATTATTCTCGTCGGTCAGGACTGCTCTTTCAAGAACGCCGAAAAGACACACGCCGACGAAGCGCCCAGTGTTACCAATCTGAAGCTCAAAGAAAAAGATCTGATCAAGGTTAAGGGTAATTACGAAGAATTCGTCTATACCAACCAGATTTATGATTTGTTCAGAAAAGGCTTTGTCACTGATCTGGCTTCTTATCGTGGCACCTGCATCAACGCCACCGAAGGAGGGGCCTTTATCGAGGGCACCCGCCTGATGACCCTCAGTGAAGCAATCGATCAATACTGCAACAAGCCTGTCGATGCCATGGCCGTTTTTAAAAAGCGTCTGCATTACCCGACCGAGCACGAAATCAAGCGTGAATGGCGCAGTTTCAGAAAAATCATCATCGAGACACGCCGCGAAGTCGAAGGGGTAATCGAATACTGCGAAAAGGGCGAACAACTGGTTAAAGATTTCGAAGATCGCCTCGAGAAAGAATCCTACGGTCAGATAGAAGATTTCCTCGCACGGTTTCCTGATGAAGAACTCGACCGTATTCATGGCGAAATGACCCTTGCACGCACCAAAATCATCACTTTCGGCAAATACTTTGCCCTTTATCTGATGCATATCGTGCAGATGATCATAGTTAAGTTCGAGATGGATTTTAATGAACTGCCAACCCTCTGCCAGGAGCCAAAACGCTGCAAACTGCAGTCAATAAAGCTCATGAAGAGATGGTTCCCCACCATCGGTGATGTCTGTAAACTGTCACTCAAGCTGCTCGTCGATGCTTTCGATGACCTCGAAAAGGAATTCGGCTCACTGACCTGATTAGTTCCGCCCGCTTAAATTGCAACCACCTGACAGGCCGGATAATACTACCCCGAGATCTGCGTTACTTTTATTGGGTTTGCGCCCGGCTTGTGTTATAATGCAAGCCATGAACCGACCAGCACAAGTTAATCGCACTCTTGGCGGGTTTGATTGGGTGCCACGTTTTATTCACACCCTTGACCAGAAGCTCTGCAGCCAGTGCTGTCTCTGCGTCAGAATCTGCCCGGCTCGCGTTTTTGTGCGTACCGTTAAAGGTACTGTCGAACCGGTCAATGCCAGAAACTGCCTGGGCTGCACCTCGTGCGAGCGTAGTTGCCCATGCCAGGCCATCAAATGTCTGCCTTCAGAGCAGCATCCGGCACCTGCACAGCCACAGGTGCCATAATCAGGGAAGGAAGCCAGCTATGATAGAACTTAACGGAAGTAATCTTACCATCGAAAAGGTCTGGCGCGTTGCCAGTGGTGAATCAGTCTGCATTGCCGCCGATGCCATGCAGCGCGTCAAGGCGTCGCGCGATATCGTTGACCGGCTGATTGCCGACGACAAAGTTGTTTATGGTATTACCACGGGGTTTGGCCATTTGTGCAATACCCGCATTAATCGCTCTGACCTCGAAAGATTGCAGACTAACCTGATCAGAAGCCATGCTACCGGGGTTGGCGCTCCATTCGCGCGTGATGCAGTTCGGGCGATGATCGCTATCCGCATCAACTCGCTGCTGCACGGCGTCAGTGGCGTCAGACCATTGCTTATCGAAGCTCTCGCTGCACTTCTGAACCATGATGTGATTCCGTGGGTGCCGCAGCAGGGTTCGGTCGGTTGCTCCGGCGATCTGGCACCACTTTCCCATATTATGCTCGTTCTGATGGGCGAGGGTGAAGTGCTGGGTGGCGAATGCTGCCAGCGCTATCCCGCGTTGCCGGCCCTCGAAAAAGCCGGTTTGCAGCCGATTCAGCTGCACGCCAAAGAAGGTCTGGCTCTGATCAACGGCACCGCAGTCATGACCGGGGTGCTGGCTCTGGCGCTCTACCGCTCGCTGCATGTTTCGCGCTCTGCCGATATAATTGCCAGCATGACCGTCGAAATGGTAAAAGGCTCTACAAAGCCTTTTGACCCAGATTTTATTGCTCTGCGCCCGTACCCGGGGTTAAAACAGGTGGCGGCCAACGTTCTCGCCTGTGTTGATGGCTCTGAGGTTCGCGACAGCCATATCGGCTGCACCAGAGTTCAAGATGCCTACAGCCTGCGCTGTATTCCCCAGGTTCATGGTGCCACCCGCGAAAACCTGAACCATCTTGTCGACCAGGTTACCATCGAACTGAACTCTGTAACTGACAACCCGATCATTCTCAGCGAAGACAAAATTATTTCCGGCGGCCATTTTCACGGCCAGCCCATGGCTTTTGTTGGCGACTTCCTTGGTATTATCATGGCCGAACTCGCCAGCATCAGCGAACGACGCATTGACCGCCTGTTGAACCCACTGATCAACGAAACCAAACCATTTTTGTCGGTCGATCCGGGCGTTAATTCAGGCCTGATGATCATTCAATACACGGCGGCTTCGCTGGTCAGCGAGAACAAGATTCTCGCGCACCCGGCCTCGGTCGATTCGATTCCAACCTCGGCCTACCAGGAAGACCATGTCAGCATGGGCACAATTGCCGCGCGCAAAGCCGCCCAGATTCTTGAACACACCGCCCAGGTGCTCGCGATTGAGTGGTTGAGCGCTGCGCAGGCTTATGAATTTGTTAAGCCCCTGCGTCTTGGAAAAGGCACTTCGGTCGCCTATGAGCTGCTGCGCGAGCATGTGGCCGCGCTTGGCGAAGACCGTATTCTCGCGCCAGACTTGCGCGTGGCTCGTGATCTTCTCTGGGAAAGCCGCATTGTTGAGCGGGTCAGCAAGGTCGTCAGCATTGTCTGAAATGGAGAAAGCCATGTCATCGCAAAATCAGAAACCCCAGGCGGACTTTGTAGTTCATAATCTCGATTCGGCGGTGATCTACCCCGAACCTTATCGTGGCAGAAACAGCACCCCCGGCTGGAAAACTGAAGAATTGCGCCATGTCTCAATTGCCGCAAAAAATGGCCGCATCATCTGGATCGGTAAGGCCGTCGATTTGAGCAACAACGTCAGCATTGATGCCGAAGCCCGCTTTTATAACGGTGCCGGGCTTTTGGCAGTGCCGGGTTTTGTCGATTCCCACACGCACCTGGTGTATGCGGGCGATCGCAGTGATGAGTTTGAGATGCGCGTGCAGGGCTGCACCTATCTCGATATTCTGGCGGCCGGCGGTGGCATTTTGCGCACTACTAACGCGGTTCGCAACCTCAGCGAAGCCGAAATATATGCCGAATCTGCAGACCGCCTCGAACAGGTCATGAAAACGGGTGTCACCACCATTGAGATAAAGACCGGCTACGGTCTCGACCTCGAAAACGAACTTAAAATGTTGCGGGTCATTGAGCAACTCAAGACCAATTACCCGGTGCGTATTGTTGCGACTTTCATGGGCGCACACGCTGTGCCGGCCGACCGCCGTGCCGACCCCGATGATTTCGTGGATGAAATCTGCAAAGTCTGGATTCCTGAAGTCGCAAAGTCAGGCCTGGCGAAGTTTAATGATGTTTTTACCGAAAACAAGGCTTTTTCGGTCGAACAGTCACGCCGTATTCTTCAGGCCGGTCTGCAGCATGGTTTGCTTGCTAAAATTCACGCCGACGAAGTGAATGTGCTCGGTGGCGTCGATCTGGCCGTCGAAATTGGCGCGGTCAGCGCAGATCATCTGTTGATGACCGGTGAAGCCGGTATTAAAAAGCTGGCTGGCAGCGGGGTTATTCCCACTGTTCTGCCCGGCACTTCTACCTATCTGATGGAAGCGCATCATGCTGCGGCACGCAAAATGATCGAGGCCGGTTTGCCGCTGGCCATAGCCTCAGATCATAACCCCGGCAGTTGCCAGTTTCTGGGTGCGGGCATGATTCAGTCGCTGGCGATGCTGCAATTGCGACTGAGCGCTTCTGAGGCTTTGATTGCCGGCACTCTGCATGCCGCGCACGCCCTCGGTCTTGGCGAAGAGGTTGGGGCGCTCGAGGTGGGCAGGCGCATGGATATTGCTCTTTTCAGGCTGGAATCTTTCCGGCAGATCGGTTACCAGGTTGGCCAGAACAGTCTTTTTGATCTGATTATCGACGGCGAACCGGTTTTCAGCGAGTAAATCACATCCTGGTAAGCTCAGGGTAAGGAGTCCGGCATGATTCTGGTATTGGATAATTCTTTAACAGAGCAGTCACAGCACGATCTGTGTCTGAAACTGCAGAAAATGGGTTTTTACACCCGACTTGTTCATCAGTATGGGCAGGTTCTCGTATCGCTTGACGGCCCGGGTGAAGACGAAGCCGCCCGCATAATCGCCAGCTGGAAAGGCATCGCTGAAGTCATTCCCGGTCAGTATTCATATTATCTTTCTTCTCGCCGCTGTCAGAAGCGTAATTCAATCGTCAAGGTCGGTTCGGGCAACAATGTCGTTGCTTTTGGCGGCGATGCGGCGGTGATGATCGCCGGGCCATGTGCCATTGAATCAGAAGCAGGGTCTGTCAGTCTGGCAAAGCAGATTAAAGCGGCCGGCGGGCAGGTTTTTCGCGGTATGATTTTTAAGCCTCGTTCTTCACCATATAGTTTTCAGGGGCTTGGCAAAGCCGGAATACCGATTTTGCGCCAGATCAGAGAGCAAAGCGGTATGCTGGTGCTGACCGAAGTCAGAGACCCGTTTGAAGCCGAGTTGGTTGCCGACCATGTCGATATTATTCAGATTGGCACCCGCAATATGAGCAATTTTCAGCTGCTCAAGCACCTTGGCCAGATCAGAAAACCTTTGATTCTCAAGCGCGGCATGGGTTCGAGCATTGAAGAACTTCTGTGCGCGGCTGA
>DAOPYA010000186.1:0-7024 GCA_035352635.1 Candidatus Rifleibacterium sp.
TTTCGATCTTTATTCATAAATTGATAACCGGGCTGAGTTCCAAAAGAACTCAGCCCGGTTTGTTTTTGCCGCTTTCCTGTATTATTTCTGAGGTTATTGATAACTGCACAAATACAGCCCTTTTTTGCATCCACATAATAAATATACTATAATTGCATTAGCCTTGGATGGGCCTGATTAACTGCAAAGAACCAAATGAAGGGTACTTTATTTAATGAATAAGAGAGCTTTCTTCTTACTGTTTCTCCTTGTAATCCTGATTCTTCATTTGTTCCTTTTTCCTTCGGTAAATGTTGAAGAGCGGGCAGAGGATCAGTTCTGCTTGAACAGGGGATGCACTCGACAAATTAAAATTGTAATAAGAGACGGCATTAAAAATGAAACAGTTTTGCAAAATACTGAAAACTGCCTTTCAAGTTATTCCATTCCTATTCTGGGGCCTTGTTTGCAACATGACTGGGTCACCTATCACGGCGGTGGATCCAAGTTCAGAAGTGGAATTGAATATTATTTCACGATGTCTGAGAATTCAACCTTTTCTGGAAGTAATAGGAATCTGGTAACTCTGGGAATGCAATATCAGTTTAATTTTTGCAATACCCTTTTCAGCAGAATGTATCGGAATGACCAGGTGCTGCTCAATCGAATGTTAATCTATATTTTTTCACGCTTAAAAGATGATAAATGGGCGGGATACAATGATTTTTTTGAATTAGTAACTTCCGCTGATCTGATGAATAAGAATGAAATTATTGCGCGTTTTAATGCGATTGAAAAAATGGAATGATTCGTATGGCCTCATCGACAGATCAAAAGCTGATATTTTTCCTCACCTGATCAAGGAAAAAATGCGCCCGGGCAAAAATGGCCGGGCGGGTGAGACTGTCAGAAGCTATTTCAATGGGACCACGGACAATTTTGATGAATTTGTACTCCAGACCAGCGGCGAAGTGCCCAACATTGACGCCGGCGTCGACCAGTTCGGGAGCATCTTCGGTTACAATGCGCCGGGCCAGCATTTCCTGACCCGTTATGCGGGCCATCGGCTCAGCTTCAGTTGACCAATACATGACGACAAGTTCGGCGTTCGGAACAATTTTTTTTGAATTCTTCTACGACATCGCGCGACACGGCGCAGGCCCGGCATGGGCGGATCGAATTTTTCAAGGGCTTTGATCATGGCGTCAACTGTGAATTCTTTTCGGGGAGCCATGCCTTGGTTTCTTTCATTTTGTGAAGATTTTAAATAGCGGCTGATTTCCTGCGATAGCTAAAATCTGGGCTATTTAAACAGTTTTTTTTCAGGTGTTTTGATTCTATCACCCACGGATTTGTCTTTGACGAAAATTCAGTACAGTCATTGCTTTATGGCATGGCCGTGAAAATGGTAAGATCCAATATGACATTGAAAAGGAAGTCTTGAAATGAAAACATTAATGGGCGTAGCTGCCATCCTTCTTTTTTTTCTGGTTGCCATCAATTCTGCAGCGCAGACCATTGATCAGCCGAATGATAAATATGTTTCTCTGACAGATGTCATTAAAAACATTGAAACCCGCCTGAAGGCCAGGGTCGGGGTTGCTGTTCATGAACCGGCAGACGATATGTTGTGGCTCTACAGGGCTGACGAGCGGTTTCCGATGTGCAGTACTTTTAAGACTCTTGCCTGTGCAGCATTGCTTTATCGTATCGACAAAGGCGAAGACAGCCTGGATCGGTTTGTACCGATTAGCCTGCAGCATATCGCCAGCTATTCACCAGTTACTGAACTGCATGTCGGGGGCAGCATGTCGCTTTTCGATCTCTGCGCGGCGACGATGAAAACGAGTGATAATACCGCCGCCAATCTTATTCTCGATGCGATTGGTGGCCCGGCGTCGCTGACAGCATTCATTCGCATGAGTGGCGATTTAACAACCCGCCTCGATCGCCGGGAAACTGATCTCAATGAGGCCACGCCAGGAGATTTCCGTGATACCACAACCCCGTCGGCCATGGCTAGAACTGTTGAAAGACTGGTGCTCGGACAAATATTGTCGCCAAAATCTCGCCAGCAGCTTAAAAACTGGATGCTTGCCAATGAGGTCGCCGGCAAACTTATCAGGGCCGGAGTCCCGGTAGACTGGATTGTGGCAGACCGTAGCGGCGCCGGCGGTCACGGTTCGCGCGCCATCGTCGCAATTATGTGGCCGCCAAAGGCCGGTCCGATTGTTGCGGCTATTTATCTGACCGAAACTGAGGCATCGTTTGATGAACGTAACGCTGCAATTGCTGAAATCGGCCGGTTTATAAGTCGTGAGATCACCAGAATAGTAGTTGACAGGTAGGCAGAAAAGGAATATGCCAGTGGAAAAAGTCAGTTTTGTGCGACTCGAAAAGGTTTCCGAAAAAAATGCCAAAATATTTACGCGCTGGGCAAGTGATCTGGAGCTGATTCTGCTTTCGCGCCCGAATGAAAGCCGGGAAGACGATGATCGATGCCGGGAGCGGGAATGGTGATTTTGGGAAGGGCATAAAGACTCGTCAGGAAATGTGCTTGGACTGGAGCAGGAACCCTTGGACAAACAATAAAATAATTACAGTTTTATGGCAAATCGTGAAAGTTGAGAATTGTGAAAAAATGTTGAAGAGATATCTGCACATGGCTTTTCTGGCACTTTTTATCTTAATTTCGGTCGTCCCTGCCTATGCAACCAGTTCGAGGAGTGTTGAAGCCGGGTGTCCTGTCTGTGGCAACCGGTTTTCTGCATCGAAACTGATGTCGACAAACAATCTGGGCGGCTATGATTCAGATCTCTGCCCGAACGCGAGGGGTTATTCGCCGCTTATGAGCAGGATCTGGGGATGCCCGGCATGCAATTTCTGCGGTTACAGTGATGAGTTTGAAGAAAAGCTCTCTGACGCCAGAAAAAGCGAGCTGAAAAGTTGGCTGGCAAATGATATTAAAGTTGAAAAAAAAGAATCCGAAAATCGTTACGACGCGATTTCGGCACAGACCCGCTATGAAGTGGCAGCCCGTATTGCTGAAATGAGCAAAAAACCGGCGCTCGAGACCGGCAACCTTTGGCTGAACGCGGCCTGGACCTGCCGGCACCTCGGAATGATCGATGTTGCTTCTGCTGCTGAGCCAATGGTTGAAGTTTCGCCCGAAACCTGCAAAACCCTTTTTCAGGCTCTTGATGAATATTCGCGTAAAATCAAACCCTCAGAAAACCGCGCCGGTGATATGTATAAAATCCTCGCGGCAACCGCGGCCGCTTTCGATGAATTGAAAATTCCTGAATCTGAGCTGGTTACGACTTACCTGATGCTGGCAAGATTGTTTCGTTCAACGGGTGAAAATCAGCAGGCCGAAAACTTTATCGTCAGGGCGCTTGCGGCCGACAAATCCGGCCAGATAGCCCGAGAAGCCGAAGCGATAAGATTCTCCATGAAAGAAGAGGCAAGATTTCAGACCAAAGCTGCTGAATGGCTTGAAAAAGCATTGTCTCAGGCAGACGTGAAAGATCAGGAAAAAATTCAACTGACTCTGACGCTTGCCGAAACCTGCCGGCGCATCGGCGACAACGACCGGGCCGAAAAGTTTTTCCTGCAGTTGTTTGAGAGCAAAAAGCTGCCTGAGTTTTTCGTTGAGATTGCCCGCAATGCTTTTACAGCCATGGGCCGTTCGCAGCTTTTTCCCGAAGAAAAGGCGAAGGTATTTGCGACTCAGCGGGTTCAGGAAGCGCTTTCTCTGCTCAAAGATCCGGGTGATGGGCGCTATGTTGCTGGCTTTCTGAGGGAATGCGCTGACCGGGCGACCGTTTTTCCCGAGCTGGTCAAGCTGATCAGGGGCAGCGACGAAAACGCGGCCGAAAATGCGGTTCGCTGCATGTCGGATACATCAGCAGAAGCTCTTGCGATTCAGTTGGAACTTTTTGAACAGGGTCGCTTCGTTGATGTTGTTCTTGAAAACCTGCGCGAGTTTGGCAGTCACTTGCCGGCTGAGCCTTTCGCTAAGGCCTTTTCGGCCGCGGCGGCATCGGAACGGGCCAGCAGGCTCCTCGAGCTTCTCGTTGCCATTGGCGGAAAAACCGCTACAGACGCGATACTTGCCCGGGCAGAGAAGGAATTTTCCCCGGATGGCGTTCGAAATCTTTCTAAGATTCAATCCGAAGACTACGATCAGAAGGCGTTTTACCGGAACCTGATCACCAGCCTGATTACCTGTGACGATCTGCGGGTTATCGAAGTTCTGCAGCGCGTTATCAAGAATGCTCAGGTCGATGGCATCAACAGTTTTGGCCATTCGTTGCTGGTCGAAGCCGGAACTGCCATCGAGTTCGTCATTAACCACTACCTTGGTTTTTCTATTGTGATAACCAGGGAACGCGGGCCGCAATTTGAACAACCGGACGATACGCTGCACGAGAAGCCCTTTGCGATCGCCAGAAACAATCTCAAGGAGTGGCTGGCGGCGAATGGAGCGAAACCACGCGAGCAGATGATTGCGGAAGGCTTTGTCGCCGCCGGTTATAAAATTACACCGGCTTCTGACCCCAGTTGTCTGAAAGAATTGATTGCCGGGCTGTCGGATCGCCTCTATCCGATTCGCTATCATAGCTATAATGCTCTTGCCAGACTGACCGGCGTGAGCTACAAACCATTCATCGGTCGCGACCCGAAAGCTTATCCAAAAGTTTACCGCGAAATAATCTGGTTCTATACCGACTGGCTCGATAAAAATCTGCCGAACCTGAAGTTTAACGAAGACAAAGGTCGCTTCGAAATCCTGGAAAATAGGTAGGTCGTCGATGAATACCAAAACCCCGATGAATATCAATATCCGGCCCGAGCGCGAGGGCGATTACCGCTGTGTCGAAGAGCTGACCCGCAGGGCTTTCTGGAATCTGCACGTGCCCGGTTGTGACGAGCATTATCTGGCCCACGTCATGCGTTCGCATCCGGATTTCTGTTCCGATCTCGATTATGTTGCAGAATATGAGGGCAGAATCATTGGCAACATTATGTATGCCAGATCGCATCTGATTAATGAAAAAGGCGAAAAGCTCGAAATCCTTACATTTGGCCCGGTCAGCGTGCTGCCCGAATATCAGCGCATGGGCGTGGGCAGCCGGCTGATTCGGCATACGATCAATATAGCTGCAACGAAGGGCGTTCTGGCGATCGTGATCTTCGGCAACCCTTCAAATTACGTTAAGCATGGTTTTAAAGGCTGCAAAGATTTCAGGGTTGCGGTTTCCGAAGATAGATACCCGACCCGTATGCTGGTGTTGCCGCTTCAGAACCGGCAATGGCCAGATGGAAACTGGATTTATAATGGCAGCGAGGTTTATAACCTTGATAAAAATGCCGCTGAAGAGTTCGACAGTGGGTTTCCACCATTCGTTAAAAAGCACCAGCCTTCTCAGGAAGAATTTGCGATTCTCTGCCGGTCGGTAGTTCTGTAACTGTGAGGTTTACGGCCGGTGATGGCCGTGAAGGCGGGGGCGGGGGCCGTGGCCTGACTGATGTTTTCTCTGAGTATCTTTTCGGGAACGATCTCGAACACGCTCAGGTTTGCGAACCCTGGTGCGGGTGATTCTGGAAGAAGTTTCCTTGTTGGCACGCCGGCGGGCGCGCAGATAACGTTTGCGATCGTAGTCGTGCCGGGGGTTGGTGATTTCGCTGAAGATGACTACTCTGGTCGGAGCCGTGTGCAGCGCAGAAAAGGCCAGCGGTTTAGAAGGCGGCGCATGAAAAATTGCCGGGTCAGGGCGCCAGTTGGTTCGCCGCTCAAGATCGTAAAGTGTGACCCAGCCCACCAGCGGGCTTGAAGAATTGCTTTCGCCCATATGCATTATCCTTGCGAAGTTACTGACGACTTCGATGACCCAGATCGGTTCGCCACGGGGCAGTCGTTGCTCACCGACGACAAGATAGCCGGCCGTAACCCGATTATTCTGACTGCTCTCGCGCATGCGCCGCTCGATCGCTTCGACTCGCCTGAAAGAACTTTGAGTTCCATTGCCGGTCACCAGTTCATCAATGGCGAGGTTGATCTGTGCGACCGCAAAAGCGGCCCGCTGTTTTTCGGCAGTC
Source organism: Candidatus Rifleibacterium sp. (assembly GCA_035352635.1). GTDB lineage: Bacteria > Muiribacteriota > Ozemobacteria > Ozemobacterales > Ozemobacteraceae > Rifleibacterium. The sequence continues at coordinate 6,082 of DAOPYA010000186.1, forward strand.
GCCATGGCAAGGTCGCGGTCTTCGGTTTCCCGACGCCAGGCTTCAAGGTAATTGTTGAGCAGGTCAAATTTTCGGGCATGCAGGTCGTGCATCTTGCGTTGATACTGATTCAAATTCGCTCTGGCCGAAATCACTCCCGCTGCACGGATGTCGTTGAGGCGCCAGTAGTCGCGAACTTCGCCTATGACTGCTCTCAGGTCGTTTTTTCTGAGGAGTTCTTCAAACTGGCCGACATAAAGATAATCGGCCGGGGAAACACCAGGCGTTGGCCGGGCGGTATCGCGGGGTCGAAGTGCCGTTTCCATAGCTGCAGCCGGAGTATTGGCGCCATTTGCTGCGGAATTACCACACCAGGGGCAAAATCTTGCCTGGGCAGGAAGTGACCTGCCGCATTCTATACAATAAAGACCATATAATGGCGCGATTGCCACGAAAAGCAGCAGAACTAAAACCATTGATATCCTTTTCATGGTTTTTCTCCACTGTCTCATTTGTCTGTCCTTATAATGAATATGTTTAAAAAATAAGAAATTTAAAGCCCTCCAAAGAATCAGATGGGGTGGTATCGCTGGCTTATCCGCAACTATTGCGGGAATTCAGGCCTGTTTTATCGTAAATGATTTTGTGTACATTTTTATTGACATGGTTGAGCTGATTTGATACAATGAACTTCCTGCCACGGCAGGGGTGACCAAAAGTCGCTGAAGCTCATTGAAAATAATATCCGATGAACACATCCAATTAAAGGTCTTTTTAAATGAATTTGCGGATTACGAAAGTAATCTTCAACACAGTTAAAAAGTAAAATTGTATTACTGTTCTGCTTATAAGGTTGGCGAATCTTGGCGACAAGGTTTGCTGGCTCGACAAAGTGGTGCCGTGATACTAAAGAATGATCGAGTGTTGTAGGAGTAAGTTGTAAAGGGCGCACGGTGGATGCCTA
>DAOPYA010000187.1:0-6729 GCA_035352635.1 Candidatus Rifleibacterium sp.
GGAACCAATGTCGTCAGGTTGGTCGTTGCGACGTGAAATCATCGATCTGGCACTAATCATTTCCTGTTCAAAGCGTGATTCTTCAAAGCGCGGTCGTCGAAGAATTTCAGCCATAACTTCAATAGCCAGTTCTTTTTGTGAACTCAGCATCATCAGCTTCAGACTGCCGGCAATAATGTCGCTCGAAGTTTCGGCAGAAGCACCAATGCCTTCAAGCAATTCATCGAGTTCGTCAGCGCTCCATTTTTCAGTGCCGCCACCACGCAGAAGATTGCCGACCAGGTTGGCCAGACCGATTTTATCAGCGGGTTCAAGGTATGAACCGCCATGAATGCGCACTGAAGCTTCAATCAATGGCAGAGTCTTGTCTTCAAGAAGATAGAGGCGAAGCCCGTTATCGAGCTTAACTTCTTCGATATCCGGCAGGTTGATCGCACCGAGGGCGGGGTAGGTCAGGGAAGCGAGTTCTTCGGCCCCTGCCTGCGAAAAGTTCATCAGCGCTACGAATGCGACGAAACAGGCAATTATCAGGTGTTTTAATTTGCTATTAATCATTTGCTTTCTCCTTGACAGCGTCGCCCTCAGCAGTTTCCGGTTTGGCATCGGCTTTTTCTATGATGGTTTCCATGGTGGCAACCGTGCGGTTTTCAACGGTGAAATACTGCCTGGCAACGCGCTGAACATCAGCCGGGGTAAGGGCGTTGATGCGGTCAAGTTCTTTGAAAACAGCTTTCCAGCTGCCCCAGATTTGCTGGTAGTTTGCCAGCTTCTCGGCCATGCCCATGTTGTTGCGAAGGCTGCTGATAAAACCTGTCATAGCGCGGGCCTTGACCTTTTCAAGATCTTCAACGGTCAGCGGTTCATTTTGCAACCTGGTGATCTCTTCATAGACGATTTTTTCGCATTCAGCATTCGTTTTGCCCTGAGTCGGAAAAATGAAAACAACAGCGAGCGACGGGTATTTGTTGCCCGGCCAGCCAGTGAAGGCCTGCGCCGAAACCGCAATTTTCATGTCGCGGATCAGGCGTTTATACAACCTTGAAGTGCGACCCTGGCCAAGAACATCGGCAAAGGCTTCGAGAGCCGGTGTGTCATCATGGGTGGCGGCCGGAACATGCCAGCCGATCATCATGGCAGGCTGGGCGCGGTCAGCAAGACTGACCCGGCGCTCGCCTGTCTGTTCTGGTTCATCGGTAGCAACAGGGGAGGGCAGGGGGCGCGAAGGAATACGACTGAAATATTTGTTAGCCAGCTCGATTGCTCTGGCTGGTTCAACATCACCGACCATGGCAACCGTCATGTTGCCGGGTGAATAATATTTATCATAAAAACCCTTGGCCGCTTCGCGTGAATAGTTTTGAATGTCTGACATGTGACCGATCAGAGGGTTGCCATAGGGGTGAGCTTTAAAGGCGGTGCTGATGAATTCTTCAATCAGCCTGCCAATTGGGCGGTTATCAACCGACATGCGACGTTCTTCGGCTACGACCTGGCGTTCGCGATACATTTCACGCAGGCGTGGCTTTAAAAAGCGTTCCGATTCCATTGCCATCCAGAATTCGATTTTGTTTGACGGCAGGCTGACGATATAAGCAGTCTGGTCGCGAGAGGTCCAGGCGTTCAAACCATCGCCACCCTCTTTCTGAAGGCGGTTGGCAAAATCATTCGGTTCAACCAGCGCGTAAGCTTCGGCAATGGCCTGTTCAAAATCAGCGCTCATTGAAGCGATAGCTTTCGGGTCAGAAAGCCGGCCTTTGAGGCGCTCGGCACGCAGGCGTTTGAAAATGGTATCTTCTTTGGCCATTTTAATAAACTCTTTGGCCGGGTCTTTGCTGCCAATGGTTTCGGTGCCTTTGAAGGCCATGTGTTCGAACATGTGAGCCAAACCAGAATATTCTTTCGGATCATCAACACCGCCCACGTTTACCCAGGTTACGAATGAGATGACCGGAGCATCATGCCGCGGCATGATGATCAGTTTGAGGCCGTTAGCCAGAGTGGTCTCTACGACCGATTTTTCGAGGGTCGAAAAATCGAAAGCCGTCGAAGCGAAGGCAAGGAATGGCACGAATGCCAGAAAAGCCGCGGCGATTGCCACGGCACGCAATTTTCTCGATTGCATCTGTTGCTCCTGTTTCAATATCTGCCGCTGAGTTTTTCGCGTGCTTTATATGCAGCGGCAGAGTTGGGGTATAGATTTATCACCTGATAATAGTAACTCTTTGAACCACTGTAGTCACCTGAAATTTCACAGGAGTCTCCGGCCTGAAAAAGCGCTTCAGCAGCGTTCGGACTTTGTGGATATCGCTGCTGATAAGTGACAAACCAGTATATCGCATCGCGAAGATGCGACAGGTTGGCTGCCTGAATACGACCGAAGCTCTTTTCGCACTGGGCCAGCGAATACATCGCTTCGGCGTGATACTGCGAAGTCGGGTAGGCCCTGACAAAATTACTGAACAGGTTGATGGCAACCAGATGGTTCTTTTGCTCAAATCTGATTCTGGCACGCCAGAAAGACGCGTCATCTGCATATTGTGAACCGGGATACTGCCTGAGAAGCTGGTCGAAATAGGTGACTGCGGCATTAAAATTACCGCTGGCATACTTGCTGTGCCCGTAACTGTAAAACTGGTAATCGCTTAAGGAACCCGGGTTGGCAGAATTCCCTGGATTGGCCGGAGTCGCGTTGCCCGGGTAGGCTGGAGTGCCAGGATTTCCTGGGGTGCCGGGGTAAGCGGGGCCTGGGTGACCGCCAACTGTGCCGGGGTATGCAGGGGAACCTGGGTTAACGGCCCCGTTGCTGCCCGGATAGCTGGTTTGGCCACCCTGATTGCCCTGGCCCGGGTAGACAGGCTTCGCCCCGCTCCATGGGTAGCCGCCGCCCGCATACTGGTTAAAGCGAAAAATAACGCTGCCGGCAATTGTCTCGGCTGCACGTGAAGTCGTGGTTATTGAAAACAAGGCTATCAGCAAGGTTAAAGTCAATAGTTTTCGCATGGTTTCTAGCTCCTGTTGGGGCGATACCCTGTGAATCAGCTCAAAATCAAGCTATTAATCAGCAAATTCTGTTCCAGCACTAAAAATGGCTCTTGATTTGAGATTGATAAAAAAAATAAAAAAAATAGCTGAAAAATCGGCGATTTGTGCCGAAAAAGTAACCGGGACTGCTTAGTTTTAAATTACTTTCAGGATACTCTATGAAAAAATTACTGTTGCCTGTCATGCTGGGTCTGCTGTGCTCTCCTCTCAGCGCAGCTGAACCACCACTGCACCAGTTGGTCAGAGACCTCGGCTACTCAGATGCATTTATTCTGGATAATATGCCGAAGTCAAAGCCTGCGACCGCAGTGAAGCCCAGAACCGGAGCACCGGTTTACCATGCTGAACCACAGCGAGAATTGATGCAGCCTGATGACCTTCTGCATCCGAGAGTTTTCCAGAAAGGTGAATCTGCCGCGATGATTCCGGTGTTGATGCGTTACCATCGCGCCAACCCGACTTCTGAAAAAATAACCCGCAAGCTCGCGGTAACCTGTCTTAAGAGTGGCCAGCAGCGCGAGGCGCTCTATTGGTACACCCAGACTTATCAACGTGATCGTTCTGATTTTGAATCTCTGTGGAACATGTCAGCCCTTGCTTATGCTCTTAATGAGAAGGATCTGACCAGAAAATACCTCGAAGAATATGCAAAAGTAGACCCAAACAGTGCTTGGGGCCGTATGGCCAGAGAATTTCTTGCCGGGCGTTTCTCAGGCAGTGAATTGGGCAGTGGTTTTACCAAGGGAATGGCGAGGGTCGGGGAGCCTGCCGGTGGGTTGAAGGCGGGCGGAAATGATAGAAGTGCAGCGGTTTCGAGCGGTAAGGCCGGAAACCGTGATACTGGTGATGGGATCTTGGTAGTAGAGGGAAAACGTTACAATCTAGAATCATTCGTCAGCCTTTACGATGAACAGAAAGAAGTCGAAAGGCCGATGAAATTGAACGACGCACTGAAAGGGAAGTCTGGGACCAGATCATCTGAAAAAAAGGCAGGTAGTAAATTATCGCTCGATAAAGCAGTAATTGCAGAAAAGACTGATGCGACAACTGAAAATGCTCCTCCCAGAGTTGAAGCGGCACCGTTGCTTGCCAACCCGGCGGCCAGTCGCGAACCAACTGTTTCCGAACCCCCAAAGGTAGAGACCAGGCCTGGCGAAACCCCAGCAGTGGCAAGTTCGACCCAGGGAAAATGAAAAAAAATCAAGCCGCCGGCTGTTTACAGCCGGCGGCTTGATTTTGTGCTGATTATTGATAACTGCATAATTAAAGCTCCCTCTAATAAATCATAAACAGGCCCGGAGAGAAGACGGGATTGCTTTTTCGGAAGCTTGTGACGAACGAAGTGAGGAATCGCTGTAGAAAAAGCAACCCGGCTGATATGCCGGGCCGTCGAACAGACTCTATTTTGTTTTTGCAGGGTTCAATAATTACTCAGAAAGATACAATAACCCGCAGCCTAGCTCAGAGCAGCCCCCCAGTGGCTGGCGGCGCAGGGTTTCAAGGCCGGCCAGGTCATTCACCTGCATGGTGCCTTTGATACTGACTGTCTGTTGCTGGTGCTCTGCACCACTTTTCTGGTAATACAGGCAGTTATTCGGGCCAAATTGTGCGTCGGTGAGGGTGGCCGTCGCCCCAAGTTGCCCTTGAAACCATTCGGCTATCGCTTTTTCATCGATCACATTTTCGATGGCCGCCGTCGGCTCCGGAACCGCAAACAGCATGAAAGACAGGCTGCCGGAACTTGCTGGCAGGTTTGTCATGAGTGTTGTTTCGAGTAACTGGCACTCAGGCATCACTTTCATCAACGGCATGGCATCTGAGTAAACAAGCATTGGCAAAGAAATACCGATGCGATACCATTCAAGACGGTAAAAAAAACCACCGCGTTCACCAGGAGGCAGATGTGCCAGATAACTGGCGATTGCCGTATGAATTTCAAGCGGGTTGAAGATTTTTTGACGGTTTAAAAGAAACTTGCTCTGATACATGTTAAATAACCGAAGCGTCGGTTTCTCTTTCGACCGAAGTCTGACCATCAAAATCAACCGAACCCGTCTTGCTTTCATGGCGCACAGCTTTTTCACGCTTGCCCTTGAAGAAGAAATAGGCCATCACCGCCACCGGAAGTATGTAAAAGCACAAAAAGAAAATTGCGGGGCTGGAAATGCCGGCAGGAGTCTCAGCGGGTGCCCATCTGAAACGATCAAGGTTGTAGAGAATTGCAACGATTGAACTCCAGACGAAAAGAAAGTTCGGTATGGCCTCAGCGGCGCTCATCAAGCCCAAACCATTGGTTCGGTCTTTGGTAAACGGGTAAAACAGATTGTTTCCCATGAATCCTGTTGAGTCTTCAATGATGTGAACCATCGAACCGAAAAGAATGATCAATGGGTAAAGCAGCCAGCGCGGCAGAGAATAAAGCTCAGGATTTGGCCCCTCGGGCACCGTGAAGAATGTGAAAATGCCCACCAGCAAGGCAATGAGAATGCCAAGAGTGAAGCTGTGCGACCAGGTTCGGTGCCACGGCAGAAACACGATCTCGACTTTGCCGGTTGGCCTTTTAACAAATTCAAAGCACGGCCCGGTCATAATGGCAATCTGCGATTTTTTATCGAACTGCTGAAAAAACTCGCAATTGACCTTAACACGGGCACTGGCACGCAACGGGTCTTTCAGTTCTGTACCCTCAAAGGGTATTTGGCCAGTGTCTACTTCGGGGCCGATTTCGACGACCACTTCGCTGCTCGTCGAGTCAAAGCCAAGCGTGTAACTGCGCCAGCGATTCGAAGCGAGTTGCATGGTATGCAGTTGTACTGTGCCTCGCCCCTCTGCTATCGCTTTGTTGATGGCGTTAGCCACCCCGGCGGCGATAACTCGGGCGTCAAGATTGGCAGGGTCTGGCCTGATTTCAAAATCTGACTTGTGAAAGTAACGGGCAAACTTGAAATCAAGGGTGTCGGGCATGATACCGAAGATGCCACCCAGACAGAGAATGAAAGACTGTTCCTGAGAGGCCATGTGAACAGCCTGCGGAAAGAAACTGGCTACGGCGATACCGGAAATGAAATGAGTGAATCCCTTCATATCATATTAACCCCAGAAATTTTAATACGTCGTTTCCGTACCCCGCCATGTTAAGGCAGACCGGAAGCAGCAGAACACCCATCAGGTTCATTCTGCGAGCCTGAAACATTACCGGCAAAAGCCCCAGACCAGTTGCTACGGTCATGATCGCCATGCCACCCCAACCGGTGAAACTGAAAACGCCAGGTATTACAATTGCCAGTGCAACTACCGAGACCCAGTGATAGGGGATTTTTTCAACAATTTTGATGCACAGCCGCGTAAACGGCATCAGCAGCAGAAATGACAACCCGGCTGAAAACAGCATCAGGCCAACGAACAGTGCGTATTCCTTCATGGTCAGCACTGAAACGACCGGAGTGACTATCCAGGCCAGACCACCACGCGTCAGACTTAGGCCCGGAATAAAGAACAACATGAAAGAACCTACGTAATAAACGGTTTTGCACGTGCCATAAGACATGACAAACAGCCTGCCATCGCGTTGAGCTGTGGCGTGACCGGCCATCAGACCACCAACCCCGGCGGTGACGATTGGCACAAAGGCCGCAAAGAAACCACCGAGAAAACCGCCAAAAGTTCCGCGGGCCACCAGATCCCAGT
>DAOPYA010000188.1:0-6690 GCA_035352635.1 Candidatus Rifleibacterium sp.
ACAAAAAACCCGCTTCATCAGCGGGTTTTTTGTTTGAGTACACTAGCAAGGGTCGCTATCTAACAAGCCGCTTTTGATCTCACCTTTAACAGGCATAAGCCCAAAAATTACCCCACAATTACCCCAAAACCGGCTATTTTAAACATTTTCGTATTTTGGCAAGTCTCTACAAAATGCTTGCAATCCTTGAATGAGTATAACGATTTTATAAAATTTTGCAATCAATTCGTATACCATCGGTCGCGGGTTAAATTCCTGAAACTTTTTCAAATTGTGAGGCGCGGTCTACAGAGACGCCTGAGACGCGATCTGTTTTGAAATAGCTAGAGACTCCGATAATTCAATGACTGTATTTTATTCTGTGGCGGCCTGATAGACTGCCTGAGCGGGCAAATCTTGGAATAATTTGCAGTTATCAAAATCGGGCAACCTTCAGCCATTATGAAAACCTGTAATTGACACCATTTAAGTATTGTTAAAATTCCCAAAAACCGCATTTTTTCGAGAATCGGCGCAAAATCAAAATTGATAGAGGCCATTTATTCGCCTCATGCCGCGCTGCATATCTTTCAATGAAGGAAGTTCATCAGGTATCAATCGCCAGATTTCTTTGACTCCACCGTTTTCTAGCTCAATGCGTTCATATTCGAGATGAAAACCCGGTTTAGCCTGCAAGGGCTTGCCAAAATCATCAGCCTTTACGCTTTCGAGCATCTGGTCAAGCTCTTTAAACGTGTTCTCGGTTTCGTCTGCATCAAAGCCCATTTCTCGCCAGCCTTGCCGCTCTCTGCGCCGCTTCCCGGCCTGAATTGCTGCTGCAAAGCTCTCATCTTTCAGCCAATTAAAAAGAGTTCGGCGGGTTACGTTTAAATATGCGGCCATTTCGGTAAAATTCCCACCATGAAACCCGGCAGAATTGGCTTTCTTCAGCTCTTCAACTGTAAATTTCCGTTTTAATCGACCCATGATTGCCACCTTTCGGAAGTAAAGCAGGGCGCAACCACGCGCCCCGCCTGAGATTGTGTTACTTTTTTCGACGTGCAAGGTCGAGCCGTTCCTGTGGCGTGGGTTCCCGCTGTGGTAGTTGCCGGGCGTTGCCGGTGCTCTTTTGTTTGTGGTCTCTTAACGCCTGATTAACGCCGCTGCAAAGATTATCGAGCCATTGCCAGTCCATGTTTTCATAAGCCTGATTCATCTGATCGAACCATTCAAGGCCGCCGGGAAATGATTTTGCGGTTATTTTGGCGGTTTTGTATCGCTGCAAAAGGCTTTCGTAGTCTTCCATTGATAATTTCACAGTGTTTTTCCTCCGTTCAGGTTTTGATTTTTCAATTCAAGTTTTGCTGAAAAAATTGTATAAGCGGCTGAAAGCGTGCCACCGCTTGCTTTGTTGAATCTCTGAAGCTCAGATTTTAGCTGTTCTTCAGGCAAAGTTAATAGCCAATCATGGAAAAGCCCGCTTGCAAGTGCTGCAACCTGCTCTCTGTGTGATGTTTGCATAAGAATTGCCTTTCGTTTCGTTAATTTCGGGGTATTGTGAAGTTAAAATGCTGTCGCGCCCATTCAGGGCGGTTCACGGTAATACTTTTTCATTAACCGTTTATGCCCGGTAGCGCGATTCTGCTTTTCTGAGGGCTTCGAGCAACTCGGAATCATTGCCCGCTCTTTCAAGCTCAAAGAAAATATCAATTAACTTGCTGACCTCTGGCCTCAGTTTCGGCGATTCTTCAGCCTTCTGGCAAAGTATCGGTATGATTCTCATGCACTCAGCCTCGACCATTTCACCGGAAACGGCCCTTAAAGCGATTCTTTCGGGCTCGACAGGCTTTATGTCGCCTGCCATCGCTTCGACGATTTCTAGGGGCGCTTTTTCAGGTTCTATCGCAGAGACAACGGCCGCCACCTTTTCATTTTCAATCTGTGAGGCGCTATCTACAGAGACACCTGAGACACTTTTTTTAATTTTCTCGAAAAAGCTCATGGTGTGACCTCGCAGATTCTCGGATTCAGGACGACAACCTTTGTATTGTCGCTCAGCATCAGCCTTGCCCGATTATGCTCGAATAGAAACTGAATAGCATCTTCGAGCTTTTCCTTTTTCCTGAGCCGATGCGGGCCGCTCTTCTGAATGAGACGCTTAGAGACACCTTGAGGCGCGTTCTTTTCTCTCAGATAGTTTTCAAGAACAATGGCATTGCGTTCATTTTCCGGCTGGTCGATCAGGCCGAAATATCTCTGAGCTTCGACCAGATACCACCCGGCCAGAACTGCCGCCGATTGCATAGACTCAAGACTGATCTCAAGATTGCCAGTGCAAAAATATTCAAGCAATGCCGCGATACGTGCCGCCTGTTCGGCGCTTTTACTGGCAAAGTCTCGCACGTCGATCATTTCCCCGTCTGCCTTCAGCTCTGATTCAATCTGATTATAGTAAACAGTCCAGGCGCGTTTCGCGCCGGGGGATAGTCGAACAAGATTCAGCTGCAATCGGCCTGCTTCATCGAATTTATCTGACTGGTCGAGAATTTCGCGTATCCGGGCATTGAACGCGGAAACATGATTCCATGATTGCGCCGGCTCAGCGTATGGTCTGAATCCCTGCAAACTTTCCGGCTGAACGATCAGACAGCGCGCCCAAAAACCGGACGATCTCGCAAGACTACCTGACTGCCTCAGAAATTCATCTAACGCGCCTTGCTGAATTGCCAGACTGACGGTTAATCTACAGTTCTGAAGGTCGCCGCTCTCGGAAACAAGACGTTTAAAGCTAATCGGTTCTCCACTCCAGAATGAATTGAATGTTCCGAGCGTATCTAACGCGCTTTCGCGTCGCATACCGTAGCCGCCAAAAACTGAACCGGCCTCAGAACTGAATATCCCGGCAGAAGGCCATTCAGACAGCCCTTTTCTCAGGCCTTCAATGCTGAAGTTTTGATACAAATATTGCGGGTTATGCGGTCGCTTCGGCTGTTCCGCGTCGATCTTGGTCAAGGCATCTTTGAGCGCCGATATTTTTTCAGAATTGCCTGCCGCCTGCTTGATTGCCCTCAAGATACCATCTCTTTCAGCCTGCCATGCGGCGAAGGCGCTGCAATATTCCTGCATCAGCGGCTTATTCCGTTCGGTGATCTCATTCTGATATTGCCTGATTGCATCTGTAAACGCTTTATCGGCACTACTCTTTCGGTCTCCTGATTCTGCGATGACCAAAGAGAAAAGGCTAACGGGGCTGGTCAATGAATCGTTACGGGCAACGTCGATCTTGCTCTGACAGGCCAGACTCAAGGCTGATAATGCTGAAGCTGCCACCATTGCGACGGGCGCTTGAATATTCCGCTGAGCTTCTTCGATTGCCGCTCTGATCTTTTCCGGCAAGCAATCAAGCGGAAACGGTTCTGGCTTCGATCTGTCTGGTAACGATTCCGGTTCAGGCCATGCCGGCAACGTCTCTGCTGTCTCTGTGATTCGTGTCTCAAGAATTGGAATTTCATTTGTCTGAAGGTCGTTAAGCGATAGTGTTTTATTCATTTCAACACCTCTTCAGGCAGCTGCCGGGGCTGAGATTCGCCTAACGTCCAGCCATTATTGAAAGTGACTCGGGCGTGTTCCGGGCTGTTATGGCTATGCTTACGGTTCAAAAATTCCTGAATGAAGTGATCTTCAACGGCGCTGCGAGAATATAGGCCGGTATGAGACAGTTCCCCGGCCCTGATTGCGGCGCGATACAATGAAGCCGTCCCGTTGCCCTTCGGCGCGTTGCCGATATTGTTTAGCTCGCTGTTAATCGCTGCGAGAACGTAACCTTCAAGGCGCGGGTTGCTTCTGATAGCAATAACGACTGGTGTTTTTCTCGTGGCGGCCGCCACTGGCTCAGCTTCGGGCATTGAATAGCAGAATTTTTCTGCTGATGCGTTCGTCCACAGCTTCGAGTCTGCCGATGTGAAGCAACCCCGCGAAACATCTTTCCCGGTAGGGTCGATCTCTAGGCTGAACTCTGTGTGCAGATATGCGGCAATAGCACGATACGCGGCCTTGAATTCAGCATCATTACTGAAGTCAACTCTGAAAAGTGCTTTAACGCCGTTTCTCGGTGATCTCCATGCCGCGAAAATAAACGGGCACGATCTCAATTTTTCTCGAAGTGCCTCGGACTCATTGTCTGTCAGATGGTCTAGGTCGACAATCATCAGACCAGAACTTTTTTGAATATTTTCTGCTTTCCGCGTTGGCTCAAATGTTCCTTGAAAAATAGCCATCGGCAACCAGATTTTTCTTGCTGAGTATTCATCTTCAGAACAAGCGCGTAGTTTCTCGATAGTTGTCGACAATTTGCCGGTTCTGATTATTTCGAGCTGTTTTCTGATTGTCGAGACTGTGCCGGTATTATCTTTTGCGTTCTTGCATACGCTGATATTTGCATCAATAGGCTGAATTGGTGTATACTCATCATTGAAAGATTGCTCTGCCCCGGCCATGGGGCTTATTTTTTTATTCATTTTGCAGTCTCCAATTTTTCGATGACTGCAACAATGTCGGAATAGCGCCAATAACTCGATTTTCCCACTTTGAGCGGGGGAGGCAGAATACCTCTTTTTATGAGGTTGTAGACCGTTGCCTTGCACATCGGCCAGATTTCTTGAATCTGTTTCAGGCGTAAAAGGGAATTGTGATCTTTTTGCATAGCACAGAATCTCCTGTTAAAAACACAGGGAGTTTAGAAATTCATCTAAACTTGATTCCGCCGCTAGCGTGTCAGCCCTTAGGCTCAAGAATACCTCGCGGTATTCGCTTAGATGCTCTTTTGATTCTTGAACGCTGTCCCAGAAAAAACGCCTCACAAAAGAGCCAAATCGGCTAGGGGTATTTGCTTAAAGCAACCCCGTAATTGATATTTGATTCTACTTCTTTTTTTTGTCCTTTCGTTTTTTGAGATATACCTGACTAGTTCAGTTTAACCGCCTTTGGAAAATCGACCTATTTTTACTTTTAACGATTTCGGAACTTATGCGGTATTTTTGCCTCATATTGGCAAGTTAGAGCTGATTTTTCAATAAGTTATACTATTTTCGCTTTATTGCTCTTAAAAACCATCTTTTTCAAAAACAATGGTTAAATCTTCGAGCTGTTTCTTGAGTGCCGGTATATCAGGCTCCCCGGCCTTCAGCTGGTCGATATAGTTGCACCAAACCTGAGCCAGCGCCCTTCTCTGAGGCAGATATGAACCTCTGAAATAGCCTAGAGGGTCATCAGACTTTGCAGAATGGCTCAGAGCGTGCTCTGTAACCGGCTTAGACACGCCTAGCTTTTCCATTGCCAGAGTTTTAAAAGACGATCTGAAGCCGTGACAAGTCGTTTCGGTAATTCCCATTCGCTTCATGGCTACATTCAGAGTTCCGTTAGATATGGGGCGCGTGATACTATCTTGTCCCGGAAAAACGTATTCAGAGCCGCAACAATAAGGGCGCAATTCCTCAAGAATTTTAATAATCTGGTCGCTCAGGGGGACGAAATAATCAAAGGGCTGTTCATCAATATTATCGTCTGCAATGCTTCGGCCTTTTTTCTTGCTCTTGTGAAGCGTCCAGACCTTACGCTTAAAATCAAAGTCTTTCCATTTTGCCAGTCTCAGCTCCATCTGTCTGACAAATATCAGGGGCAGTAACTTCAGGGCTGTTGTCACTTGTTTTGAGCCGGGAATCTGATCAATGACTAACAGAACCTCTCTCAGCTTGTCAGCATCGACAACGGCTTTAAAGTGACCTCGCACCGCCTTCGGCAATCGCTTCTTTATTCCGGCAGTAGGGTCTGCCTCGATCTTACAAGAGAACAGGGCATCATCAAATATCTTTTCGAGCCACGCAATAACACGGCGGGCTGTATCCTTTGCGCCCCTGCCAGCAATATCATCGCCTATTTTTTGAATATCGGCGCGTGTTATTGTGTTCATCGGCTTTTTGCCTATTGTGGGGTAACAGTTCTTTTTAAAAGCATCAATAACCTTTTTTTTGTGGCCTGCTGTAAACCCGCTCTGCTTCGGTAGCCATTCCATCGCCGCAACTTCAAAGGTGTATGCCTCTTGCACTTGCGCAAGTCCCCGCGCCTCTTCTTGTTTCTGCAAAAAGTCTTTCGGGTCTATACCCTCTCTTTTTCGCAAGTCCATGAACTTTTTATACCCCGCCTGAGCTTGTTCAAGGGTAAATGTATTCACGCCGTCCCCGTTCTTGTCAAAGTCTCCGAGCGTAATAACGGCCTCTTTTTTCGAGTCCCCAACGCTTCGATACTTGAACCGGAATGTTTTCTTGCCGGTCTTACTGACGCAAACATACAGGCCAGAGCCATCATAAAATTTTTGCTGATGCTTGATTTTCTTGCGGTTTAACGGGTTGATATTGCCAACCTTCAGCGATTCTATCAGGTCATTAGTTAGCTGCTTCGGCGTTCTGATGCGGATTCTCTCTGTCATGGGGACTTAAAACCTACCTTTTTCTAAATCTATCGGCTAATTACCCCAAAATTACCCCGAAAACATAAAAAAAAGCAAACTTGTATAGACTTGCATATCCCCAGACAAACAAAAAACCCCGCTGTTAACGGGGCTTTTGGGCGATTATAGATTGCTATAAATCTATGTCGAATAGCAAGGGTCGGAATCGAACCGACGACCGCACGGGTATGAACCGTGAGCTCTGA
>DAOPYA010000189.1:0-6671 GCA_035352635.1 Candidatus Rifleibacterium sp.
GGTGGAAATCTGATACTAGCACATGTTTAAATCACTGTCAACAGTCTTTTTATCATTATTTGCGGGCATTAAGCTGTTTAATGCACCTCAGGCTGTGTACACCATTGAGAAAATAATAAAAAAAACAGCTGCTCCCATTTTCAGGGGCAGCTGTTTTTTTACTTAAAGAATTATCCTTCGTCGTCTTCGTGTTTGCTTTCGTCACCGCTGGGTTTCATGAACAGTTCTTCTTCAAGCTCATTGAGCACTTCACTGTCTGCGTCAGTTGAAGATTTGAACAGATCCTCAGAAGGAGTCTGAACAGTTTCAACTTCGGCGGGCAGATTCTTGAAGTTAAAATCCTTGCCGGCAGAGAGGCCGGTTCCTGCGGGGATAAGCTTACCGATGATAAGATTTTCCTTGAGGCCCTTGAGATAATCGACTTTGGACTTGATGGCGCCCTTGGTCAATACCCTGGTGGTTTCCTGGAAAGATGCTGCTGAAATCCAGCTGTCGGTAGTCAGAGACGCTTTGGTGATACCCTGAATCATCGGTACACCTGCCGGTGGGCGTTTTCCCTTGTCAAGCAGCCGGGTGACGCGTTCTTCAAACTTCCTGACCTGAACTGATTCATTCTGCAGGAATTCTGAATCACCAGATTCAGTGATAACCACTTTGCGAAGCATCTGACGAACGATTATTTCGATATGTTTGTCGTTGATGCTGACGCCCTGATCGCGGTAAACCCTCTGAATTTCATCCATCAGGTAACGGCGCACAATCGGTAGACCAACAACCTTGACCAGTTTCTTGGTGAATACTTTGCCGTCGGTAAGAACATCACCGGCTTCAATGAATTCGCCGTCATGCACAACCAGACCAGTTGAACCGAAGGCAACGCGAACCGGCTTTTCTATGCCACTCTTTGGATCAAGAATGGTGACTGCATTACCAGAGAGCCGCACCACCCCTGATTCTTCAGCGATAACCGCTTCTTTTTTGGGGCGACGAACTTCAAAGAGTTCAGCGACGCGAGGCAAACCTTGAATAATGTCAGTGGTCTTTCTGGCTGAGGCGCCCCATTTGGCGAGAATTTCACCCTTTTTGACTTTTGAACCATCTTCGAGCCTGAGTTCAGCGCCGTCGAGAACCTGATGAGATTCGCCAGGCTGCACGATAATGCTCTTGATAGTGCTCTTGAGCTTGCCTTCTTTTGACATATCATGATCAAGAAGAACAACGCCCTTGTTGTCGGCTTTAAGAATCGCAAGAACCTGCCCTTCCCTGACTTCCTGGCCGTCTTTGACCAACAAGGCACTACTGGCAAGCATTTCTTTAGTTATTGTATATTTCTTTTCGCGAAGAACCTTCTGGCAAATTCTGATGCCAGGGGTGCCATCGCCGTCTTCAACCTGAGTATAGGTTTCGAACGGAATCGGCGCAACAGTCAGTTCACCATCTTTAACAACGGTCGGCGGGAATTTCAGGCTGAGTGATGCGGGGTAACTGAATTCAACGCCACTATATACGAGAATTTTTTCGATGATTTCTTCGCAGATGATTTTGTTATAGCCATAGATGTAGTTAACTTTGCCAGAAATTTCACTGACCATCGGTTCAATGTCGCTGACCAGTTTGTCGCCGGCCTTAACCACATGCCCATCATCAACATTAATCGAAGCGCCACGCGGCACAGGATACTGCACTTTGAGGTCGTCTTCGCCTATAACATTCACGGCCTGCTGCTCACCCTTGAGGATATAAACTTCACGGATTGCGGCGCGATTTTCTTCGAGAATGGCATACAGCTGATCATCGATAACGCTGCCGCCAGTGGCGATGACTTCGTCGTTCTCGCGGTTGATTGCTGAACGGGCAAGTGTAGCGTTTTTGATAACTTCGATATCATCAGTGATCATATGAACTCTGACTTCTGACTTGATCATGGTGATTTCGACAGTACCATCAATTTCGGCCTGAATGAAAAGCTTAGAGGTAAGATCGCCGTTTTCGGTGACATCACCGCCATTAGCAATCTTGCAGTTTTCTTTAGGTCTTAGAATAACGCCACGGGGAACATTGTATTCGATTTCGTTTTTAACGATAACTCTCTTGCGGTCAAGAGTCTTGTTCGCGGCACTCTTTTCGTTAATTACCCTGACCAGACCGGAGATCGGCGCAATCAGCGACAGAGACTTGCTCTGTTCATCGATAGCCGCAGCCATTTCACCCTTGAATTCGTATTCTTCTTCGACTTCTTTGGTGACGGCAATTTTTGTTCCGCCCGAGGTAAGAGCTACGCTGCCTTCAGCTTCAGAGATGATCGACAGAAGTTTCTGACCGGGGATAACTTCGTCACCGTTCTTAACATTAAGAATCAGGCCGGCGTTTTTAATCGCCGCTTCCTTGGCTTCTTTCACGCCCTTGGGCAGCAGGTATTCAACACGGTTGCCGGCCTTATCGCTGGTCGGGAAAATGAATATCATGCCGTTGTCGCTGATTACCTGTTTGTTCTTGATGCGGACATTTTCGAACTTGGCAATACCATCCATACGTGCGATAGCAGCATGAGACTGGGCCGAGATTTCAGCCAGCAGGTTGCCGGCGTGAATAATTTCATTGTCTTCAACCCTGAGAGTAGCGCCCTGTGGAATCTTATAGTCTTCGATGATGAAGTCTTTGGTAACCGGATCGAAGTCCTGGGTAAGAATCTTGATAACGCCAGATTCAGAAACGACCATACCGTCTTTCTGATCGATACCGTCGAAAATTACTTCGCCAGTGTAACCAGTAACGATATTGTTGGGGTTGTATTCGGCCAACGCTTTACCTGGGGTTACTTTTTCGCCCGGTTCAATGCGCATTTCGGAGCCAACCGGAATATGAACGCGGTCTTTGCGGTTATTCTTGCCTTCAATGCTCAGATGGCCACCAACGACAACCGTTTTAATGCTTGAACCGAATTCAGTTTTATCGAAAGTTTCGGTGCCAGAACCGATTTCGAACTTGGCGCGGTCAGAAATCTTCGCAAGTTTGAGGGTATCAAACCTGGCGATACCCGCAGAACGGGCTTTGATGTAAGAGCGCTGTGCCAGAGCTACGCCACCAAGGTGGAAGGTTCTCATGGTCAACTGAGTACCAGGTTCGCCGATGGACTGGGCTGCGATAATCCCGACTGCTTCGCCGATATCAACAACTTTGCCAGTGGCAAGGTCGGCGCCGTAGCAGCACTGACAGATACCAACCTTTGAACGGCAGGTAAGAGGCGAGCGCATGACGATCTTGCTGCGAATCTTGATTTCGGGGAAGTTTGATTCGCGGATGCGCTCAAGAACATATTCGTTGAGCGGGCGATCAGGGCGCATGATGATGCGGTTGGTTTTTGGGTCAATAATCTGTTCAGCACAGATCATTTCGAGTTTAAGTTCATCAATCGGAACCGGGAATTCAACACGGCTTTCAACTTCAGATGCAATCTCATCGGTGCAATAGAGACCTGCTTCAAGTTTGAGTTCAACGTTGTCGTGCTTGAAGGTGATAACCTTGCCGGTCACCGGGTGGGTGATTGATTTTGCCAGAACGCGGCCGGCGATGCGGTAGCGAATCGGCACAACGATATCATCGATCATGATATTGTTTGAAGTGCGGTTCTGGCGGATCGGAGAAACTTCAACCCCAAGCTCTGAACCGCAGTCTGGAATGGTAATAACCACATCCTGAGCAACGTCAACCAGACGGCGGGTAAGGTATCCGGAGTCGGCAGTGCGCAGAGCCGTGTCAACCAGACCTTTTCTGGCGCCGTATGTTGAGATGAAGTATTCAGACTGATTCAGGCCTTCGCGGAAGTTAGACTTAATCGGGAAGGCAAGAATGTCTCCACGCGGATTCGACATCAGACCGCGCATTGCGGCCAGCTGACGGATCTGCTGCATATTACCTCTCGCTCCAGAGAATGCCATCATGTAAACCGGGTTGAATTCACCAAGGTGCGCGGTCGATTCAAATTCCTGCAACAGATCGTCAGTAACGTCTTCGGTAGCCTTTGTCCAGACATCGACTTCAGCCTGTTTTCTTTCGTCGCGGGTAATTTCGCCTTTAGTCCATCTATCGCGGATTTTGACAACCTTACGGTCTGCCTGTTCAAGAATTTCACGTTTTTTCGGCGGATCGATCATATCCACGATCGAAATGGTCAGACCGCAGACGGTGGCATATTTAAAACCGAGACCTTTAAGTTTATCGAGGGTTTCACCAACAACAGTCAGCGAATATTCATTGAACAAACGCTTGATGAGGGCTGAAACAGTGCCTTTTTTTACCTGAACGTTCTGATAAGGGAAATCAGCAGGCAGGTTATCGTTAAAAATTACACGACCAATGGTAGTGCGGAAATATTCGTCTCTGACTGCATGGGCTTTTTCGTCTTCGCGGGCATCACGCACGAAAAGATTCTTTTTCATGTAGATCGGCCAGAGAAGGTTGAATTTGCCTGTTTCGTATGCATTAACGGTTTCAACGATGCTGCTGAAAACCGGTGATTGATAGACGGTAACCTTGCTGACCTTTTCTTTTTTGATGCGGTCAACAATTTCGTTTGAATCAATAACAGTGCCAGCCGGCAATTTTTCGGATATTTCTTCGGCCAGTCTGAAGTTATATGGTCGACCCTCGTTAAAGAGGGTGTCTTCCCAGGTCTGGCCCTTTTCAAGCTTGATTTCTCTGGTCGGGTAACCAGCGCCTTCGGGCTTTTCGATGGTCAGATAGAACAGACCGATGGTCATATCCTGGGTCGGGCTGGCAATCGGAAGACCGTCGGCTGGTTTGAGGATATTGTTGGCAGAAAGCATGAGCATGCGGGCTTCTACCTGTGCATCAAGCATCAGAGGAACGTGAACCGCCATCTGGTCACCATCGAAGTCGGCGTTGTAAGCAGCGCAAACGAGCGGGTGAATCTGAATAGCTTTGCCCTCGATGAGCACGGGTTCAAAGGCTTGAATACCGAGGCGATGCAGTGTCGGGGCGCGGTTAAGAAGAATCGGATGATGCTTGATTACTTCTTCAAGGATATCCCAGACTTCATTTCTTTCGCGCTCGATCATTTTTTTGGCACTCTTGATGTTGTGAGCGAGATTCTTCTGCTGCAATCTGTGCATAACGAAGGGCTTGAAAAGTTCAAGCGCCATCTTTTTGGGCAGACCGGCCTGATGCAGTTTAAGGGTCGGACCAACAACGATTACCGAGCGGCCTGAATAGTCAACGCGTTTACCAAGAAGGTTCTGGCGGAAACGGCCCTGCTTGCCTTTGAGCATGTCAGTAAGCGATTTGAGCGGGCGGTTATTCGGACCAGTAACCAGTTTGCCACGCCGACCGTTATCAACAAGCGCGTTAACGGCTTCCTGAAGCATGCGCTTTTCGTTCTTGATGATGATATCTGGGGCCTGAAGCTTGATAAGCCTTTTCAGGCGGTTATTGCGATTGATAACCCGTCGATAGAGATCATTAAGATCTGAAGTCGCGAAACGACCACCGTCGAGCTGAACCATCGGGCGCAGATCTGGCGGGATAACTGGTATGGTATCGAGAATCATCCATTCTGGGCGACTGACCGAGCGGGCGAACATTTTAACCAGTTCCATGCGTTTGAGAAGGTGAGTTCTCTTGGTGCCGGTCGAAGTTTTGAGCTGTTCGCTCAGTTCTTTTTCAAGTTTCTGCAGGTCGATTTCGGCGAGCAGTTCTTTAACGGCTTCGGCGCCCATCTTGGCGGTGAACATATCACCGTATTTTTCGCGCAGTTCGCGGTAGCCCATTTCACCGGCTGATCCTTCTTCGGGAAGCAGCTGTTTTTTAGAGAGGGGTAGATTGCCCGGATCGATAACGATGTAGCTCTGGAAATACAGAACCTTTTCGAGATCTCTGGCTGAAATATCAAGCAACAGGGCGATATAGTTCGGGCTGCCCTTTGAATACCAGATATGACCGACCGGAGTTACCAGGGCGATGTGACCCATGCGCTCACGGCGCACGGCGGCTTTGGTGATTTCTACATTACAACGTTCGCAGATGATGCCGCGATAGCGAATACTCTTATATTTGCCGCAAAAGCATTCCCAGTCCTTTTGGGGACCAAAAATTCTTTCGCAGAAGAGCCCGTCGCGTTCCGGTTTGTGCGTGCGGTAGTTGATGGTTTCTGGTTTTTTGACTTCCCCATAGGACCAGGACCTGATTTTTTCGGGAGAAGCGATGCTGATTTGAATCGCATCAAATTTGTCCATATCTAACATTTTAAAATGTCTCCTTCCTTATGATCATACCGGAATCGGGCTTATTCTTCATCTTCAGTTTCTTCTTCATCATCGTCTTCGCCATCTTCTTCACCTGAAACATCAGCGGTGAGGATATCGTCTTCGGCTTCTTCTGGGCTTTCTTCCATCCAGTCTTCTTCGGTTTCGGCGACCATAACTCGTTCTCCGCCTTCATCGATGGTTACTTCCTTGGCGTCTTTCTTCAGGTCAACCTGAATACCAAGGCTCTGCAATTCAGAAACCACAACCTTGAAAGATTCTGGAATACCGGGCTTCATGATAGTTTTGCCCTTGATGATCGTTTCATACACCTGCACGCGACCCTCAACGTCATCTGATTTGACAGTGAGAATTTCCTGCAGAACATGAGCGGCACCGTAGGCTTCAAGT
>DAOPYA010000190.1:0-6559 GCA_035352635.1 Candidatus Rifleibacterium sp.
AACCATAAACCAGTTTTTTTATCTTTCAAGAAGGGGTTCCCTGAGCGCTTACGTTTATCCAGATACAAAGTGTGAAGGCATGGTGCGTCAAAGCCTGTCAGCCACATATCCCTGACCAGAACGATTTTCAGTTCGTCTTTCGGGTTTTTGAGTCTGTCCCCGATTGCCTTGCGCTTCTGTTTGTTCCTGACGTGCTCCTGCCAATCTTCGGGGTCAGAAGAAGAGCCAGTCATAATGACCTTGATAATGCCCTTGTCATCGTCAGCGTTGTGCCATTCGGGTCTTTTCAACCGCTTTGTTAACGGCGTAACACTGATGGTAACGAGCAATAATCTTGGTCAGTTCGTCTTTGTTCTTGTGAAACACCGTGAAGTGACGAATCAGGTCAGGCAGAGTCTTTTTGCTCAGCATGCCTTTTATCATGGTTTCCATCTGTGGCACGTTCGGGTCTGCCGTGGCGTTACCATCGACTGATTTCCAGCTCAGGAAAAACTGCTTCGGTGCTGTTAACGAACCGTATATTGCTTCCCAGCCGTCAGAGGCTATCATCAGACAGTTATAATGAAACAGCGACGGAATAGCCTTTTTGTAGTTCTGAAGTTGGGTAAAAGCCGTTTTAATATTGGCGTTTTCGTCGGCAGCGTTTTTGAGTTCAACGACTATAAGCGGCAGTCCATTAATATAAATGATGATGTCAGGTATTTTGATGACGTTGTTTTCAAGTATTTCAAGCTGGTTGACGGCAAAGAACTCGTTACTTTCCGGGTTGTGGTAATCAATCAGCCAGACTTTATCGCCAGCAATACGGTCTCCAACACGAAATTCAACATCGACACCTTCTGTCAGGTAGCGGTGAAAATCGTAGTTGTTCTGTATCAGGTTTGGGCTGTTGGTCTTCAATACCTTGCGGAAGGCATCTTCCTGACCATCAGCAGAAACATTCGGGTTGATGCGGGCAATGGCTGCTTTCAGCATTTCTTTGAATACGACTCCCTGAGAGTCGCTGCTCATATATTCGCCGTCTGGCATGGCACTGCCGCCATGAATATAGCCATAGCCGAGTTCACGCAGTTCGTTTAAAAAAAGTTCCTCAATTTGTGCTTCTGTTATTATTGCCATGGCCGATTGTGCTTAAGTTCCTCTGTCTGGCGTTTTACAAAAATAGCTTGTAGTCAGTATTAAATACCTGCGCGAACTTTTTGGCAACTGTTTTGCCAATGGGACGGGTGCCTTTTTCTATTTCGGAAATGTGGCTCTGCAACATACCTGTCTTTTTTGCAAGTTCAGCCTGCGTAAGGTCGTCACGGTTTCTCAATCCGCGCAGAACGACGCCGGGGTGCCCTTCAGGGAAGCTGTCATGCCAGTTTTCTGTCGATGCTTCGGCTTCATTGCCGCCGAGGCAGGCAACAATGCGCTTGATATCTTCAAGCTTATCAGCCGGAACCTGAAAGCAGACCGCTACCTTTTCGCTTTTCTTTTCAGTATGCAACATACAACGCTCCTTGCAGACCAGCCACCGGCCCCACCATCATGGTCATCACAACCGGCATTTGCAACCCTTTCAGCTGCCTCTACAATCAATATATCAAAAAAGAGATGTTTGTCTGCAAAATATCCCTTTTACTCAATATTGATTTGTCCTGAAATTAGCTTGGGCAAAAGAATGTCTCTAAGCTGCTTCAGCTTCAAAGTTTCCTTTTCGTTGTTCAAAAGCATTTCAAAGGAGCTTTCAATAGTATTTATAAAGTGGTTATGAGTGATGATGTCTGGGACAACCAACTTTATCCTCTTAAAGTTGGCTTTGTTCACTTCCATAAAGGTTGAGCCATTTGCCGCTGCCGTTACTTTGTCCATATTCTGTGTAAGCCAGTGAAGCATGAAAAGGTTTGAGTAACTACGGCAGCAATTTATAGCAATATACCCTTGGTTTATTGCGGTCTCAATTTCAGTAATTGCCAAATAGCCTATTGGTGCTCTTGAGGACATCAAAAGAGTGCCTCTTGGCAATAATCCTGAGCTGATTTTGTTCAAGCCTTTTGCAGTAATTTTCTTTTCAGTGTCCAGTAAAACAGGGAAACGTATCTTAGAAAGGTCTTTGGGGCTTGTCCAATGAATATCGCCATCCCAATAACTGCTTTCTTTGGTGCTGGGGGTTCCACCACCTTTGACATTCACAATTTCTTGAAGTTCACCGACGCGCCAATCTGCTGGAATAAGCCCTAATTCACTCTCGACCATCTTGCCGCCAGAGGATTTGTATGGATTGCCGTTTTCGTCGGGGAACTCGAAGTCGATGAACCATTGCTTGAAAATAGCCTGCGCCAGAGCTTCAAGGTTGGCGTTAATCTGATTGTTCAGCTCGATTTTGTCATCAAGCGACGACAGGATTTCGGCAGTTGCTCTTTGAGTTAGCAGGTCTGGAAGAATGATTTCAATGTCAGATAAAATTTTCGTGTTGATAGAAGGCATTGTTGCGCCAACAGCAATCCTTCTAACACAAGCCTTAAAGCTTTCTTGCCCAAAATAGTAGGATAGAAATTGGCCATTAGCCACTTGTTCATTTGCTCTGACTCTCAAGCACCGACCAGAAAACAGCCAGCCGTTTTCTTTTTCGGTGACATAAGCTCTTCTATCGACTGAACCTACTCTACTGAAAACAACATCACCAGTTTGGAGCCAGTATTTTTTTAGCCGCTCTTTGTCCTTGTCAGTAACCTTGGGCAAATTTTGATATGTAACTCGATTGTCCCCTAAGTGCTCTACTGTAATTATTGGTGTTCCAAATTCTGCATAATCTTCTTGGTGAAGCTGGCTACCAAGGCCCCGTTTGCACAGATGCAATGTCACCAAGTTTGTATTCTTTCCATTCACTCATAGCTCAATACCAATTTTAGCAAGGTTTTCTTTGATGCGCTGCTGCAATTCGATGCTTTTGGCAAACTGTTCGCTGAGCTGACTGGTGATTTCTGCGACCTTTTCTTCAAAGGGTATGCCGTCGTCTTCTATATCTTCGGCACCGACATAACGACCGGGTGTCAGCACGAAGTTGCTTTCCTCTACCTCTTTAATCGCAGCAGATTTGCAGAACCCGGCAACATCAGCATAGTTGCCGTTTTTATTACGCCAGTTGTGGTAGGTCTCAGAGATTTTGGCAATGTCATCTTCAGTCAGAGCACGATGCTTCCGGCTTATCATGGTGCCCATCTTGCGGGCATCAATGAATAGTATCTCTTTGCTGCGGTCTCGGAATTTGTGATTCTTGCGGTTACGTGCCAAGAACCACAGACAGGCTGGAATCGGAGTGTTAAAAAACAACTGGGTTGGTACTGCAACCATGCAGTCAACCAGACCTTGCTGAATCATCTTATGTCTGATTTCATTTTCAGTTCCGGCTGTTGTTGTCATCGAGCCGTTTGCCAGAACGATACCGGCTGTGCCTGTCGGGTTCAGCTTTTTGGCAAAGTGCTGTAACCAAGCATAGTTAGCATTACCGACCGGCGGAACGCCAAATTCCCACAGATTACTGTCTTGCAGACTTGCACCACCCCAGTCTGAAACATTGAAGGGCGGATTGGCCATAATGAAATCGACCTTCAGGTCTTTATGCTTGTCGGCATGATAAGGTGTCGCCAAGTTCAATCTTTGAGTCTATGCCACGAATAGCCAGGTTCATTTTGCAGAGCTTGAAAGTAGTCGGGTTGCTTTCCTGTCCATAAACAGAGATGTCGCCAATTTTGCCGCCGTGAGCCTGAATGAACTTCTCACTTTGAACGAACATACCGCCTGAACCACAACATCCGTCATAAATTCTGCCATTGTAAGGCTCTAGCATGGCAACCAGCAGCTTCACTATGCTCTCAGGGGTATAGAACTGACCACCGCGTTTGCCCTCTGCGTCAGCGAACATGCCAAGGAAATATTCATAAACTCTGCCAAGCAAGTCTTTGCTGTTGTGACCTGCTTTGTTGAAGCCAATGTTACCGATAAGGTCAAGCAACTCGCCGAGCCTTTTCTTATCAAGTGCTGGTCTGGCGTAATCTTTGGGCAGAACACCTTTCAGATTCGGGTTGTCCTTTTCGATTGCTTCCATGGCATCATCAAGGTCTTTGCCGATTGAAGGCAGCTTTGCCCTTTGATGCTGAATGAAGTGCCAGCGAGCGGACGGGGGAACATAAAAAACGTTTTCGGCCAGATACTCGTCTTTATCTTCAGCATCAGACAAGTGGTCTTTCTGCAATTTCTGGTAAAGCTCATCAAAAGCATCAGAGATGTATTTGAGAAAAATCAGCCCAAGCACTACATGCTTGTATTCAGCCGCGTCCATGTTGTTGCGAAGTTTGTCAGCTGTTGCCCAAAGGGTTTTCGTCAGTTCCTGCGATATATCCATTTATTGTATTCCCTGATTCGGTATTGCTAATGGGGACAACGTCAGCTGGTTATAGCTGCAACCCGATTTTCTCACGCGACCCCGTTTGTGTTTATTGAAAAGAAGCTTACTACCACAACGCCACGCTGTCAAAGCTATTAGAGAATACATTTTCTTCAGGGTTAGAAAAGACGCCGATATTCTGCGAATGTAAAAATTCTGGTTCGGCTTTGCCCGGTCATTTATTGATTGTTCAGTATGTTACTTTGAGACGGCAAAACATTTTGGAAGGTCCCCGTGATAATTCAACGGTGTAAAGGCTCTTTGAAAACTGTATTTGAGCGCGGCATGCCGTCTGAAAGATGGGTGAAGCGGTTTCTGGAGTTCGTCGTCTATATGCTAGGACAGCATCTTTGGAACTCAATAGCAAAAAGCTTGGCCATGATTGCAAATGCATAGTATGGTTGGAAACAGTAGATGGTGTGGTGTGACTTCAAAATTGCTACGGATTATGCTACGAATTTTGCTACGGCATTCTTCAAAAAAGTTGTGAAAATTTCAGCTTTCAGAAGAGAGCAAGTTATATAGAATAGCTTGCTGTGCAGGTATAAAACAAAGGGAGCCACTGAAAGTGGCTCCCAGAGCGGCTGGGGTGCAGGGACTCGAACCCCAATAAGCAGTTCCAGAGACTGCTGATGAGCCATGCAGTGACATTAAATCGCAACGGGTTGGGTATGTTCTCCATGGTTTTCTCCATAGTAAGTATTATTTGCAGGGAAAATAAATGCTTACCAGGAGAATCAGAGGTGTGTATCACTTTCGAAAGATTACACCTGTATATTTGAAGCAGCTGATCGAGCGCTCCGAAATCAGCTTCAGTCTCAGGACAGAAGACCGTAGTCGTGCTAATGAACTGGCAGAGCGGCTGAATAAAATAATACTGTCCATTGAAACAGAGTATCGCTTTAACATCATAAAGCAGGAGGATGCTCTGAGGAAGCTGCAGGAGATCGGATTTAAAAGCCGAGATTCCGCTAATAACAAGGTCAAAGAGCAGCCAGATATTGTGAAACTCTTTGAGAAATACTCTTTTGAACAGATCAAGCTCGGGAAATGGTGCAATAAAACTCAGAAAGAATACGCAGCTTCGTTCAGACTTTTCCAGACATTCTGGCTCGAAACCGGAAGAGGAGAGATTGACCATAAGTTGCTGCTTACTTACAGGGATTTATTATTGAAGCTCCCGCCAAACATTGAAAAAACGCCATCTTTGAAGCGGAAGAAACTTATGGAAATTGCTGCAATGGAAAATGAGGTCAAGCTTTCCGTGCGGCAGATAAACAAGTATCTGCTTTGCTTGACCAGTTATTTCAAGTGGTTGAGCACACATGAATATATAATGAAGAACCCGGCTCACAGTCTGCTTTTGCCTAAGCTTCGTAATGCCAGTGAGGAGCGGAATGCTTATAGCGTTGACGAGATCAATGCCATGATTATTACTTTGAATGAAAAATCAGAGGAAATGCGCTCCCGACCTGAGAGATTCTGGGTGCCGCTTATAGCTTTGTATTCTGGAATGCGGCTCGGGGAAATCTGCCAGCTGCGTGTTGAAGACATAACTCCCGTAGATGGGGTTCTGTGTTTCGATATAAATCCTGAGGGCGATAAACGCCTCAAAAATGAGACCAGCAGAAGAAAGATACCTGTTCATCCGAAGCTTCAAAGTCTTGGTTTATTACAATACCTGGAGGTTATTAAGAAAAAGAAATGTGATCGGCTTTTCCCACTGTTGCAGCAGCATTCAGTAAACGGTTACGGTCATCAGCTGGGAAAGTGGTTTACCACCTTCAACCGCAGATACATTACCCAGGACCCGAAGAAGACTTTTCACAGTATCCGGCATTCAGTTGCCAATGAGCTTAAGCAACTGAAGACCCCAGGTGAGGTAATCAGCGAACTCCTTGGCCACAAGGTTGATTCAATAACCATGAACCGATATGGCAAGCGCTACCGGCCAGAGGTGTTGCTTGAAGCCATCAAACAACTGCCGTGGTAAGTTCTTTGTTCTGTTTGCTGAGTATCAGCAAGTTCATTTTGGCTTGAAGCCAATTCGCTTCTTTTTCAGTTCCCGGTCGATTAGGTCAAGAATAAAGTCTATGCTGCCGCCCTGCGTCTTAACTGTTTTTTCAAGTT
>DAOPYA010000191.1:0-6433 GCA_035352635.1 Candidatus Rifleibacterium sp.
GGAGCAGAATCCGGTTAATGATCTCGTAAAGGGTATCGATATTGCTCCAGTCTACGCCACCCAGCAGAGCTATTGACGAGACGAAAAACACCGCCATTCCGGCCAGGAGCGAAAATGCAAGAATGCGTTCAGTCCACATGGTAAGGCGATGCAATAATTCTGAGATACTGCCAACTTGCGGCATATACAGCCTTCCTGAAAATTTCTACAGAGCGCTGATCCGTTTTTTTATTATACTTTTGTCGAAAAATAGCGTTTTTTGCAGGTTTTGTCAAACATGAAAAACTGTGAATCTCGCTTTTTCTGTAAGCAAAGTAAGCCTTTAACGTCATCTGATAGATTGACCTTGCTTTATCTACGAGAAGATTGTATATTCTTAAGACAACTAAGGGTTCGGAAGATTTCTTCCGAAGGGTTCTCCAGATGGTCGGGCCGCCGTCTTTTCAAATCTTTTTTTGAAAAGGTGGTATTTTTATGACCCGCGAAAACGAAAATCAGAACGAAAACCAGAATCAAAACTACAATCAGAACGAAAGCCCGGGGCATAACCAGGATCAGAATTCCCAGTTTGGCGATGACGTTAAAGCCAAGTTTATTTTCTTTTTTGTTGCCATAGGCGCACTGGTTGTTGTGAAAGTTCTTGGTATTTTTTAAGCTTGCACTGACGATGGTTTTCGCGATCAGGGCCGGTAGATTTTCAGGCCAACGCTGAATAACTGCTTTAATTCAGGGCCGAAACTGTTATCTGCCATGTGAATTATGATGTTGGGCAGTGGCTCGTGCTTGCCGTTAAAAAAACGCTCGGCTTCAAGCATGGCAAGATGTGATTTTTCGCCTTCTTTGGGCATGACGAACTGCAAGCGTCGCAGGCCGAAATTACCTGCTTTCAGATATTCGACTACTTCATAAAAGCGACTGGTAGGGATGATCATGCAGCAACGCCCACCATAAGGCAGCATGTAGGTCGCGGCTTCAACAAAGTCTTTAATGGTACCGTTCATTTCATGTCTGGCCATCGCTCTTCCGGGGCGGGTTGGCAGGCGGCCGCTCCCCATCTGGAAGTATGGCGGGTTCGATACCACCAGATCAAATGATTCTGGCAGTATGCGGGCGGGTATATCTCTCACATCCATGAGCGAAAAACTGACATCGTTGAATTGCCCGTTCAGTTGAAGGTTGCGGTTTGCCAGATCGATGAATTCTTCTTGAAGTTCAAAACCGGTTAACGCCAGGGCTGGGTTGCGATATTTGATGAGAAAAGCGAGAATGCCGCTGCCAGAACCGAGATCGGCCGCTGAGTTCATGTCGGGTCTGAATTTGACGAAATTAGCCAGCAGCAGTGTGTCGATGGCAAAGGCAGTGCCGTCGATTTTCTGAATGAGGCTTAGGGGCGTTCCGGGTATGGTGTCGAGGCGTTCGTCGGTGTCGATAAAAGGTTGATTCATGGCGTTGCCAAGGTTATAACAACCGCGAAATTTCTGCAACCAGGTATCTCAGGGCACGAAGAATCGTTGCATCGCCAGGGTTAATCAAAATTCAAGGTTGGCTGAGAGCGCGGTGCGGCGATCTTCGCGGTCGCCCGGGCGCTGACCGATTTCTTCGCCATACGTGGCGGCCTGAATCTTTACATCGTGCCAGGCAAAAGCTAACCCGCCGGTCGGGTAACCACCGCGCAGCCCGGCGAGCAGATGAAGGTGGCGAGACAGCCGAATCTGCATGCCAAGCCTCAGTTTCGCTAGTCCGGTGGGGTCTTCACCTGTTTCCCAGTAATCCGCGGCCAGCAGGAGTTTCTCATTGCGTTCGGCTGGCCCGGTCAGTGGTTTTAGAGATACCCCGACTGCGAACTGTCGTTTGAGACTGCCGGCTTCTTCAGAGAAGTCCGAGCCGAGAAGATTGGCTGCGAATATGCCAAAGGTTGTCTGCCACGGATTATTGAGCTGCCAGAGCGCACCGAGATCAAAATCCATGGCCACACCCGTTCGTTCAGTGTCTTTGAGTGCATCAGGGGTCAGCGCGGCAAAGTCACGGGCATAGAACTCGTGGTCAGCGGTTTTGCGGCTGGCAATCTTGAGAGTGCCGCCCCACCAACCGGTGGCACGGTCTTTGAAAAGAATTTGTGATTCATTATAGCCCCGGGCAAACGAACCTGAGAAGACGGTATCCTTATCAACCCGCGATTTAACGAGAGGGCTGGAAGGATTTTCCACCGAAAAATTTTCTGATTCGCGGTAGAGTGCTGCGACGCCGAAACCGGTGCCGCCAAGATAATAGGCCATGGTAGACCATGACTGATAACCGGTCTGCCCCATGGCGCTCATCAGATTGTTGAAATTGGTCGAACGCGTCGCTGCGGTGTCTGCGTCGGTGAGTCGGTCGATGCGGTCGTTCAGGTTGTCGTAGTCTTCGCTGCGATCAACGGTAGCGCTGATCATAGAATAGGCGCTGGTGGTGCGTTTGCCCAGCCCGGCCGGGTTGCAGAACAATGCCTGCTGGTCATCGGCAATAGCCACTGATGTGCCCCCCATGCCGAGCGAACGACTGGTTTCGTATGTGAGCGGCCGGTCAGCAGCCAGAATCTGCCCGGCAGTCATGCCAAACAGCAGAATGCCGCACAGCGAACTCATCGCCCTGCATGACCATGAATGACTGATTTTTGATTGCCGGGCGACTGCTGGTATTGCGCTGTTAGTGTGAGGTTGCTGCATCAATTTGCTCCGTCAAGAGCCATAAGCAAGGTTTTGAATTCACCTGTGGAATTGTTGAACCAGGCATTGGCGGTTTTCAGTTGGATTGCGAAATCGCCGACTGCGGTAATGGTGCTGCGGTTTGCCGGTGTGTAAATGCCGGTATGACTGACGCCCTGAAGCGGCGAAAGCGTGATCCAGGTGCTGCCTCGGCCGTCAAAAGCGCGGGTAAGCTCAATAAAAGCTTTTTCAAGTGACCGTGCCGAGCTGACGACACTCAACCGTTGATAAAGAGTGGGCCAGTCGGCGTTAGCGTTATCATTGGTGTCGAAATCGATCTGATCGGGGGCGTCTAACTTGTGATTCAGGTTGGTGTCGTATTTCTGTAACAGGGTTGCCGCTGCTGAAAGTGATGCCATTAGAGATCTGAAAAGCAGATCGTCATGCCCGGGGTCGGTAAGCAGGTTCATATCGTCGATTGCCTGGTCGAGCAATTCAAGATTTTTGATCAGCCTGGCGGCTGAAAAAATCACTGCCGACGAATCACCGGGTGTGGCTGCATTCTGCAGGCGATCCAGAACCGAAAACATGTTGAAACCGGCCAGCCCTGCCCGCGCTGATGCACGGCCACGATAAGCACTGTCGCTACCGCTTCCTTCGCTCAACGCACGCTCAAACAAGGCGAGGGCATTGCTGAAATCAGCGGCAGCAAGCTTGAGATTGCCCTCGTCAACCAGAGACTGGCTGTCGCGTGCATCAAGTTCCTGGTCAAATGCCTCGAATGCGTTGCACCCGGTGACAAATAAACTGCAGATCAGCACCACTGCCAGAACAAAATTTCGCGAAATCATGGTGGCTCCGGAATAATTGAATTTCCTGCCTTTAATCGGCAGACTTCGCGCTATTTTGAATTTTTTCGCAAAAAAAAGTTGGTTATGTTATAAATAGCCTTCCAACAAATACTATCAAGGTGCTGCTGGCCGCTGAATATGGCAAAAAGTAATGCTGATGCTTCAAGAATCGCCATGAATGGGCTGATCGTTGATCAGCTTCGCTTCATGCATCGCGGGCCATACAGCTTTGGAATTCCCTCTTCCTCTGTTTTTGGCCTCAGTGGCAGTTCTGGTTCTGGCAAAACCTTGATGCTGCGTGCCATTAGCGACCTGGACCCGTATACTGGCCGCATCAGCCTTAATGGAATCGATTGCCAGAGTCTCAGCGGCCCGGAATGGCGTCAGAAGGTAGCATGGTTGCCGGCAGAAAGTCTCTGGTGGCACGAGACGGTCGGGGCGCACTTCTGGAAAAGACCCTCACTTGAATGGTTTAACGAACTTGGTTTCGGCGAAGAGGTCACACAATGGGAAATCAGCCGCCTGTCTACTGGTGAAAAGCAACGTCTGGCAATTCTGCGCCTGCTGCAGCATCACCCAGCCGCTCTGCTGCTTGACGAACCGACTGCCAGTCTTGATAAAAACAATATTGCAGTGGTTGAAAAATTTATTTTGAAATATTTAAGCGACTGCCAGGGCCTGGCAGTCTGGGTCAGCCATGACTCAGGCCAACTTGATCGTGTGGCCGCCTGTCATTACGCCATGCAGCTTGACGGAAGCCTGAGGCAGTTGCGATGAATGTCATTCCATTGGGAGCCTTCGAACTTTCACTGGCCTCTTTGCTGGTATTGCTGCTTGCATGGCTGAGTTTCCGCACCCGCCTTGAAATCGAAAAACCACTGCTGATCGCGGCATTACGCACCACCGTGCAACTGTCGCTGATCGGCGTCGTTCTCAATACCGTATTTGCATCGGTTAACTTCTGGCTGGTCATGCTTGTCTGGGTAGTGATGCTTACCGCGGCCGGCTACGAAGTAATGGCAAGGCAGAAAGTCAGAGTTAAAGGCCCAGGGCGCTTTTTCATCGGCGCAAGTTCAATGCTGGTTTCATCTTTTTCAATTATGGTGCTGATTCTGGCTCTGGTTATCAAAGTAGAGCCTTGGTACAGCCCGCGCTACGCTATTCCAATTCTTGGAATGCTGCTTGGCAACACCATGAATGGGATCGCTCTGGCGATGAATACTTTCTCAAGCCTTGCCTGGAACCGGCGGGCTATGATCGAACAACGCCTGGCCCTGGGCCAGACTGCTATTGCCGCGGTTGAAGATATCTGGCGCGAAAGCGTGCGCACCGGTTTGATACCGATTATCAATTCAATGGCAGCTGCCGGTCTGGTGAGTCTGCCGGGCATGATGACCGGCCAGATTCTCGCGGGCAACACAGCGACCGACGCGGTGCGCTATCAGATACTTATCATGTTTATGATTTCGTCAGGAACTGGTTTTGGTGTTATACTGAGTCTATGGCTGATGCGCCGCCGGATGTTTGACGGTCGCAGTAGATTGCGCATGCGCGACAGTTTTCATGTGAGCTGAGCCGGCGCGTAATTGTAACTGGAGATTTAACTATGAAGGCTGGTTTTGTTCAATTTACCCCCGAATTATGCAATCTCGATGTCACACTTCGCAGACTCGAAAAACTTCTGAATGAAGCACCACCCGCTGATCTTCTTGTTCTACCCGAGCTTTGCAATACCGGCTATAATTTTTTGACCCGTATTGATGCCTACGCGGTTTCTGAGGAAACCGGCAAAAGCCGCTTTATTGCCGATGAAGCTCCACTTTCGAACCAATTATATGCCTGCTTCTGCTTCAGTCCCGTGGCTCATGCCAAGCTCCTGAGCCTGGATGTTTCCCTGGCCGAAAGCTATCCCGGAGTGCACAAGGTAATCACCGCCAGGGATTTACCCAGAGAAAACCAGATCGGTCATGTGATCAAAGACGAGCCGCTTTTCCCGGATGAACGCATCATGTTTTATTATCAACCTCTGGCGATGGTACTCGCCGAAGACTATAGCATTGCCGCTCACGCTGCCACGCTCATCAAGCTGGAATATGAGGAATTACCTCCACTCTTGGAGATAGCTGAAGCCGATTCCAAAGGGGAGTGGTACATCCCGGAGCGTAAGATTGAGAGGAACTCCGGTGCTATCCCGGATGGGCTGCTCAGCCTCTCCGGCACCAGTCATTCAGCCGGGCAGGAACACTTCTATATGGAGACTCAGCGCACCCGTGCCATCCCCCTGGAAGCCAAGCAGATACTGGTGCAAACTGCCACGCAGAGCACCATGGAAGCTCAGGAAGTGATTTCCCACCTGCTGGGTATCCCAGCCCACAATATCATCGTGGAAGTTCCCCGTCTGGGCGGTGCTTTTGGTGGGAAAGAACGTGCTGCCACGATCTGGGCTTGCATGGCGGCTTTGGGTACCTATATAACGGGACGTCCGGTGGAAGTGAAGCTGGAACGCGAGGAAGATATGCGCGTCACCGGCAAGCGTCATCCTTTTGATTCTCAGTGGACTATCCAGTATGATGATACAGGCAGGATTTACTCCTATGACATCACTTTGCTCTCCAATGGCGGAGCCTATGCCGACCTCTCTGTGGCGATATTGGAACGGGCTCTCTTCCATGCGGAGAACATTTATAACATTCCACAGATCTGCATCCGGGGACGCTCCTGCCGCACCAATCTGCCGCCCAATACAGCCTACCGGGGTTTTGGCGCACCTCAGGGCATCTTCGTGATCGAAAACATCATGGAGAGCCTGGCGCAGAAGCTGAAGCTCGATCCCTTTGAGATCCGGCTGCGCAATGCTTACCAGCCCGGAGACATCACTCCCTATGAACAAAGCCTTCC
>DAOPYA010000192.1:0-1021 GCA_035352635.1 Candidatus Rifleibacterium sp.
GAAATTTCGTTCGAAAAAGCACTTTCGGCAAAGCCGTTATGGGCTTTCACCTTAACCTTGTGCAACCCGGCCGTAAGAGTGATGGTGGTTGAGAAAGCACCGGCTCCGTTTGAGATGACCGACCCTTTATAAACTCCATCAACATAGACCATGATCAGATTTGATGCTTCTGACAGGCCTTCAACCAATATACCGGAAGTAATGTTCAACGGAACCGGAACCCCCGGTACGGCATTCTTGCCGGCGATTTTTGTTAGAGTCGGCGCGTTTGGCGGCGAGGTCGCG
This sequence comes from Candidatus Rifleibacterium sp., assembly GCA_035352635.1. Taxonomy (GTDB): domain Bacteria; phylum Muiribacteriota; class Ozemobacteria; order Ozemobacterales; family Ozemobacteraceae; genus Rifleibacterium. The sequence goes on from DAOPYA010000192.1 coordinate 286, forward strand.
CCCGACATGATGACTGAGATGCGGTTAGACCAGGCACCCCAGTTGCCGACGTTGCCTGCCCGGGCGTTTACTCTGACCCGAGCGTAATAATCTCTGAAGCCCTGGCCGTCCTGAAATAGATAATAGGAACCGGCGGTAACCCATGGTTCCTGGACCAGGCCGGTAGTGTCGGGTGAGATTGAAACCTGAACCTGAACTTCTCCGACGCCACTGCGGTCATCGGTGGCGCTGTAATAAAAATAAATGTTCGGGTCATAAGAAAACAGTTCATCAGGGTCGTTGTTGCCGGCGCCGATGTCAGAACAGGGCACGGCCGGCGGCAGGACGGTATCGACAATCAGATTCGGCGAGGCAATCGAAAAAACCCCGATGTTTCCATCAGCATCCTGGGCTTTGACACGAAACCGGTATTGCCCGTCGGTCAGACCCGAAATAAGAAATGAGTTTGTGCCTGAAGTGCCAAGCGCGGCATAAGCAGACCATGTGCCGGAATAAGTAGATTTTTCGATGGTGTATAACGAGGTTCCGGCGCCGCCTAAGTCAATTGAAGGGTTCCAGGATAAAACTGATGACCCGGTATTTGAATACTGCGGGGTCAGCGCAAGCCCCATTGGAGCAGGTGGCGGGTATTTATCAATAAAAGTGACTGCGGCGGTATTGGTTACACCACCCATTGAGATGGTAACAGTCGCGGTGCCTTTTGTGGCCGAAGTCAATCGTACGGTTGCCGAACCAT
>DAOPYA010000192.1:1031-6406 GCA_035352635.1 Candidatus Rifleibacterium sp.
CGCGGCCTGATTGCCGGCGATAGCGGGTGCATCGTCTGTAGCGAGAACCCCAAAATTGGTGGTGCAGGTTGCCAGCGAGCCATCTGGAACGTTTCTTGTGGGTTTGCCAAGCAGACCGGTGGCCACCTGGGCAACCGGGTTTGGGGTTGCCGGGGTTATCTGAATGTTATCGACAACCGGCGCGGCTGTGAAAGCATCGATGAGGCTGATGGGAATCGCCGGGCTGTTTCCGGAGGCCAGGCCGATGATACCGAAAACAGATAACGAGCCTGCGGTTTTGGTCAGCACATTGATTCCGAAGCTTGCCTGACCGACACCGGTGGGGGCGCCGTTCTGACCGAACTTAACCTGATGGCCGTCGCCGGGAATACCGTTTGAGTCGGCTGGCATGAGTAGAGTCAGGGTATTGGGGGTCTGAACCAGAGAAAGAGGTTGGCCGTCTTTAACGAAGTTACCTTTTCGCGTGGTTACTGATGAGGTCGTGAAGGTTGCCACATCGTTTGGCACCAGGCCGGCAAAAAGAACAGGCTGGTTCAGAGTGAAAGAAATGGGCCCGAAGGCGATTTCGAGGTTACTCGAAGTGGAATAGAAAGTACCGGTGTTGTCGGCGCGGTCACGGGTAATTACCTTGGTCATGTAGGTTCCGTCGGCGGTGATGGTGCTGATAGGAACAGCACCGACCTTATCAACACCATTATTGGAAGTAAAAAACGGCACCGGCAGCATGATTGCATAAATTTTGCCAGAGATAAAGTTTCCGGATGTGTTCTGAACCTGAAACGTGCCGTTAGAGTAAATTTGGCGGATATACCCCGGGATCGGGGTGGAGGCGAACGAACCGCTGTTATTGAGCCAGATTTCAACTGGCGAACCAACACCTGTGCCCAAGGCGGTGCCCTTATAGTCATAAGGAACAAGGTCGCCGCCGGTGAGGGTGAAAACCATTCGGTTGCTCCCGAATGTAGTACAGGGTTTGTCGTCAGCAAGTCTTTTATAAGGCCAGAGTTGTGGTTTCGCAATGTCGATGTTGGCCCCAGAGCCGGCAGAGCCATCTGGCAGACCTGGGTCAACAATTTTAGCGCTGAAGCTGGTGTAGCTGTTCGAATCTTCGTTGTTGCCAGGCACCTGCTCGGTTGCGGTGGGCGCGGTGCCATCAATTTTGAACCAGTTAGTGTTGTCAAGGGTTACGAGTTCCATGCCGTCTTTGAGATTGACGTTAATTTCGTAAGTGCCTTCGCCGAGGGTTACCCCCGACAGATCAACAACGCCCTGAAATGCCATCTTGGAGAGGTCTGTCCAGGTGGGGGGCGGCAAGTTGATCACTGTTCCCTGGCCGTTTTTTAAGAATGCGTATGAAGCACCATAATCAAGACTGTAAAAGCCGCACCATGACCAGTCGCCGATGTAATTGCCGGCCCAGGTCTGGGTTTTTACGGTCATGGCAGTGGGCTTCAAAGCCGTGCTTCTGAAGTTCGTAGCATGGGCAGGGCTTAACGTCAGAGCTTTCAGAAGAGGTGGGTAATTAATGTTATGATGGGCACGAACAAGGCGGTTGGCGCTTGATTTGCCGAGAGTGTTGCGTGACAGAATACCAAGGTATGAAAGCCAGTTGTTACTGAACTCAAGATTGCGAAAATTAACAATGGTAAAAGACTTGCCGTCACTGGTATAAGAAGGCATGTCATGAAAGAGTTCCCCGGCATTCCAGATACCATCATCGTTTGCATCATAGAAGACGTCGCCAGGATTATAAACTCCGGTCGTGTCTGTTTTGAAAGCCCCAGTGGGCAGCACCTCAACGCTCAACTCTGGAACCCATGTGTTGTAGCTGTAATCACCCCACCCGATCTGCACAGTCTGATTAGTGGGCATTGCTACAACAGTGCCCGTATAAGTCGGCCACAGCCTGGAGCCAATTATTCTAACTTCTTGGCCCCAATGGGGAGCTGAGTTCTCTCTGGGAAAAGGGGTGCCTGCCAGAGTTCGCAAATAAACGGTCGTCGGGCTACGCCCAAGGCAGTCAGCGCTGTCTCTCGCCCTGACATCCAGGGCGATGTCGCCGTAAGGGAAGACAATGCCAGGGTAATCAAGAACAAATTCACCATTTGCCTGGTTTATCAGGTCAAGAGCACGCCTGATATAGTTTTCTTCGCCGATGTGGCAGGCATACCAACCACTTTCAGGGGGGTTCCAGGTGCTGACTTTGCCCTTGATTTTGATGGGGTTATTCACTACCGTCATATTCTGGAAGTAGTTCACGTAGCCACTACCATCAGGTGTATTGGCAGCCGTTTCGCCGACCCCGGTGAACACGTTATGGCCTGGATCCCAGATTTTGAGGATGGTGGGGGGCGGCGGACGGGTAGTATGAATATAAAAGGTTGTTGTCTTTGATGAGACGTTTCCAGCTTTGTCAGCAATCGAAGCCCGTAGTCTTATCTGTCTGAAGGGCTGGATAATGTTGCCCCAGCCGGTGGCGTCAGGGTAAAAGTTGACCTGGGCTGTGCCATCGTGCGAAATGGTGCCGTTGACCACGTTCCAGGTGGAGACCGTAAAGGCATCGGGGTCGCCGGTATTCGGCATGATTGCGTAATCAACCTTATAATCGACTGTCGCAAAATTCGGTTTGGAAAGAGCATCAGAAACTGTTGCAAAAATAAGACCGATAGTACACTGAAACTTTGCATCAGAGCGGCAACCGGCGTTACCGTAGCGGAGGGTGAGGGATGGTGGGGTCCAGTCGATGATTACCGGAACGGCGACGCTGGGTTCACTGGTAAACATGCCGTCATAGGCGGTGGCTGAGTAGTTAAAGCTGCCCTGGGGCTGGCCAACCAGGTTGATGACCCATTCGCCGTTAGCCGGGGTTGTGGTTGTTGTCAGCAATGTCGCGCCACGGTAGAGAGTTACGGTGGTGTTGGCCTCGGCATTACCAGTAATCTGAAAGTCCGCCAGGTTTGAATACATAATGGTTTCGGGGGCGACGGCAACATTGGCCACTTTGGTGATTGTCGGGGCGTTGATCGCCAGAACCGGCAGGGTCGTGGCAAAAAGCAGCAGCAACAAAAAGCCGGAGCGCCAGGCATATAAAGACAAACCACGCAAAATCAGTCTTGCTGAATTCGACATGGCATGGCGAGCCATCACAAGCCTGGCAGGCTGCTTCATATATAGTCCCATTAATTATCCCTGGTAGACATACAACTCTTCTTTACTTCATTTTAAGGTTTATCGGGCCGCATGTAAAGCGAACGAAAAATTAGCCCTGGAAATTTTTCTGAAAAATTTTGGCTGATTGACAGGCTGTATTGACAGTGATAAAATTACCTCTTGCCAAAATTTTAAATGGATCAAAATGAGATTGCCTGAAAATCCTGTGTATTTAATTGAATTGCGTGCATTTAACGCTGTCAGGTGGGTTAAACCCTGAACGGCGGGTGTATTGTGCAGAACAGACCCCGCAAGTCCTGCGGGGTCTGTTTTTTGAATCCCATAATTTTACTTAGAGGTTGACGATGACTAATTTCCCGGAAGAAATGATTGATAACGACAAGACCGCTGAAACACTGACCATCACCCTGCCTGATGGCAGCAAACACAGTCTCGAAAAAGGAAAACAGATTATCGGGCTGGCCACCAGCCTGCCTACCAGTGACGGGTTGCCCTATATCTGCGCCAAGGTTAACAACGACATTCTCAGTCTCGATTTTGCCCCCGAAATGAACTGCGACGTTGAATTTCTCAATTACAAATCGCCAGCCGGCCGCGACTGCTACCGCCGCAGCATGACTTTCGTGCTGGCACGCGCCATCATGGAACTCTACCGCAACGCCCGCCTGGCTATCGACCATTCGATCGGCAACGGCTATTACTACGATCTGTTCACCGATGTTCCGGTTTCAGAGCAGATTCTTGGCTACATTAAAACCAAGATGCTCGAAATCATCAATAAAGATGAACCATTCGGCAAAAAAACCATGACAAGAACCGAAGCAATCGCCCTGTTCAATCGCGAAGGCTACCCCGAAAAGGCGAGATTGCTGAAGAACCTCAATACCGACAAGGTCGGCATCGTATCGTGCTGGAAGTATATTGACCTCGATTTCGGCGCCATGGTTCCATCGGCCGGCTATCTGAAAATATTCGACCTCAAGCAATATGCTCAGGGCTTTGTTCTGTTGTTCCCCGAAAACGACGATCCTACCATCCCCGCCCAGATCAGACGGCAGCCCAAGATTTTTCAGGCTTACCGCGAAACTAAGCACTGGGGCAAGATTCTTGAAGTCAACAACGTCGGCCGCCTCAACGAAAAAATCAAGGACGGTGGCATTTCTGACTTCATCAAGACCGCCGAAGCACTGCATTCAAAAAAAATACAGATCATCGCCGACGAAATCTCGAGTCACCCGTCGATACGAATAGTTCTGATCGCCGGCCCTTCAAGTTCGGGCAAAACAACCTTCAGCAAGCGCCTGTGCACCCACCTGAAAGTTAACGGTCTGCGCCCGGTCGCCCTGTCGCTCGACAATTATTTTCTTGATCGTCAGCACACGCCGCGCGACGAAAACGGAGATTATGATTTCGAATCGATCTACGCTCTTGACCTTGAACTTTTCAACCAGCACCTGCGCGAACTGCTTGACGGCAAGGTTGCCCAGATACCAGAATTCGATTTTCATACCGGTCATCGCAAGGATCAGACCGACCCGATGCGCATCAACGAAGACCAGATCGTCATTATCGAAGGCATTCATGGCCTGAATGACGAGCTCACCAGATCGGTGCCCGCCGACTGCAAATACCGCATTTACATCAGCGCACTGACCCAGATGGTAATCGATGATTACAACCGCATTGCCACCACTGACACCCGCCTTATCAGGCGTACGGTTCGCGACAGCAAATACCGTGGTTATTCAGCCGCCGAAACTATAGGGCGCTGGTCTTCGGTGCGCCGCGGTGAAGAGCGCAATATTTTCCCGTTCCAGGAATGCGCCAACACGGTTTTCAACTCTGCCGTTCCTTATGAATGGGCGGTGCTGAGGCCGATCGCCGAACCACTGTTTCTTGATATCCCGCCTGAGAATCCATGTTACTCGCAAGCCAGACAGATATTGAGAACCCTGTCATTCTTCGCGCCGCTTGACCCGAAAGAAGTGCCCCCGACTTCAATTCTGCGTGAATTTATCGGCGGCAGTTCTTTCCAGTATTGAGCTGAGATAAAAGTAATCACACCCCCCCCGCCTCGGCGGGGGGTTTGTTTTTATGGTATGATCGCCGCATGAAAAAACCAGACCTGAAAACCCTGCTCGAAAAAGTATTGCTTGATTACCCGCCGGTTAAGCGCACCCAGGCTGATCCAATACAGTTTCCCC
>DAOPYA010000193.1:0-6227 GCA_035352635.1 Candidatus Rifleibacterium sp.
TATGGGGTGCTCGACAAGCGTCGCTTATGCAATCGCCTGACCTGCCGAAACTAGCTTTTAGAGGTAGTTAAGTTAGCGTTTGCCCTGCTTGCCAATGATAGGTTTTGTTTGGATGTGTTTTAGGCTATAATGTCAGCAAAGAAATTGAAGGAGTCAGCAGCATGGCCGACAAGCCTGATCTTTTTTCGCGGTTATTCAGAAAAACGCAGGAACATAAGAAGAACCTCGACCAGAAAGACAAGGCGCCGCCCCCGAGCAGGCCCGCCGCCAGACCACCAGATTCACCGGCAGCTGCGAACCCCACAGCTAAAACAAGCCAACCAGCAAACGGTTCGCCGGCAAAAATCAAGACTTCGTTGAGCGGCAGCAAGCTTGAGCTGTATCAGACCTGCCCCAAAAAATTCTACTTTACCCATATCCGTCGCCTGCAGAAGCCTGTGGGGGCCAGCCCACAGCTCAGTTTCGATCAGGCCCTGCATAAAACGCTGGCGGTTTTTTATCGCAACAAGAGGGCTGACACCCCGTTCAAGCTTGATCGACTCCTCGAAATTCTCAATGAAAACTGGGATCCGAGGGGCTATGAGTCGCAGACCCAGGAACAAGAATATCGCGTGCAGGCTGAAAACGGGCTTCGTGCCTATTTTTCGCGGTTCTGCCAAGGTGCGGCACGCCATATTGAAGTCGATTATTTTTTTAAGGTAGATGTGTCTGGCGGTGAGTACACGGGCAAAATAGACCGGGTCGATCGCCACCCTGATGGTTCCATTGAACTGATTGATTACAAGTCTGGCAAGCCGCCCTATGGTGGCCTTGACGAACTCGAAAAATCACTGGCCGCGCAGATGCTTTTTCTGGCAACCGATTCGGTCTGGCCGGGCAAGGTGCGCAAACTGACCTTCATCTACCTTAAAGATTGCTCAACCCTTAGTATTACCCGAAACAACAACGAAATCGCCATGGCAAAGAAGCGTTATCTCGATATCGGCGAAGCAATCTATCAGGGCAATTTCGACCCGGTTCGCTCGTCTGCCTGCGCCTACTGTGAGTTTCAAGACACCTGCCCGGTCGGGCAGATACCCACACTGAATGCCTCGAAAATACGCACCTTTTTGACCTGCCCGCATAAATACGCATCGATTTATGTCAAACACCAGAAAGGCGGGTTCTCAGACGAACTGTCTTTTGATCTGGCGATTGATCGCCCTCTGCATGACGCGCTGGCAAGTTTTCATCGCGACTACAAACCGACCGATACCCTTGGCCCGCAAAGCGCTTTGTTTACCAGTTTTTACAAGGCAATCCCGACTGATCTGCCAGAAGAAATGCAGGCAGAAATTAAAAATACCGGCCGGGGGCACCTCGAAAACTACCTGAAAAAGCTGTTTCCGCGCTCAAGAACAAAAATGGTCAATGAATTCATCGAATATAATACTGATGAATTCTGTTTTCAAACCACCATCGACCGCATCGATCAGCAGCCAGACGGCACCCTTACTTTGATTGACTATAAAAGCGGCAAGCGCCTGTTGAGCGAGAGCGATCTGATCACTGACCCCGTTATTGCCACGATATGCGCCGCCGCCGACCAGCGCTGGCCTGGCAAAGTCAAAAGTTTCGCCGCCATTTTTCTGAGGCATAGTGAAGAAATTCGCATCGAGATTGGCGAGTCGCTCATTCGCAAGGGGAATCAGCTCTTGCAGAGCATTGGCAGCCAAATACGGCAGAAAAATTTCGAACCGCTCGGCGGGCCGGCCTGTTCGACCTGCTCTCTGGCAGCCGGCTGTGGCGAAAAGCGTCTGATCGTTTCAATGTCTAAAATTCAGACGTTGCGCGAATGCCCGAGGCGATACCAGTTCAGATATCTCGATAAAGCGCCGATTCCAGACAAAGAAAAACCGGCCCTGGTGCTTTATCAATTGCTGCAGGCCATGCTGCAAGAGTATCTAAGTGGTGGCCGACTGATTGAAACCGGCGCCCTGCTCGAAAAAGCGGCAGCCCGGGTCGAAAAAGAACCCGATCTCAGCGCTGCCGGCCGGCAAGATGTTTTAACCAAAGCCTACACAGCCTTCAACAATCTGAACGAACTGCTCAAGCGCGGCTACCCAAAGGTGCATTCTCTCGGCGAGCAGGCTCGCATCGGCTTCGAAGACCTGATTCTCACCACCAGGTTCGACCGCATCGACCTTCTGCCGAACGGCAACTTTCATGTCATCATCTATAAAACTGCCAAAAGAGCGATGACTCCCCATGAAGCGCGACTTGACCTGAGCGGCGTCTACAACTGGTTTATCGCCGACCGGGTCTACCCTGCCCGGGTCGAAAAACTCTCTTATATTTATCTGCTTACCGGCGATGTGGTGCCCTTCACCCCGACCAGTCAAGATATCGAAAAGCTTAAATTATCGTTGAGCGAATTCGTCAGGGAAAACCTCGAAGGTGCCTTTGAGGGCCAGCGAAACCCGCTGTGCGCTTACTGCGACTATCTCGAACTCTGCGAAGACGCGAAAAGCATGTTGCTCTCACCGAGCAAGATCAATTGTTTCCAGTCGTGCGCCCTCAAATACCGGCTCAAATACATCGACCGCGTACCGAAAGAAGCCCGACCCACGCCAAATCTCAGCTTTGACCGGTCGATTCATTTCGCGTTGCGTGATTTTCATGAAAATTATGAAGCGGGCCGCAGCCGCACCAACCCATTCAGAGGCATTCTCAACAAATACTGGATCGCAGACGGTTACGCTGATGCCGAGGAAGAAGAGCGTTTCAAGGTCAGAGCAAACATCATGCTCGAAGAATACTTTAAAGGTCTCAATGGCCACGAAAACCCGGTAATGTTCGAAGTCGGCGCTAAATGGAGCTGGAACGGTGTTGATACTGTTGTGCAGATCGACCGGGTTGATCAGTTGCCAGACGGGCGCCTTGAGATTATCGACTACAAGACGGGCAAAAAAGTGCCAGACGAGCGTGTTATCAACGAAGACGCGAGCCTGCTCAACATGTTTCTCGCCGCCAACCAGAAATGGCCCGGGCGGGTTGCCAGGGTTTCTTATCACTACCTGTCGAACAACCGTCGCTACACCCTCGAGCCCGTTGAAAAAGACTTTCAGGCCCACAAGGTCAAAATGGCCGAACTGGTTACCACAATCAATAAGAACGAGTTTGAGCCGAAGAAGGGTTCACTCTGCGCCTGGTGCGAATTCTACGGGCCATGCCCCGAATGGAAAGTGAAACCGCACGAAATGGTCGGCGAAACCCAGGAACAGTTCAGGCAGCGCATCAGACTCAGTTACTCAAAGATGAGCCTCTATCTTAACTGCCCGCGGTCATATCGCAAACTTTATATTGATAAGGCGCCGCCAAAACCACAGCCTTTCTTCAGCTTCGGCACAACGATTCACGAAACCTTCGAACGGGTGTATGACCCGACGAACCCGATACCAAAACCAACGCTCGAAGAAGTTCTCAACATTTTCGAAGATGTGCGCATGACGCATCGTGAGGGCTTTGACTCTGACGCTACCGAAGAACAATACCGCCAGGATGGCATCAGGCAGATCACGCGTTATTACAACAGTTATATCAAAAACGCTGATTTCAGGCCCGCCTATTCGATCGAAGATTATTTCGAAATTCCCTGCGGCAAATACGCGGTCATGACCGGCTTTATCGACCGCATCGACAAGCTCGAAGACGGAACGTATGAAATCCTCGATTACAAGACCGAACCGACAATGCGCACACAAGATGCCGTCGATCATGACAAGCAGCTCAGCATCTATTACTGGGCCTGCGAAGACACCCTTGGCCTGAAAATCAGCAAACTGTCGCTGTTGATGCTCGACCACGATGTCAAAATTGAAACCCGGCGCACCCGGGAAGACATTCCGCTGGTCGTTGAAACCATCGACAAGACGGCCTACGAAATGATTCACGAAAAAGAATTCGCGCCGCGCAAGAATAAATACTGCAAGAGTTGCGACCACCTGCACGATTGCCCGTTGCGTGACGAAGTGCTGGCCGACGAATCTCTGATTTCGATGAAAAAGTTCTGATCAGGGAACGAAGGTCAGCTCGAAAGAGAGTGTATTGGTTTTCTGGCGATTGATGTACATGTAGAACATCATCTGATGAACTCCAAGCGGTGCGCTGGCGATATCCTGATGCGCGAATGGTATCTCTGCGCCGAACAGGCCGGCGTTTTCGTCGGTGCCGATGCGCACCGGTATCTGAACAGGCTCGGCAAACATTCTGTAAAATGCTTCGGTATCTGAGGCCACACATGGCGAAGTAGCGATGGTTGTCGTCTGCCAGGCAAGACCGGCCCGCAGATCTCGACTCAGGGTTGCGACCGCCGAAGCAATAATGCCGATCGGCTCGGTTTTCGGGTTTTGAATGGTGCGCACAAAACCAATATAGGCTGTTGCAGTTGAAACAGGGTATGGGCTGGCCCATTGGCTTGTCAGGCGCAGAATGCCGCCGCTGCACTTTGAGATGCTGGTGGCGTAGGTTTTTAAATTCTGAACGGTCGGGGTAATGTAGGAATAAGGCGGCAGCGGGTCTTCGATCGCTCCGGTTTTGTCGGTGCAGCCGACCGCAAAAGCTGCGATCACGACAATAAACAACCAGAGCATTTTTTTAGAAACAGAAAACCGGCCAGAATAATTTTTCATGATTACCCTATCGGAAAATTCCCATCGGCAGTTGAGCAAAACAATAAGCGCAATTTGTTGGTCAGGGCTTTTTTTTGTGGTAATGCCAGACAAAAGCTTTTAGAATATCTGCATAAAATTATCGCACGGAAAGGAATTCTTATGAGTCTGCAAAACAATCCCCTGATGGCACGGAGCGGGCTACCGCAATTCGAAAAAATAACCGCCGAACACGTTGTTCCGGCCATGGAAGCCACCCTTGCTGAAGTCGAAACGAAACTCGCTTCCATTGAGGCGAACGTTGTTCCGACCTGGGACAAACTCTGCAAACCTCTTGAAGAGCTCGACACGCCTTTTGAATACACCTGGAGTGTCATCAACCATCTGGTCAGTGTCAAAAATTCTGATGCCCTGCGGCAGGCTCACCAGGAAGTATTGCCCAAGGTCATTGGCTTCAGCCTGCGCATGTCGCAGAGCAAACCAATTTATCAGGGTCTGAAACAATTGCGGGCCAGCCAGGAATTTGCCGGTCTTAACGATGCCCGCAAGCGCATCATCGAGAAAAAAATCCAGGCAGCCGAACATGCCGGGGTTGGCCTCGAAGGCAAGACCAAAGAACGGTTCAATGAAATCATCAATCGCAAATCAAAACTGGCGACCGACTTTTCGAACAACGTTCTTGATGCCACCAAAGCTTACGAACTGATCATCACAGCCCGTGCCGACACTGAAGGCTGGCCGAACAATCTCAGACAACTTGCCGCGCAATCATACGCCAAAGAAAAGGGTCAGCCCGGCCAGAAAGCCGACCCCGAAAACGGCCCATGGCGAATTACCCTCGATTACCCGAGTTCAGGGCCGTTTCTGCAGCACAGCCGCAACCGCGAACAACGCCGTCAGGTTTATCATGCCAGCGTCACCCGTGCCTCCAGCGAAAAATTTGATAATTCAGAAATTATCAGTGAGCTGCTGAAGCTCAGGCGTGAAGAAGCGCAGATTCTCGGCTTCAAAACCTTCGCCGAACTGAGTCTTGACACAAAAATGGCGCCCGATGTCACCGCGGTCGAAAAAATGTTCAAAGAACTCGAAAAACCTGCCCGCCCCATCGCGCTCAAAGAACTTGAAGAGCTTAAAAAAATGGCGGCCGATTCGGGCCAGCACGAACCCCTCGCCCACTGGGATGTAGCATTCTGGTCTGAAAGACTGCGTGAGAAGCTCTACGACTTTACCGATGACCAGCTGCGCCCATATTTTCCGTTGCCGCGCGTTCTTGAGGGTCTTTTTAGCCTGGCAGAACGTCTGTTTGGTATCAAAATCAGCAAATCGAAGCAACAAGACGTGCCCCGCTGGCACGAAGATGTCGAATTTTTCGATATCAATAACGAATCGGGTCAGACGATCTCGCATTTTTTCATCGATCCCTACTCGCGTCCGGCCGAGAAACGCGGCGGCGCCTGGATGAACGAATGTTTCGGGCGGCGGCTGATTGACGGCAAGCCGCGGCTTCCAGTCATTTACCTGGTCTGCAATGGGACGCCGCCGGTTGATGGCAAGCCTTCGCTGATGAGTTTTAACGAA
>DAOPYA010000194.1:0-5689 GCA_035352635.1 Candidatus Rifleibacterium sp.
AGCGTTCTTACCCCTGCCGAAAGGCCTCGGGGATTGAAACTTTGAGTGCTTCCGCTTCGTCTGTCCAGGCGCGAAGTTCTTACCCCTGCCGAAAGGCCTCGGGGATTGAAACTTCATCAGGTGCTCGTAAGAGATTCTTACTTTGCCGGTTCTTACCCCTGCCGAAAGGCCTCGGGGATTGAAACGCTTCGGCAGATGCTTCCACAGCCTTTTTCTTCTTGTTCTTACCCCTGCCGAAAGGCCTCGGGTAGCTTATAGGTTTTGCTCATTCATGAGTTGACTGGGCATTAAAATAGGCTATAATGACACTATGATGAATAAGAATGAAATATTAAAAGAGTTAAAAGCTCTAAAACACGGGTTAAAAGAACAGTTCCATATTGAAAAGCTTGGCATTTTTGGCTCTTATGCCAGCAACAGCGCCCATCCGGAAAGCGACCTCGACCTTCTGGTGGAATTCGAAGATGAGCTTTCAAATATCTATGAGATAAAAAAAGAGCTTAAAGCGCTTCTTGAGCAAAAATTCGGCATGAAGATAGATCTTGCACGGGAAAAGTATCTGAAACCATTTTACCGGGAAGAAATTCTTAAACAGGTAATTTATGTCTAAGGATCTGGGCAACCTTAAGGCAATCAAGGATGCTATTGATAAAATCTTTCGCATTGCCGGGAAAACCCCTTTGCCATTGCCATTATTTGAAGATGAAATCAGATTTGACGCTGTTTTGATGAATTTTATTGTTATTGGCGAAATGGCCGCCAGAATTTCAGAAAATACCAGGAACCTTTCACCCAAAATTCGCTGGTCTGAAATAAAAGGCTTTCGAAACATAATTGCACATAACTATTTTGGTGTTGACCCTGAAGAAGTCTGCGACATAATAACTAACCATCTGCCAGAATTATATTCAGAGATTTGCCGACTGATAAAAATTCTCACAGTCGTCTGAATTCTTTAAATATTAGGCTCCTCATTCTGAAAATCCGGCCACCGGGTCTACATTCTCCCCCCCCCCCCTTCCCTGACCATTTAAAGGCCTGGGGGATTGAAACGAGCAAAATAGCGTATTTTTTCCGCGAATTTTGCCCGTTCTTACCCCTGCCGAAAGGCCTCGGGGATTGAAACTTCAGAAAGCAATGCAAAAAAAAGACCGCCCGCAGGCGGCCTACAATAAAACCTCTCGACTTTTATCATGTCTTTTTTACGTCAGATTCGGTTTGTCGTCTTTCCGACATTCGACGTCGACTTCAACGATTTCAGCATCCTTCACATCGACACACGCGGAAACAGAACCCGCAGCCTTGCGATCGGCCGACTTGCCTGCAACGCCATGCCATGGCATCATTCCAAACCGCCAGAAAAGCAGGGTCATTGCTATCAACGCCATCAGAAACAGGTAAAATAAAGCCGAATCAAAACTTCTGCCTGCAAATTCAGTCATCTGACCTGTAACCATCGGCAGGTTTTCTGCTGCCCCTACACCAACCTTATGCACCGAATCGGCCGTGGCGCTTCCCACATTTTCAATCGCATTGGCCGTTGAATTGCCAACTAGCACCAGCCCACCAGCGCCACCGGCCGCAATAATCTGACCCGGCGTCACCCTTGGAAGCCACGTTTTTGGCGCAGCTTTGGCAAAAATTTCGGCTGCCTCTCTTGTCACAATCTGCTTTGAAGCATGCGGCAACAACGCCATGCCTCTGCCGACAGCCTTCCCGGTAATCGCCCGACCGGAACCCTTCTGAACAGCTTGCTTCGTCGCCACTTTCCCAAATAGCCTGCTCAGGATTTTTCCGATACCCGGAATTGCCGCATCTGCCGCGGGAGCCAGCAGAACAACCATCAAACCCAACAGAACAAAACCAGCCAAAAACCTGATCTTTCTCATATCTCTTTCTCCTCTTCATTGTTTGCCAATCACCAACGTTTTTCGCAGTGTCTATCTGCGTCCATCCGTGTTCATCCGTGGCCATCCCTGGCCATTTTTGAACTTACAAGGTCTGTCATAATATTCTCCTGGTTATGAAATTTGTCTGGACAAGCATGATTAAGTGGCCAGTTTTCAGCTCCGTTCAAAATTTTGTCACCACGGAAAAAACACCGGCACGTACCTTTCAGCCTCACCACAGACAACATCACGGTAGTGGTATGCCTGGCGGATAATCTGATCCTGAAGCTGAAGTTTCCTCCCATCCCGTGCATAAGGGAAACATGCACTCAGTCTTGCCTGCAGTTCCCTGACCAGTAGAGCAATCGTGGCCGGTTGCATCTTTACACCCTGGTCAGCTGTCACAATAAAATCGCCAGGCTTTACCTGCACGAGATTGACCAGCCTTGCCACCACCGCATCGACGATGAAAAGCCTGAATTCTTCCATCAGGTCGAGCGCGAGCGAAGGCCTGCCGTTCTGGTTGGCATGCAGATTGGCCATGAACGGGTCGATACCCGCCGTTTCGATTGCCGCCAGAACCTTGTGCAGCAGAATGGTGTAACCAAAGCTCAGCATGGCGTTGACCGGGTCACGCGGCGGGCGGCGGTTGCGCTCGTTAAAACCGATTTCCTGACGCAGGTTTCGCCTGAAAACGTCAAAATAAGCCCGGGTGCCGGTACCCTCAAGGCCCATTAATTCATCTGCGTTTACGGCCGACTCGACCAGACCGATCGCTTCGTTGAGCGCAGCCAGTTCGGCTGCAGACTCGATACCGCCTTTCCTTTGCCGCGAGTTGACCCAGCTGCGGTAGTTGAGAAGTTTGCCCCTGACAATCGCCCGGCCCATCTGCTGCCTGAAAGTGTCTTCGAAAGTTCTGCGGTATTGCATCGTTCTCGTGATAACCGACTTTTCATTCAGATTTGAAAGCCGGCATTTAAAACGGCCGGTCAAAGTCAGGTAGACGACGTCGATGCTGCGTTGAATCAGCTGATTTATTGCGGCCGAACTGATTTCGACCGAGCCGAAGCAGATAACCTGCCTGACTTTGAAAAACGGCACATCATGAATGACCGCCCCCTCTTTGCTTCTGGCTACAAGTCTTTCGCCAATTCTTGCAAGCCTCGCCCCCTGGGCGCTGATATACAGAGTCGCTATTTCCATGGCCGGCCTCGCTGAATTATTATGATTCTGATGAATAAAAGGCCCTATTTCAACCGGCGTTCAAAAAAAACGCGCAGCCACCCTGAGGCGCAAACCCGCATTTTACAGGCAATTCTCGGTCAAAAATGAACTTTCAAATGTCTACGAAATTGAAAAAGAACTTAAAGCGCTTCTTGAGCATAAATTCGGCATGAAGGTAGATCTTGCACCGGAAAAGTATCTGAAACCCTTTTACCGTGAAGAAATTCTTAAACAGGTAATTTATGTCTAAGGATATGGGCAACCTTAAGGCAATCAAGGATGTTGTTGATAAAATCTTTCGCATTGCCGGTGAAACACCTTTGCCATTGCCATTATTTGAAGACGAAATCAGATTTGACGCTGTTTTGATGAATTTTATTGTTATTGGCGAAATGGCCGCCAGAATTTCAGAAAATACCAGGAACCTTTCACCCAAAATTCGCTGGTCTGAAATAAAAGGCTTTCGAAACATAATTGCACATAACTATTTTGGTGTTGACCCTGAAGAAGTCTGCATAACACTTTTTAAACAGCCAGACACAGATCGGAAACAGTAATAGATCCTGTCTGGAAGACAAATACCCCCTTTCTAGGTTCTCACCGGCTCGAACTGATTTTTCAAGGCCTGACACCCGAGCGGTTATGTACATACCATCGAAGTTTACCGGTTAGAGCTTTTCTGCTATGATCAAATCAGGTGCCGGGATTGAAACTTTAACCGGCAGTCAAATGTTTTCAAACTTCAGCAAGGTTTAAAAAGTCGGGGGGAGTCGGCAATGAACGAAACTACTGTCGAATTGATGAAAAAGATCACCCTTGGTGAAGATTCTGTGCTTGAACTCAAGATTCTTGAATTCAGTGGGGCCAAGATTACAGGGCCCCATCGTAACAGTATGGCAGATGAGTTGTCGGCCATGGCCAACACAGCCACAGGAACAGTAGTTCTCGGGGTAGATGACCGAACCCGTGAAATAATCGGGATACCGGAAGACAAATTGGATTGCGCCGAAAACTGGATTCGCTCAATTTGCAACGACTCTATCGAGCCACCGTTGAACTGTATCATTCGAAAACTAAGTGTGATTGACAGGCATGGTAATGAAAAGAACATTATTCGCCTGGATATCGCTCGCAGCCTCTTCGTTCACAAAAGTCCCGGAGGCTATTTCAGTCGGATTGGCAGTTCAAAGCGTGAAATGAAACCGGAAGTTTTGGCCAGACTTTTCCAGCAGCGGAGTCAGGCCAGATTGATCCGGTTTGACGAGCAGACTGTTCCTGGCACGGGAATCAGCGATTTCAGCTCAAAGCTCTGGAACCGCTTCAGAACGGTCATTTCCCCAAAAAACGATCAGGAATTTCTCGAAAAAATGCGGTTGATATCAAGAGACGATACAGGCGTGTTCAATGCCACAGTCAGCGGAATTCTTCTTGCTTCGGATGCGCCTGAAAATTTTCTTTCAAACGCTTTTATTCAGGCGGTTTGTTACCGTGGAAATGAGAGAAATGCGGCTTATCAGCTTGACGCAAAGGATTTTACCGGCCCACTCGATGCTCAGATTCGTGATGCCTGCAAGTTTGTTGAACGCAATATGCGTGTTTACGCTGTCAAGGCACCAAACCGCATCGAAACCCCGCAGTTTTCAATAAATGCCGTTTTTGAAGCCATAGTGAACGCCGTTGCCCATCGGGATTATTCCATCTACGGGGCAAAAATCCGGCTGCATCTTTTTGGTGACCGGCTGGAAATTTTTTCGCCCGGCACGATTCCAAATACCATGACTGTTGAAAGTATCTCAGAAAGGCAATCGGCAAGAAACGAGCTTATAAGCTCGCTTCTTGCAAGGTGCCCCATGAATATTGATGTCAGCGGCAGCCGGCGAAGTTTTATCATGGACAAAAGAGGCGAAGGGGTTCCGATCATTATCTCAGAAAGCGAAAAATTATCAGGGAAAAGACCTATATACGAGCTTCTAGATGACGCAGAGCTGAAACTCACCATTTTTGCCGCTCCCTCGCCGCACGAAACCTGACCAGCTATAATAAAACAGAACCTGTAATGCCCCAGCCGCCATTTAGATTTTACAGTCCAAGCCTTTTCAAAACATCTATTTCACAAACGCCGAAAAATTCTGTAACAGCCATTACGGTATTTCTTGAATCAGAAATGTTTGTCTGCTAGCATGGGCAAACAAACAGGATTCTGGAACAAAAGATGGATGCCTTCGATATTCTTTTAAAACTCAGCCTCGAGAGAGATTTTGCGAACGGGCAGGCGGCTCGCCAGCCTGACTGCGATTTGTCGGTACCTTTCGGGCATGTCGGTTTCATAGCCGAATCTTTGTGGCGAACCTGCCCAACCTACACAGCGCCTAAAGAGAGCCGCACTTCCCACCCCGGCCTCAGCGTTTCAAAAAATAGCCATTTTCCAAAAGTGGCGTTTGGTTCAAGCAAGACTGCCAATCGCAAAAGAAACGACAGAAGCCTGTTTTTTGTTGCCCCGCAGGAATGCAGTATTCTTGGCCGCGAAACCGTTTTTCTGCTCAATTCAACCGTTCCGGCGACCATTCATTCAATCG
>DAOPYA010000195.1:0-5633 GCA_035352635.1 Candidatus Rifleibacterium sp.
CCCTTCGCAAAGAAGTCGATAGCAAAATTACCATCGTCGAGGTCAAATAATGAGCGATATCAGACAGGTCTATCTCGACAATAACGCCACCTGCATGGTTTCGCCAGGGGTTCGCGATGTCATGTTGCCTTTTTTCGGCGAATTGTACGGCAATCCCAGTTCGATGCATAATTTCGGCGGCCAGGTCGCGGTGCATGTCAAGGCGGCCCGAGAACAGGTTGCTGCGCTGCTCAACGCCTCGCCCGACGAAATAGTCTTTACCTCATGTGGCACTGAGTCAGATAACCACGCCATTCGTGGCGTTCTTGAGGCCACCCCTGAAAAGAAGCACATTGTCACCACCAAGGTCGAACACCCGGCGGTTTTAAATGTTTATCGTTTCCTTGAAAAGAAAAAAGGCTACCGCCTGACTATTCTGCCTGTATCACGCCAGGGGGACCTCAACCTTGACGAACTGCGTGCCGCCCTGACACCAGACACGGCGATTCTTTCGGTGATGGCTGCCAACAATGAAACCGGCACGTTGTTTCCGATCGACGAAATCGGGGCCATTGCCCGCGAAAAGGGTGTTATTTTTCATACTGACGCAGTGCAGGCTGTGGGCAAGATCCCCATCGATCTTAAAAAGATTCCCGCTGATCTGCTGTCGCTCTCAGGTCATAAACTGCACACACCAAAGGGCATCGGTGCGCTGTTTATCAGAAAGGGTACGCGCATAAGCCCATTCATGATCGGCGGGCACCAGGAAAACGGTCGACGGGCCGGCACTGAGAATGTTCCATACGTGGTAGCACTCGGCAAAGCCTGCGAAGAAGCCATGAATGATATTTTCGAAGAAAACAATCGCGTCAGAAAGCTTCGCGACAAGCTTGAAGAAGGCCTGCATTCGACGATCAGGCATACCTATATTAATGGTAACCCTCGCTGGCGCCTGCCCAACACCAGCAATATCGGCTTCGAATTCATCGAAGGGGAAGCGATTCTTCTGCATCTCAGTGCGGCCGGCATCGCTGCCAGCTCAGGGTCAGCCTGCACGAGCGGCAGTCTTGAACCATCGCACGTGCTGATGGCCATGGAAACACCGTTTTCTTACGCCCATGGCTCCGTAAGGTTCTCACTGTCGAAGTTTACCACTGAAGATGAAATCGATTACGCTCTCAGGGTTATCCCACCAGTGATTCAGAAGCTTCGTGAGATGTCACCCTTCTACGACCCGACAAAATAAAGCAACTCTGGCTATACCGACACACCAAACTTGCCACGCATGGCCCGGGCGACGATTTCGGGCACCAGGCCGCTGATGTCGCCTCCATAGCGTGCCACTTCCTTGGCAATGCTTGAACTGAGAAACGAAAATTTCGGTGAAGACATGAGAAACACCGTTTCAAGGTCGGGTGCCAGCTGATTGTTCACCGAGAACATCTGCATTTCGTATTCGTAATCGGAAACGGCGCGCAAGCCCCTGATAATAGCACAGGCACCAGCGCTGCGACAGAAGTCAACCAGCAGGCCATTGAAATGAATGGCCCTGACGTTTTCGATTTTTCGGGTAACTGCCCCGATCATCTCGACACGCTCTTCAGGCTCAAAAAGGCATTTTTTAGCCGGGTGCACCAGCACTCCGACGATGATGTGATCGAAAAGGTTCGCGGCACGCTGAAGAATATCGAGGTGCCCGTTCGTGAATGGATCAAAACTTCCAGGATAGATGGCAACGCGCATATTTACCTGCTTCCCATGAAATCGACCAGATCGTAGCCGGCCATTTGCATCATTTTTTCGAAAGCGACCACCGGAAACCCAACCACATTGAAGTAACAACCCTCTATTTTTTCGACAAACAGACCGGCGTGGCCCTGAATGCCATAAGCACCAGCCTTATCATAGGGTTCGTCAGTGTCAAGATAGGTCTTGATATCTTTTGGCGAAAGTTCACGAAAATAGACCGAGGTGACTTCGGCATGCGAATAGGTGCGAAATCCATCGACATCAACGAGGGCTATGCCGGTGATGACCCGGTGACGCCGGCCAGAAAGAGCAGCCAGCATCTGTTCAGCATCACGTCGGTCTCTAGGCTTTCCTAGAATGCTGTTTCCCTGAACGACAATCGTGTCAGCACCGATCACCAGACCACTGCTCAGACTGCCCGCCGCATGAAAGGCTTTTAATCCAGCAAGTTTGCTCGCCTGCTCCTCGGGTTCAAGCTCAGCAACATCCGAAAATTTTTCCTCATAGGGTGAATCGAGAATCTTGAAAGGTATTTTAAGGCCCGTCAGGATTTCCTGACGTCGCGGGGATTTAGAAGCCAGATAAAGCGGTGGTAAAAGCATCAGGTTGTTCTCCTTAGAAGTTCCTGGGTAACTTTGGCGACGATCAGCCCGGATGGTATTGCGACCGGCACAATTGCCACAAGATGAAACCACAGTGGCAGGCTGCCGGCGAACAAAATCTGCACAGCAGCCAACTGGGCTGAATTGCTGGCCAAGGCCCCGGCGATACTCAGAATTGCAAGCCCAGAAGCCGGGCGAAGATAATAAAGACCGGCCATCAACAAGGCTGCTGCGGTGGCGCCAGCCAACGAAATCAGATGAACAGGCGAAAGGAAACTGCCGAGAAACATTGCAGCGATTGCAGTTCTTACCAATGCTACCAGTAACCCGGCCCGGGGCGAAACCCTGACAATCGCGAACAGGGTCATGGCATTGGCGAGACCCGGCTTCAGCCATGGCAAAAATCGTGGTAACGGCGATTCAATGATCTGCAGAGCCGCAGCAGCAGCGGCCAGCATAGCAATCAAGGTGTATCTGGCAGTCTGCAGAGCAACCGGGCGATTGCACGCGAACTCAGGCGGTAAAACAAATTTTTCAGCTGCTTCGATTTTTCCTTGTCCTTTGTCTTGGTCAGAGTTACTAATCATCTGGAAACGGCATCGACTGACGCGGCCTCTTCGTTGAGGGGTTCAAGCAGCAGACCGTTCGGAACGCAAATCAGGGAAGCGCCAGCGCTCCAGCCCATCTGAACACAGGTGTGGCATGGGCAGGTCGATGATGCGATCCGCACCCTCCCACGGTCATCCCATTCTATTTCGGCAGGTCCGAGTTTTCCTTTAACCATCAGTCGCATTTCGGTTGGGCGGGTAATTTCTCTTGAAGAAACGGTTCTGGTGAAGGTGGTAACTCGCCACCTCACTATCGAAGCCTCGGGGGCGGCTGGTTGAAAATATTGATACAGCCAGGCAATAAATGACAGAAGCGTCACCATTACAATGATTATTACTTCAGAGCGACCGGCAAAAACCGGCGGCGGAGTCTGATAACTCATGGGGTGCGAACCTGGCTGAAAACGGCCTTACCGGCGGCACTAAGGTGAACGCTGCCCGAAGCGCTCAAGAACAACACCCCGAGCCTGTGTTGGTCAGCCCAGGCAAAAGCCTGTTCTGGCGGCATCGCAAAAATAGCAGTGCTGAGGGCATCAGCAGTCACTGCATCGCTGGCAACCACGGTCACCGAAGCATAATAATCGACTGGCCTGCCGGTGAACGGATTCATAATGTGCCCATATTTCTGGCCGTCAACCGTAATAAAACGCTCATAATCGCCGGAAGTAGAAATCGCCAGCGGGGCGGTTGACTCAACATAGGCGAGCGCCCCGTTATCGCGTGGGTCACGCACTGCTATTTTCCAGGGTTTTCCGTCGGGCTTGCGGCCCTCAAACCAGATATCCCCGGCATCGTCAATGAGAAAAGCGCGGCAACCTGATGATCGCAACACCCTTTTTGCCCTTTCAATCGCGTAACCTCCGGCAATACCGCCCAGATCAATCAGGCTTCCAGATGCGAGTTGCCAATGGTCAGCCTGCCGGTGCAAAACCTTTTCAAGGCCGCAATTCATGGCCAGCAACTCTGCCAACTCGTTTGCGTCTGGCAGACGCCCTGCCCCGTCATAAAAGCCATAGGCCTTCTGCAGAACCGCAAACGACGGGTCAAAAAAGCCACCAGTCTGCTGGTGATAAGTATGACTTAAGGTAAGCAGCTCTGAAACCGAAGCCAACAAGCTTGAGACCCCGGTTTTGTTCAGTCTGGCCAGCTCAGAGTCAGCAATATGAAAGGACGCAAATCGTTCAACAGCTGCAAATTCAGCAAAAGCAAGATCAACTGCCCCCCTGGAATTATCGGGCCGGGAGTCGTCAGGCCAGACCCTGATACTGATGACAGTATCCATGAGCAGGCGACTCTCATTGTAAAATGGCGGCTGTGAATTCTGGCGAAACTGCAGAAAAGCAGCTGCCCCCAGCAGCAACAAAAACATCGCGACTATTATCCGGTTTGAATTGTTCAATACCCCACCCCGAAGCGGTTTTAACCGCTTCAGCATACTGTTAAACAGCCAGAGGCCGCAACAATTATCTGAAGTTTTCGATCAGCCGGCCTCTGCTACAGGCTTAAAGACAGCTCCAAAACCAATGACCTTGCAGGTTTGTTCTTTTTGAGTGCCAGCTGGCAACCTCTGCAGGCTCAAGGAAAAAGAATAAACGACAAATCTGATAGCCCGATAAACGGCAAAAGCCTGCATTACCCTGAGGCAATGCAGGCTTTTCTGAGAAAGGGTTATTTGAATTCTACGGTTGACGCGGCAAGTGGTTCTGAGAGAACGTAGCCAAGTTCGCCATTGGAAACGACGTTTTCCCAGGTCTGGAGCACGGCGTTCCATTTGCTTTCGGTCTTACCGGCGGGCGTTTTGTATTCATAGCCAACGTGGAAGGTAATATAGAGCTTCTGGCCAGGCTTGCTGGTGAGCAGCAGGCTCCAGAATGATGAGCGGAAATCGCCTTCAAATGCGGCACCCGGTGCAACCCATGAATAAACTTCGGGTTCAAGACTGGTAGTTGCGTCAGTTGAACCGGCCCATATCGGCACATCTTTGAGACTGGTCGGCCAGACAACCTTGTCGTAAGGGGTGCCACCCTGATCATGACTGCACCAGACCTTATACATACATGTATCGCTGGTGCGGTACTGTAAATTTTCATTTTTCTGCTGTTTAACCTTCTCAAGCGCTGAACCGAGGGTAGCGCCGTCAGCAAGCAGGGCTCTGACATTCAATTTGCCTTCAGCGCCTGCCGGAATGAAAAATTTACCATCGCGATAATCGAAGAGCGACACATCACATTTGGCGCGGGCCGGAATGGCTGTGGATGAAACCAGGATTGTACCGGGCTTAAAATTTTTGAAATAAGCCTGGTCCAGGTCGTCCTGGGCATACACGGATACCGCCGAGAGCAGCACCATCAGAAAAAGAACTGCAAGTTTCCTCATATCAAGCCTCCAAAGTTGAATTAACCAACCCAAATCACCCATTTATTTAGCTCTGAAAATAGAACTGATTCAGTAGCCTGTCATTCTATTTATATCTATGTTTCTGGCTTTTGCTTTAATCTATATAAGAGCACATTCAGTATTTCTCACCAATTCGACGGCGTGGCCTATCAGCCGGGTGAGCTTTTGCATTACGTTCTAAAAATGGAGATTAAACCTGTCGAATAAAATAGTCAAGCGAAACACAAAGTAAGACATAGCCGATGTGAGGGGACAGATGGATTGACTAAACCGGGAAGTGCCGGGATGAGGCGGGAAG
>DAOPYA010000196.1:0-5558 GCA_035352635.1 Candidatus Rifleibacterium sp.
GGCGATGACTTTCATACAGACCCCGGTTGAACCCCCGGTTGTTAAAGCACCGACAACGGTCAGCAAATCTGTAAAGCCGCTGCAAAGGTTTGCAACTCTTGTGAAAGCCCCAGAAAATGGTGAAGAGCGCGTGGTTTTTGGCCGGGTCGTAACCGTTCGTGCCGACAGTCTGACGATTCACAGCCCGGTTTTGCAACGCCGCATTCTGATCAGAAGCTCAAAATTGCCGGCACGAAAAGAGAATGACCATTTTGCCGGTCGTGTTAAAATAAACGGTATCGGCAATGATACCGTCGATGCCACCCTGGTCGAGAACTCCGACCGCTAGTGCGAAAGGAAACCTGCCGTTTATGAAAAAACATTTTTCTGCCTTCGGTCAGCAGACTCTACTGCCCGCCCTGCTGGCGAGCGCTATGGTTGTATGCGTCTTCTCTACGCCCCTTTCGCCTTTGCATGCCGTCGAACTGAATATCCCCCGTCAGGGTATCGTCGAAAACGTGCCGGCTGAAGAACCATACAACGGCTGCCTGCTGGTTCGCGAAGGCCCGGGCGGCTCAAGTGCGGTTAAGGGCTATGTTACCAATGGCACAACCGTGCAGATTGAAGCTACTGATGGCGCCTGGTACAAAATTACTGCGCCAAAAACCGGGTATGTTTACAGCACTTACGTTAAAATTACCGAAACTGCCACCATCGACCCCGCAACTCGCGATAAACCTCTGAGCCTCGAAGAAATCGCCGAAAACTCTGACCCATGGAACCGCGCCACCGATCTAGACGAAAAACAGAAACTTCTCGAAAACAATGACAATGAAACTCTACCCGGGATGCCCGCCAACCCTTAAGCTTTGCCGATCTGACGCTGGCTCGATTATACTCGTCGTCGCCGGCACCCTTTTTTGCCTGTTTCTTTTTGCAATGGGCTATTCGCAGTTTCTCAGTCGCCAGAGCGCCATGGCCGACCGGATGAGCAAAAAACAGAAGTTGAGCGAAGTGGCAGCTGCACTGGCGATCCTGACCAGCCACAAACTGCAGTTCACCCCGCAGACCATGCTTGATACAGTTCCTGGTAGCGCCATGCCACAGGGCAGCCCGGCCCTCAAAGACCTGTTTGCCTACCTTGCCCAGCCGCTGAGCAGTTTCAGCAGCAGCAAAGAGTTTGCCATGCCGCTGTTCGAAGACGCGACTCCGAATTTTGCCATGCTGCTCCAGGATCTCTGGTCAGCAGGCGGTTTCAGCGACGAACTTGTCGAAGAAATAAGCATAATCGTCAACCGGGGTGATTTTTCGGCGACTGGCCCCGCCCCGGGCACTTTTACCCGCGAAAAAACCGGCAATCTGAGAATTCGCGTCAACCTCAAGATTCAAAATGAGGGCAAGGTTTACACTACGGTCGATTTCAACTACTGCTGCCCGGTGCGCCTGTGCACCATGCACGCACCCGTGCTCTCAAAGTTCAATCTTTATATTGAAGATGCCCGCCTGAGCGGCGCCAGCGACGAAATTGGCTACAACCAGGTCAGCGTCAATCAGTTCGGCAATGTCGAAGAAGCACGCAGCACCGCTTTGCCCCTGGTTCTCAACAACGACGACGGCCAGAATCTGCCGGTCAAAACCGAATTCCGCAACTTTGTCGAAGATCGGCGCGGCCTCGTTTATCTTGGCGGCAGCAGCAAGCTTCTGCTCAATCTTGCCCGCTCAGATTTTCTTGCCCCAAACGCCAATTCCGGCGAGGGCTTTCATTTTTTTCGCGACAACGATGGCTTCGATGGTTTCTACGGTGTCTACCCGGGCACCTCGGCTAAATCAGGGCCGGTGTTGCTTTCGTTCATGGATCAGGGGGTTTCTGATGACCCCGACAGTCGCAACGCTTCATTTTACAAGCCCATTCTTGCCGGGGAATCAGGGCGAATTCAGGTTGAAGAGGGCCGAATGCGACTTGCTTCGCTCTTCAGGCTTTTCGGAGTTCAAGGGAAACAATCGGCAACCCTGGTGCTTGGCAGCGTCTGGTCGAGCTACCTGTCGATTGCACGCCTGACCGGCGACTCTGGCAAGCCTGTCAACCCGCCGATTATCGATAATATGTCATACATTGCCCCAATGAACCCGGCCCCCTACTATCTCGACCTGATTCACACCCCTGAATATGACGATCTGCGCACCGCTTTCGGCCTAGATAGTTCGATTCCGTCATATATCAAATTCATGAACCTGTATGCGTCACGCATCAGAAAACGACCATACAACCAGGCCCTGGGGTTTTTGCACAGCCCAGCCGACTCGACAGCCTGGAAAAAAATTCCCGAATCAGACCTGCTCGGCCAGTTTGTCAGGTCTGCGAATCACCCGGCTGTCCATGCGATTCCCGGGGTCTTTGCCGAAATTTTCCCGACCGTGCCTGATTTAAAGAGCATGACCAGACTGCTGACTCCTTCGGTGAGCCTGGCCCGAATCTCTTACGCCATCGACAACCCCGGCAATCAAGATGCGGTCGCCCTGCTCACCGGGCGCCAACTGGTCAGTAACGGGCGCCTGGCCGTCAATGGCTGGGTTAAATTCAAGGCCGGCATCAAAATCGACCGGCGCCTCGAATACCTCTCGAACACCGGCATAGTGGTTGAGAACGGTGATATCATTGTTTCGGCGCCGCTGTTGCCCTGCCCCGGCCGCGAGCAATGCCTGATCTACCTCGTGGCCCTTAACGGCAACGTCATTTTCGACAATAACCCCGGCGAAACAGTTCAGGCAGCAGTTATCGCCAACGCTGATGCCGCCGATCAGGGCCGGGTGGTCTTCAAGCGCCCACCCGCGTCAATCAGGGGTGCCCTCGCCATGAAAAAGCTTACACGCAGCCACGATGAAGCCGCCGTCTTCAAGGGAACCAGCCTGACCTACTTCGCGCCACTCGCTGCATTGCCGGCAGGCAGCGATGGGGTTTCCAACGATGACAGCCTGCTGAGTTTCAGCTTCGACCAGTTTCCGCAGGAGTTAAAATAATGCCACTGCAGCGCCATGGCTTTTCGTTCGCTGAAGTAATCGTTGCCATAATGATTCTCAGTATCGGTCTGCTGCCAATTTTCTGGTTTTTTTCGCGCACCAACATGGGAACCATCAAAACCCGCGACGAAATCATGGCCTGGCAATATGCCGCTGAACTCGTCGATTACGCGAAGGCACGCGGTTACGCCGGCAACGACCTTACAGACGATCAAGGCGTCGAAATCAACAAAATAACGGTTGGCGATGCGGTGAGCGAAATCGAAAGCCGCTTCAATCGCCGACTGATCGTTAAGGCACTCAGCCCCGACCATAACAGTGAATGGCCATGCCTGTATCGAACTTTAACCGCCGAAATCAGCTGGATGGCCGAAACCCGGCCCCGCAGCCTTCGTTTAACCGGATTAGTCTATGCGCCAAAATAATAAAAAACGCGCTTTTACTCTCGTTGAAGCGGTGGTATCGGTTGCGATCACCGCGATGCTGATATTGGTCATCAGCCGGATGATGGTTGGCGCCATGCAGATGTCGCAGAGCGGCAGTTCGCACCTGACGAATCTTCTCGCCGCCGACATCGTCATGCAGCAGTTGCTCGAAGATCTTAAACAGACACGCGGCATCAATTCTGACGCTGCCGCAATGGCCGCCGGCCAGCTCAGCATCGAACGCCTGACCTGGGATGAAAACAGCGCCCGACCCGGCATAACCAATGTTACCTGGCAGTTGCCACCTGACCATAATGGCCTGATCAGAATCAAGGGCGGCGAGAAGCACATGTTTTACTCTGACCGTCGCTTCACTCTAGAGTTCAGGCGGGTGAGCATTCCGCCAGGCAATAATATTGCAATGCTGGTTACCCTCAAGGTTAGCACTCCCCCGAATAATGCCGAAGAACAGGGCTTCAGACGTTTCGTTCTTCTCGACAGCCTGCCCGAAAACCGCAGCCGGGGCAGCTCTTTTCAGCCCGTTGATTAGCGACCGGTATTCTTTAAAATGATCATCGTCAGGTCGTCTTCAAGCTGATTGCCAGCGAGTGCGGTCACTTCAGCCAGAATGCCGGCCCGCATCTCGTTGGGCGGCAGAGCGAGATACCTGGAACAAATCGCCGCGAAGCCTCTGCTGCCAAGCGGGTTGCCCGTATTATCTCGCGTCTCTATAAGAATATCGGTAAACATGATCAGACATTCGCCGGCCGCCAGACTCATCTTTGCCTGAGGAAATTCCTGGCGCCCGGCACTGAAGCCAAGAGGCGGGCAACCCTTTTTGGGAAACTCGCGCAGACCTGAAACAGAAAACAGCAGAGGCAACGGGTGCCCTGCATTGATACAGGTCAGCGAATTGTCATTGGTGTCGAGAATTGCAGCAAATATTGTCAGGCACTTTTTTCGTTTAAACTGACTGAACAGCAGTTCGTTGAGGCAGACAAACATCTCATTGAGTGATATTTCAGGCGCCCGCGCATATTCACAAACAATCGCCTTGGTCATGGCGGTAACCAGCGCCGAACTGACTCCATGACCGGTGACGTCGCCAATAACCAGCAGCCAGCGTTTCTCATCCAGCGGCAAAACATCGCAGTAATCGCCACCCAGGTCTGCAGCAGTCTGGTTAAACAAATCACCGCTGAAGCCTTCTATTTGCGGCATCTGGTCAGGTATCAACAACCCCTGAATTTTTTTGGCCGAAAGAACGTCTTCGAGAGCCTCACTGGTAGCGTTAAAAGTTGCGGAAAGACGCCCGAGTTCGTCATTTTGCATGATTGTCAGCCGGTGACTTGTATCGCGACGGCGCAAAGCCTGCACGCCCTGCATCAGGCTGGCAACCGGGCTGATCAGCGTTCGTGCGAACAGCATGCCGATCAGAGTAGCCAGCAGAACAGCAAAAAGCGCGGCCCACAACAGGTCAGCCCGGACTCTGGCAATCTGACGATCGATGGCCTCTACCGGGTAGAAGCTGAGAAGATAAATTCCAGAAAGATTTTTGCCTGGCGCACCGGCCGCCAGCCATCGCGCACCCTGCCAGAACAGTTGTGTGCTCTGCGGCGCGTTCGCTTTCTTTACCCGCATAACGAACTCTTTGATAACATCGCTGCCGACTGGCTCAGCTGGCAAAAAATCAGAATATTGGGTGGACCAGGCGAACATGCGCAACATCTCATTACCGAGCGACTGCCGTCTTTTGAGACTGTCGCTGATATATCTTCTGATAGCCGCACGCGTATCCTGGTCGGCAATCATGAAGGCCGGCGCAACGGCCGGATCGTCAAAAATATTCCAATAGAAAAAAATGTCGAAGCCCCCAAAACTGACCCGATGCAGCTCATCCGGGCTTTCAAAAACTCGTGCCCAGCCGCCCAGCGGGCTTTCGAAAAATTCCTGAATCAACACCTCGAAAGCTTGCAGCTTCTGCGGTTGACTCGCATCAAGACGATGACTGAGAAAACGGTTGATGCCGAGACGGCCGATAGCCTTGCAGATTACCCCAAGCTTTTCAGTGACTTCCGGGTCCTGGGTGGTCATGAGAATCTCGCAGTTGATGTCGCGAACCTCGATCCATTTCTG